>NZ_JBOIBY010000260.1:0-76021 GCF_050739655.1 Pseudomonas sp. | reverse complement strand
CGGCGCATCGTCTGTGCTCGACCAGGTGCTGCTGGACCTGTATCGCCAGCCGAAACTGCCGCAGACGGCTTCGGTGTTGTAAACGCCACAGGACTTTGTAGGAGCCAGGCTTGCCCTAATGCCGGTCAGTTAAGGAACTGTAGGAGCAGCCGGTCGACGCTCGATTGCTCGCGCAAAACGTTAACGATGACGCGAGCATCCTGACTGGTCGCGGCGTCTACAGGTTTTTCGCGAGCAAGCTCGCTCCTACGGTCGCTGTATTTAACCCGCCGAGGAAGTGCCCCCATGACCCGCCTCACTGCGAAAGACTTTTCCCCGCAACTGCTGGAGCTCTACGACTACTACGCCCACGGCCTGATCAATCGACGCGAGTTTCTCGACCGTGCCGCGCTGTTTACCCTCGGTGGCTTGACCGCCAGTGCGCTGCTCGCTTCCTTGAGCCCGAACTATGCACTGGCCGAGCAAGTCGAGTTCACCGACCCGGACATCATTGCCGAGTACATCACCTACCCGTCTCCCAAGGGCCACGGGCAAGTACGCGGATATCTGGTGCGCCCGGCGAAAGCCACCGGCAAGGTCGGCGCAGTGGTTGTCGTGCATGAAAACCGTGGGCTCAACCCCTACATCGAGGACGTCGCCCGGCGTCTGGCCAAGGCAGGTTTCATTGCCCTGGCACCGGATGGTCTGACGTCGGTGGGTGGCTATCCCGGCAACGATGACAAGGGCCGTGCCCTGCAGGAAAAGGTCGATCCGGAAAAACTCATGAATGACTTTTTCGCGGCGGTTGAATGGATGATGAAACATGACGCCGGCACCGGAAAAGTCGGCATTACCGGGTTCTGTTATGGCGGTGGGGTTACCAATGCCGCGGCGGTGGCGTATCCAGAACTGGGGGCTGCCGTGTCGTTCTATGGTCGCCAACCCGAGGCCAAGGATGTGCCGCGCATCAAGGCACCGGTGATGCTGCACTACGGTGAGCTGGACACGCGGATCAATGAAGGCTGGCCCGCCTATGAGAAAGCCTTGAAAGACTCGGGCAAGGTGTATGAAGCGTTCATCTATCCCGGCGCCAATCACGGCTTTCACAACGACTCCACGCCGCGTTATGACAAGGCGGCAGCGGACCTGGCGTGGGAGCGGACGCTGGGGTGGTTTCGCAAGTATTTGGTTTGAGCAGCAGGCATAGGGTTTGATCGTTCCCACGCGCAGCAAAGGAATGCAGCCCGGGACGCTCTGCGTCCCAATCAAAAGCCGAACGCAGAGCGTCCGTTGAGGCGTTCCCACGCAGAGCGTGGGAACGATCTGTAACAACTGCGCGATAGGGGTTATTTCGGTTGTGGGACCACTCGCAAATACGGCTTCAAGGTTTTGAACCCGTCCGGGTATTTCTTGCGGGCATCCTCGTCCGACACCGATGTCGGAATGATCACGTCTTCACCCGGGCGCCAGTTCACCGGCGTGGCAACGGTGTGTTTGGCGTTCAGTTGCAGTGAGTCGAGCAATCGCAGCACTTCATCGAAATTGCGCCCGGCGCTCATCGGGTAGATCAGCATCGCCTTGACCTTTTTGTCTGGGCCAATGATGAACACCGAACGCACGGTGGCGTTGTCCACGGCGGTGCGTTTGCCGCCGCTGGCATTGGGGTGAATCATGTCGTAAAGCTTGGCCACCACCAGGTTGTCATCACCGATCATGGGGTAGTTGACGGCATGGCCCTGGGTTTCTTCGATATCGCCAACCCAGGCGTGGTGGTCGCTGACCGGGTCGATGCTCAGCCCGACGATTTTGGTGTTGCGCTTGTCGAACTCCGGTTTCAACCGCGCCATGCAGCCCAGTTCTGTGGTGCACACCGGTGTGAAGTCCTTCGGATGCGAGAACAGGATGGCCCAACCGTCACCGATCCACTCGTGAAAGCGGATAGGACCTTCAGTACTGTCGGCGGTGAAATCCGGTGCCTCATCGCCAATGCGGATTGTCATGATTGATCTCCTTGAAGTGATGGTTATCGGGGTGGTTTTCGAGTGGGTTATCGAGCCAGTCAGCGACTCAGTATAGGAGACGAATGACGGCTCTCAACCGCCAAGCGCGATGATCGCCGCGATCAGCGCCGCACCGACAACCGCCAGCGCAACGCTACCCTGCCAGGGTTTGGCTGCGGCGTACCGCGCCAGGATCCAACCGGCCACGAACAGCACCACAAGCCCGATAAGGTTGGACAAACATCTATGGCGCCTGACACTGCGCCATCGCAGCATCGTTGCACTCGACAGCGCCTACAACGGTGCGACAACCACAATTCCCTCCTGTAGGAGCTGGCTTGCCAGCGAAAAACCCGAGGCCACCGTGGGGCATCAGGATTAACGCGTCATCGTTGACGATTTTCGCTGGCAAGCCAGCTCCTACACGGGACACATTCCGCAAGGCCGTTCGGTCAATCCACCAACGCAATCAACTGATGCCGCTGCGCATCGGTCAGCATCGGTCCGAAACCTGCGCCAGCGTTTTCCGCCATGTAGCGCGGGTTGCCGGTGCCGGGGATAACGCAGGTGACCGCCGAATGTGACAACAGGAACTTGAGGGTCAGTTGCGGCCAGCTCTTGACCCCGACCTGAGCGGCCCAGCCCGGTAGCGGTTTGTCCTTGAGCTTCCCCAGCAGCCCACCGCCGCCGAACGGCCGATTGCAGATCACCGCCACACCGCGCTCGCGACACAGCGGCAGAATGCGCTTTTCGACAGCGCGATCATCCAGCGCATAGTTGATCTGCAGGAAATCCAGCGGCTCGGCCTTGAGCACCGCTTCAACTTCGTCATAGGCCGATGCGGTGTAATGGGTGATGCCGATGTAGCGAATTCGCCCCTCCTCCTTCCACTGGCGCAGGGTTGGCAGGTGGGTTTGCCAGTCCAGCAGGTTGTGAATCTGCATCAGGTCGATGCGGTCGGTCTGCAACAGCGCGAAGGACTGTTCCATCTGCGCAATGCCGTCTTCGCGACCGCGGGTCCATACCTTGGTTGCCAGGAATGCCGGCGAGCGCGGTTCATGGATCGACAGCAATTCGCCGGTGGTCTGTTCAGCGCGACCGTACATCGGAGAGCTGTCGATCACCGTACCGCCCTTCTCGAACAACGCCCTGAGCACGGCGGGCAATTGCTTGTAGGCGGCATCGCCGGGGGCCACGTCAAAGCCGCGATAGGTGCCCAGGCCCACGATGGGCAAAGACTCTTTGCTGGAAGGAATGACGCGGGTCTGCATGCTCTTGCCTCCTGTTCCCGTCGACGGCGGGGTTTGCGCGCCGGTCGGACCGAACGTGAAGACCGCCGAAACACCGGCAGCCAGCGTAAGTATTTTTCTACGGGTGTACCCCACAGGATGGCTCATAAATCGTCCCTTGCCCGCCAATCACGTTTCGACCCGGACACTTGTCACCGGGCATCAGGGCCTTCCATTAGCGCCAGCTACACTCAGATTGCCCCCCGGAGCCGCCAATGCCGCCCACTAACGTTAGTCGAATGCCTCGTACCCTGGTGCTACTCGTCGTCATCCCCGCAACGGTGTACCTGGCGCTTTGCGTTGCGTTGTTCGTCTTTCAGCGTGCGCTTATCTACTACCCGCAACCCCGTGCCTTGGGCTCACCAGAATCGCTGCTGACCCTGCCCGTCGATGACGCACTGGTGCAGGTTTCCGTCAGGCCCCATGCCGGCCCCAACGCGCTGATTTACTTCGGTGGCAACGCCGAGGACGTTTCGCGCAGCCTGCCGGCGTTCGCCGAAGCCTTCCCCGACCATGCGCTGTACTTCATGCACTACCGGGGCTTCGGCGGCAGCAGCGGCTCAGCCTCCGAGGAAGCCATTGCCCGCGATGCCATGACACTGTTCGACAAGGTCTATGCAGACCATCCGCAGGTGGTCGTAGCCGGACGCAGCCTGGGTTCGGGGGTTGCCGTGCGTCTGGCCAGTGTTCGCCCGGCCACCCGCCTGTTGCTGGTCACGCCCTACAACAGCCTGGAAGAACTCGCCGCGCGTCAGTTCCGCTGGTTTCCAGTGCGATGGCTGTTAAAGGATAAATTCGAATCCTGGCGCTACGCCCCACACATCACAGTGCCGACCCGACTGATCGCCGCCGAATACGATGAGGTAATTCCAGCGGCAAGCACGCAGCGGCTGTACAGCCATTTTGCCAAGGGCATGGCCTCGATGGAGGTCATTTCGGGAACGGGGCACAATTCGATCAGCGAAAGCCCTGAGTACTTCAAGGCCCTGGGTGCACCGGATTGATGGTACCCCCGTGTAGGAGCTGCCGAAGGCTGCGATCTTTTGATCTTGTTTTATAAAAGCCAACATCAAAAGATCGCTGCCTTCGGCAGCTCCTTCAGGAGAAATGTTGTTATCAGGGAAGATAAAAAAGTCCGGGAAGCGCGCCCACGCTCCCGGACCAAAGGTTGCTACATGCTCATTTAGACCCTGCAATCAAAACCGTGGCTTCACCGCCTTCCACTCCGGCTTATAACGCTGCATCTGCTTCACGTCATCGCGCTGACGAATGCCACAGCTAAGATACTGGTCATGCAGCTTGCCCAACTGATCATGATCCAATTCCAGACCCAGCCCCGGCGCACGGGTGATCTTCACGCAGCCATCGACGATCGGCAGTTTGCCGCCCTTGATCACCTCTTCGTCCGGTTCCTGCCACGGATAGTGGGTATCGCAGGCGTAATCGAGGTTGGGCACCGAGGCGGCCACATGGGCCATGGCCATCAGGCTGATGCCCAGGTGTGAGTTGGAGTGCATGGACACGCCAAGACCAAAGGTCTCGCACATTTTCGCCAGCGCCTGGGTGTCGCGCAGGCCGCCCCAGTAATGGTGATCGGCCAGCACGATCTGCACGCTGTTCTGGGCCACGCTGCGGCGCAACTCATCGAAGTCAGTGACTACCATATTGGTCGCCAGCGGCAGGCCGGTGCGTTTGTGCAGCTCGGCCATGCCTTCCAGGCCCGGCGTGGGGTCTTCGTAATATTGCAGGTCGTCACCCAGCAACTCGGCCATGCGGATCGAGGTTTCCAGCGACCAGTTGCCGTTCGGATCGATACGCAGCGGGTAGCCGGGGAAGGTTTTTTTCAGCGCCTTGATGCACGACACTTCATGCTCGGGCGGCAAGGTGCCCGCCTTGAGCTTGATGCTCTTGAAACCGTAGGCCTCGATCATCCGGCGTGCCTGGGCGACGATTTGCTCCTCGTTCAACGCCTCGCCCCAATTGTCCGGCTTGTAGGGTGAATCGACGTGCTGCGCGTACTTGAAGAACAGGTAGGCGCTAAATGGAATCTCGTCGCGGATCGCCCCGCCCAGCAAGTCCACCAACGGCACATTCAGCGAATGCGCCTGCAAATCAAGGAACGCCACTTCGAACGCCGAGTAGGCATTGCTCACCGCTTTGCTGGCGTGGGAGCCGGGGGCCAGTTCCGCACCGGCAATGCTCGCCGGCTTGTTCGCCGCCACCGTCGCCTGAACGATGCTGCGTAGCTGATTGAGGTTGAACGGATCCAGACCGATCAACTGGTTCTGCAATTGCTGCTGGATCGCCAGCGCCGGCGCATCGCCATAACTTTCACCCAGCCCGATGTAGCCATTGTCGCTTTCGATTTCAATAATCGAGCGCAGCGCAAAGGGTTCGTGGATGCCGCTGGCGTTGAGCAATGGCGGATCACGGAAAGCGATGGGGGTGACGGTGACTCGTTTGATTTTCAAGAGGCTGCTCCCGTTGGATCAGATTTCAGGGCTTGATGACTGACTGGCTTTTTTGCGGCACCAGCCTCGACCGCTGCGCCGCTCAGCGCAGGGAGGCTGTCGCCGCGTGGGGCGGTACGGGCAAAGAAGATCACCACGGCCGCCACCAGCGACGTGGCGGCCAAACCGTACAAGCCTCCCTCGATGGAGCCGGTGCTTTGCTCAAGGAAACCGAACGCGGTGGGTGCGACGAAACCGCCCAGGTTGCCAATGGAGTTGATCAAGGCGATCACCGCCGCAGCGATGCGGGCATCCAGGTAGCCTTGCGGAATCGGCCAGAACAAGGCCGAGGCTGCCTTGAAACCGATGGCGGCAAAACAGATGGCGACAAAGGCAAACACCGGGCCACCAGTGGTGGACATGAACATGCCGAACGAGGCGATCACCAGCGTCACCGACACCCACGCCTGCTGGAATTTCCACTTGCTGGCCATGGCCGCGAAGCCGTACATGGCGACGATGGAAATGATCCACGGGATCGAGTTGAACAGGCCGACCTGGAAGTCACCGAGGTTGCCCATTTTCTTGATCATGCTTGGCAACCAGAAAGTAGCGCCGTAGATGGTCAGGGCGATGGAGAAGTAGATGAAGCAAAACAGCGCGATTTGTTTGTCTGCCAACAATTTGAACATCGACGGCTTGACCGTCCGCGTGGCATCGCGGGCCTGTTGTTCAATCGCAATGGCAGTGGTCAGTGCGGTCTTTTCCTCTTCGCTCAGCCACTTCGCTTCACGGGGATGGGATTGCAGCCAGAACCAGACGAAACCGCAGAGCACGATGGAGGCGAAACCTTCGATCAGGAACATCCACTGCCAGCCATGTAGGCTCAGGCCGTTGATGTGCAGCAGCGCACCGGACACCGGGCCGGAAATCACCGAGGCGATGGCCGAGCCGCTGAGAAAAATCGCCATGGCCTTGCCCCGTTCAGTCGACGGCAGCCACTGGGTGAAGTAGTAAATGATGCCGGGAAAAAAGCCCGCTTCGGCGGCGCCAAGAATAAAGCGCAATACATAGAAGCTGGTCTCGCCGCGTACGAAGGCCATCGCCATCGCCGCCGCACCCCAAGTGAACATGATGCGCGTCAGCCAGGCCCGCGCACCGTAACGTTGCAGCAGCATGTTGGACGGCACTTCGAAGATCGCGTAACCGATGAAAAACAACCCGGCGCCCAGGCCATAGGCGGCAGCACCGATGCCCAGGTCGGTTTCCAGGTGGCTGCGCACGAAGCCGATGTTGACCCGGTCGATGTAGTTGACGATGAACATCACCACGAACAGCGGCAGCACATGGCGCTTCACTTTGGCCGCGGCGCGGGCCAGCACGTTCGGGTCGGGTGGACTCTGTAGGGTTTTCAAGGGGCGACTCCCGTTCATTGTTCTTTTTGGGGATAGCTTTCTGCTTGGACCGATCATGGACGCCCGCATTGATCCCGTCTAATCTAACTTGGCATTCGATTGATACCCGGATTAGATCAATGTTCGAACTGACTCAACTGCGCTGCTTCACCACCGTGGCCACGGAACTGAATTTCCGCCGCGCCGCCGAACGGCTGAACATGACCCAACCACCGCTCAGTCGGCAGATCCAATTGCTGGAGCATCACCTGGGCGTCGAACTGTTCACCCGCAGCACTCGCAGCGTCGCCCTCACTGCCGCCGGTCGGGCGTTTTTCATCGAAGCGCAAAACCTGCTGGAGCGCGCGCAGCAAGCGGCGGTGACGGCCAGACGCTTCGCCGAGGGTGACATCGGCTCGGTCAATATCAGCTTCGTCGGCAGCGCGGTGTACGAGTTTTTGCCCAAGGTCATTGCCGAAGCGCGACTCAAACAGCCCCACGTCAAAATAGTTCTGTCGGAAATGAACACCTACCAGCAGCACGAAGCCATGCGTGCCAGGCGCATTGACCTGGGCATCGTCCGTGCGCCCCTTCTGGAACCGGGCTACTCCACTGAGTGCCTGGTGCGCGAGCCGTTCGTGTTGGCCGTGCCAAGCACGCACCCCTTGGCCGCTGCCGACAATGTGTCGGTCCAGGACCTCGATGGGCAACCGTTCCTGATGTACTCCCACGCCGCCTACCCGCCCTTCAACGAACTGCTGACCGGCATGCTGCGCTCGGCCCGTGTCGCCCCGGATTACGTGCAATGGCTGGGTTCGTCCCTGACGATCCTGGCGCTGGTCAACGCCGGTATGGGCCTGGCCCTGGTGCCGCGCTGCGCCACCAGCGTGGTGTTCAAAAGCGTGGTGTTTCGCGATATCGACCTGGGCGAAGGTGTACAGAGCGAACTGCATCTGATCTGGCGCGAAAACAACGACAATCCGGCGTTTGCGATGTTGCTGGATGGGATTCGACGGGCAGTGCGTGAGGGTTGGGGGTTGTCATGACCCAACAGCTCCAGCCTGACGCTACTATCTGCGGGGGCATCACGTAATCAACACCCCGGTGTATTGAAGAAAAACAGATCGGAGCCAACCCATGCGCATTGCCTTGCTTTCAGACATCCACTTGTCCGTCAACGCGCTACCTTTTCCCGAGGTCGATGCCGATATCGTGGTCCTGGCAGGTGACATCGCCCGTCCGGCCAGAGCCATCGAGTGGGCAAAGTCGTGCCCTCTTCCACTGCTGTATGTCGCTGGCAATCATGAGTTTTACGGCAGCGACCTGATCTCGACTTACGAGCAATTGAAGACACTGGCGCAAGGCACGCAGATCCATGTGTTGGAACGTTCGGAATATGTCCAAGACGGCGTGCGTTTTCTTGGGTGCACGCTGTGGTCAGACTATCGCTTGTTCAATGACGCAGAAAACCGGGCCCAGGGTATCGACCTCGCGACCCAACTCATCCGTGACTACTCAAACATCAGAATCTCGCCCGACTTCCCGGACTTGTTCAGCCCGGCGATTTCCCAGCTGGTGTTTCTGCAGACAGTCGCCTGGCTGGACGACTGCTTTGCCCGTGACAGCAGCACGCCCACGGTGGTGATTTCTCATTTCGCGCCGACCCGTTCCAGCATCAGTCCGGCTTTTGCCGGCTCGCCAATCAATGCGAGTTTTGTGTCAGACCTGCAAGAGCGGATCAAGGGTTGGCAGCCGGCGCTTTGGCTGCATGGGCATACCCATGGCAGCTTTGATTACCGGGTCGGCAACACCCGCGTCATTTGCAACGCCCGAGGCTATGCAAAAAATGGCGTGAATGAAAATCCTGAATTCAATGCCGCCTACGTGATCGATCTGGAGAACTAAACCCCTGAAAACATGACCGCTGATCCGAGAGTTCGACCAGAATCAATAAAAACATATTTTTATGCTTATATTGATATTGTCGAACATTCCCACTTTCAGAGGGTGCTGTCATGAACATCAAAACCTTGGCTCTGATCCTCCTCGCTTTCTGTGCGCAACCGGTCTGGAGCCAAACGCCTGCTGCTTCTCCCGCTACAGCCACTGCGGACAGCGCCGCGCTGACCACGCGCCTGGCACTGCGTGACCTTTGGGTTGAGCATATTTTCTGGATCAGAGACTACGCGCTGGCCAACCAGTCCGGCGACCAAAAGCAAGCCAAAGTGGCCGCCGACCAGGTGGTAGACAACGCAACCAAAATCGCCAACAGCATCGCACCGCTCTACGGCCAGCCAGCGGCTGATCAACTGCTCAAGCTGCTTGCCGGTCATTGGGGCGCGGTGAAACACTACAGTGACGCGACGGTTGCCAAGGACGCGAAAGGCAAACAAGCCGCCGTTACCGAGTTGACCAGCAATGCCAAGGCGATTGCGGCGTTCCTGGCCAAGGCCAACCCCAACCTGCCTGAAGCGACGCTGGTGAATATGCTGTCGGCCCATGGCGGGCACCACATTGCCCAGATCGATGAATTCGCCGCCCATGACTATGCTGGCGAAGCGAAGACCTGGTCGATGATGCGCGAGCACATCCTGGCGCTGGCCGACGCGTTGACCGCCGCGCTGGTCAAGCAATTTCCCGACAAGTTCTGACCTGAACAAGAGAAAACACCATGCTGCAAGGACTGGGCCGAACACAGCAGGACTTGCTCAATGCATTGCTGCACCACGCGGGCGGCATGAGCATTGACGAGCTGGCCGAACACCTGGCCGTCACCCGCACAGCGATTCGCCAACACCTGGCGGCGCTTGAGCGTGATGGCCTGGTGCTGCGCGGCGAAACCCGGCCGACCGGGCGGCGCCCGGAGCAGCTGTACCAGCTCACCGATCACGCCAAGGAGCAGTTCCCGCGCCAGTATCAACTACTGGCCAATGCGCTGATCGATGAAGTGGCCGACATCGTCGGCCCCGAGGCCCTGGCGGCCCTGATGCGCAGCCTGGGCCGCAAGCTGGCGCTGGACCGCGAGCAACAGGTCGTCGATGAGGCGAAGATCGTGCAGCACATGAATCAGGCGGGATACGAAGCCGAAGTGTTTTTTCGCTCGTCCGGCGAACCGGAAATCGTCGCGCACAACTGCGTGTTCCATCGCCTGGCAGCGGCCCATCCGGTTGTCTGTGAACTGGATCTGGCCTTGATCGGTACGTTGGGTGGCGCTGAAGTCGAGCATTCCGAGTGCATGGTCCGGGGTGGTCATGTCTGCCGCTTCAAGCTTCGCCCGATGGCGGACGAGGACCCCACGCAGAACCCGTAAAAATGTCCTCTTCCCCCGTGAACCAAGTCTGGGCAAGCCAGTCTTAGATCGGCGCTTCTTCCTCTCCCGACAATATCAATTCAGCAGAGCTGTCCGCCCCATGCGCCATACCTTGCGCTTCACTTCGCTGTGCCTGCTTTACTCGCTACCTTTTATCGCCATAACCGCCCACGCCGGAGCTGAACGACAACTGGTGGAAGCCATCAACGACTACCGCGCCCACCCGCAAGACTGTGGACGGCGTCCCGCCCAACGTTTAACGCCATTGGCGCTGAAGTCGAGCCTGGCATTGCCGGTCGGTTACGGTGGCGGTTTGCGGGAACGGTTGAAGGATGCCGGGTATCAAGCGGTAGCGGTGCGCAGCATCCGTGTCGTGGGTGCGCGAGATGCCGAAGAGGCTTTCGACATGCTGCAGAGCGATCACTGCGCCGCCCTGCTCGACAGTCAGTACGCCGACATTGGCATCAGTCGCAGCCGGGGTGAATGGCAAGTGGTGCTGGCGCGGCCGGTGCTGGACGGTCAGATGGGCGATACACGAAGTGTCGGCAAGACCTTGCTGGCCCAGGTCAACGCCGCCCGGGCCAAGCCACGGATGTGCGGTCGCCAGCGCTTCGCCGCCGCACGACCTCTGGCCTGGAATGCCAACCTGGGCGCGGCCGCACAAGGGCACAGCAAGGCCATGGCCTACGGCAACTACTTCGCCCATCGCGATCCCGATGGCGACACCCCAGCAGACCGGGCACGAGCCGCCGGTTACCGTGGACGCCAGATCGGCGAAAACATCGCCGCCGGCCAAGGCTCACCGAACAAGGCAATGGCAGGCTGGCTGGCCAGCCCCGGTCACTGCGCCAACCTGATGAACCCGATGTTCACCCAAGTCGGTGCCGCCTACGCGACGGACGCGCGCAGTGATCAAGGGGTTTATTGGACGATGTTGTTTGGGGCGCAATGAACGGCCCCGCGTGCCCGGGTATTCAATGAATACCCGGTAGATTACTTGACGAGCCTGATTTCCTTGGACGGTCGGTAGCCGAAATAGGAGCTGTAGCACTTGCTGAAGTGACTCGGTGATACAAAACCACAGGCCACCGAGACTTCCACGATGGTCAACGTGGTGTGTTGCAGCAATCGACGGGCTTCAGTGATCCGCAAATCCATGTAATAACGCTGAGGCGTAGTACCCAGCTGCTCTTTGAACAGACGTTCGATCTGCCGACGGGACCGGGCGGCGTAAAGGCAGAGCGCCTCCATTTCCAATGGTTCTTCGAGGTTGGCATCCATCAGATTCACCACCTCCCGCAGCGGACCACTGACCGATACATTGAGCGTGGGCTTGATGCGCCGGTAACGCGACGCTTCAAACGCCAGAATGTCCTCGATGCCGTCAGTCAACGCCTTGTCGTGCAGGCTCCTGATCCACTCCAGCGCCATATAGAACGTCCCCGTCGGGCTGGAGGCCGTCAACCGGTCCCGATCCACCACATAGGCTTCACTGGTAACCTGGGCCAGCTTGGCAATTTCCGCCAATGCGGGGCGATGTTCGGGGTGAATGGCGCAGCGATAGCTATCAAGCAAACCGGCTCGCCCAAGAAACCACGCACCATTCCACACACCAGCCAGCTTGACCCCCGATTCAGCCGCCCCGTGTAAAAGCCCAATCAACGCCTCATCGGCGGTGAGGGCCGTACGATACCCACCACAGATCACCAATAAATCCAGCTCCTGGATCTCGCCATGACTGAGGCACGCATCCGGCCGAATGACCAACCCCAAATCACTGATCACCTCCCCTTCCTTTAAACCAAAGGTCTTGGTGGAAAACAACTCGGGCCGCAGCAGGTTGGCGGTCACAATCGTATCGAGTGCCTGGGTAAACGCCGGCAACGAAAAATGCTCGAGCAGCAAAAAACCTGCCCGAGCCCGGATCGACTGGCCTTCATGGTCGTTGAGGTAACGAAGGTTTTTACCCTTCATGGCACCGCTGAACTGACGTCGCTCTACCAACGCTCGCCTCGCTTGTTGTTTTGATGAACGGGTGATTTAACGCCCGGGCTGCTTTGATTTCTGGCTGCGGAAAATTGGACTGTGCAGCTTTGAGCCGCTTGATGCGTGCATTGTTTACGCCAGTTGAAACGTGGGGGCAAGCGGGGCTGTTTTTTATCGACAGAAATGGGTGCATCCGTTGATCAAACTCGCAGTCAGCCCGCTAAAGTAGCGCGACGATTTTCAGGGAATCACCGACCATGGATGTGCTTTATCAGGGCAGCTGTCTTTGCGGCGCGATTACGTATCGCGTCACTAGCGAGTTGAAAGCCGTCACCCATTGCCATTGCAGCAAATGTCAGAAAGGCCATGGCGCCGCCTTCGCGACGTACGCCAGCGTTCCCGCCTCAGCGCTTTCAATCTTGACAGGGGCAGAGACGATCAAGGGCTATGCGTCGTCCGAGGGCATGTTGCGTCAGTTCTGTTCAAACTGTGGCTCTTCCATGTTCTGGAGTGATTCAAAGGGGGCGTTTTCGCAGTGGATATCGATTGCAGTCGGTACGCTGGATTCGCCGTTCTCGCCGACAAAGCAAGAGCATGGCTGTATTGGCTCGAAGGCGGGGTGGTATGAGTTTGTGGATTGGCATCCACAAACTTAAATAGGAAAAGGGGGGCAGATTTTTTCCCAATTTACTCCTTGACCACACGTCGCTCTATTCGTACTCCAATAACCCGTGAGATAACGCTGATAATCCTCCGCGACAGCAAATGCCACCTGACGGCTATTGCCACGCTGTACCACATGGTGCGGGTGGTTGGGTAATACAATACGTCCGATTATGGGCATATCCGACTCCTCCTTCCATGGAAGCTTTCAGCGTAGCAAAGGAGAAAAATAAATCCGTCCCCTTTCCGCCTTCTTTCCTTTTCCTTTCTGTCCCCTTTTCCTTTCTCAATCTACATAGCTTTAATCTCTGAAATCAGAGCCAAAAATTCTGGCTCAGTTAACTCAAATTCCGCGCCATCTTCCATTGCCATCAATGTGAGAAGGACTCGATCCATAGGGGCAGTAATTTCTAACCCATGGTCTCGATAAATTTCAAACGCCACCTTAGAAATTCTAAAGACATCGAAACCTCTAGCCAGTGTTTTATCTAGATCCATAGCAAGATCAGTTTGTGAGTACATTATTTCCAGCTCTCTAATTCTGCACCTGTAGGAGGATAGTGCTGCGCACTAACTGGCTGCCCATTAATGCTTTTAGGGTGAACCCGGATGATACTTCCTGAATGATCATAGCTTTCCATCCACTGTCTAGTGGAACCAGTCGCAGGATTGTACTCCGTGGCAAACGAAGCACCACGAGTAGCTCCTTCGGTACGAGCGAGCACTTCCTGTGTGTAATAACGAATTCGTCCATCAGGAAAAAGAAAATGAAAAAGGGGACGAAAAAGGGGACGACGAAAAAGCGACGAAAAAGGGGACAGATCTATTTACCCCTGATAAATAAATCCGTCACCTTTACCCAGTCACCTTTACCCACATACCCCTCTTCCCATAGTCGCTTCCCCATAAATAAGCCCATAACCAGTCGTAACTTTCTTCGATTCAGAAATAGACGGAATGTCTTTAGCACCATTTACTCAATAATTTCTCCATAATTTTTGGCGACCCAACAGATACAAAGCCCCATTCATCATCATCAAACTCACCAACCTGCTTAAAAAGCAAACCGCTTTTTTCGCATATGCAACAACAAAATCCAAAATCCTCAACCATATTTCCAGACCACCCCACCTCGAGAATTCGTTTAATTTCAAGAGCTTTGGGTGTCGCGACAATATATGAACAGCGCTCATCAACAATCACTTCAACCACATTCGAAATAGATAATTTTGAAATACGTAAAGCACCGAAAAACTTTAACTTCCCGTGAGCCTCTACGACAGACACTTGGGAATTACTACTACCTGAAATCTCACTTCCTCGAAACTTCAGCCCTCCCCACAATTCTCGATAGCGTATGATTCGAGTATCTGGTTGCCAAGCAGAGTTACCCAGGAATAACCAAATATCATACCCGGGTAGTTTTTCATCAATCAGGCTGTAAACAAAACTCAGCACACCTGCCATTGAAGTACTCGACGCACCAGCGACTAAAAAACTAGCTGCAGACATTACCGATCTAAAATCCTCTCCAGCCCGATGGGGATTAATTATATCGTTAGCAACTGAAATATCAGGCGTACTCACGACTTTAATATCAATAGTCATAGTGATTTCCAGATTAAGTAAAAAGGCAAGTAAAAAGGGGACAGATCTATTTTCCCAACCCACTCCTTGGCCGACCCTGGCCACGTTGCTCTATTCGTACTCCTACAATCCGTTCGACTTCATCCACAAAACGGCTCGTCCCTGTCAATTGACCACGCTGCAAGCTCTCGCGAATCAATCTGATCTCATCGGCGGGAATGGCTTGACGCATGAACGCCTCGTATTGATCAAATCGCTCCACCGACGTATTACCCAGAGCAGAAAAACAAGGATCGAAGTCCAGCCAATGACTATCGGGGGCTATACCGAGCCGTTCCCGATAGCTGGACCATGGGTAATCCGCTGCATCGGCCACCATTCGAGCACGTACAGGGTTCATTTCAATGTAACGGCAACAAGCAAGTAAATAGAAGCAAAAAAAGAAAAAGGGGACGGATTTATTTTCCATTTAAATAAATCTGCCCCCTTACTTTTCTTCCCTTTTCGGATTCTTCGCTTAACGCTTATGCACTTCCAACATAAACGTTTTTATCTGGAAGTGTCATCAGCCAAGGTTCACAAACAGAAGTGCAGAACACGTCCAATCTTCTGCCATCAGAAAAAACAAATGAGGGGTCAATTGGTTGATCACCAGCAATCCATGACATATTAACAATTGAGAGTCCGACCAACTCTTCTGTGCGTATATTTTTCTGATCATCCCAGCATGCAAACAACAATTCTCTACCTTGGGATACCCTCCAGGCGCTGCTGGTAACAAAACTCCACCTATCGCCAGAGACAACCAGGGAGTCACCATCCCACTCAACACACTCAATGTGAAGTGGGAGGTACGGCATCACGAGCTTTAAGAAATCAAACATTAGTCCACCTGCTCAATATGTGTTCTTTCTCTAATCCACTGCTTCCTTTCAGCTTTAGATAGACCTTTCGGTGGTTGTGGTGGCTTACCCGTTGTCGGGTCTATTGGACCACCATTAGCATTTTCAAACGAGGCTCTCTGAGGACTACGACCATCTGCTTGCATCACACGGACACGCGAACCATCTGGCAACGCATATTGTGTACCAACCACTTTACCGCTGGTTGGTGAAACAACAGGT
Source organism: Pseudomonas sp. (assembly GCF_050739655.1). Taxonomy (GTDB): domain Bacteria; phylum Pseudomonadota; class Gammaproteobacteria; order Pseudomonadales; family Pseudomonadaceae; genus Aquipseudomonas. The sequence goes on along the minus strand of NZ_JBOIBY010000260.1, from coordinate 60,239 downwards.
TTTGATGGGTACCGCGCGGCCTCAAAAATAGCAATCATCTGTGATTGGCTTTTAGGCAACTCTACTCCAGATGCATGCTTGACTGTTGAAACTCCTTTTGCACCTCCCGCTACCCGCCTCCCTCCTCCCGCAACACCAGCCAAAGTCTCAGCCGCCATCGACCAAAAAGCTGCCGCTTGGCCATCTCGCTGACGCACCACCTCCGATGCAATGGTGCTCTGTGCAGCCAGGTTACTTTGCTCGATTACATACCCAACACTGAACGCAGCGCCGCCATTACCACTGCGTCGAAGCTGCTCGGCGAGTTCCTGTAGCTTTGGCACGTCAGCCTGGAGTTGCGCTGATATTTCTTTGCACGCGCTTATATTCGTTTCACAGATGCTGCGAAGCCCCTCATTTCGCTGCTCATCCAGTGATGCATATTTGTCCCGCACCGAGTCTTTGCATGCCGAAGACTGACATTTAACCTGCTCATCGAGCATCGCCACTACTTCATGGTGCAGCAGGTAGTTATAGTTCGTGGCATCTTTCGCGATGGTTGCGCCTTGTTGGACGTCACCGTGGCTTACGGCTGCCGCGGCTACCCCCACTAGCTGCGAAGACATCGACAACAAGGTGCTGTCGTTTTCCGCCAACACGGCCAATTGAGTAACAAGCGCCTCATTGGCACCCGCAGCTAGCGCCCCGGTTTTGAAATCACCTCCGGCTGCTTCATTCAACAATCCACCGACAACGGCATGCAGGGCTATTTTTTCAGGGCTTCCGTCTGACCACCCCTGCTTCGTCGCAAAATCACCTACCGCATTGAACGCTGTGGCATTCAAGGTGCTGAGTAATGCGCCCTTTAATGCATCACCAAAGTCGGCATGCTGGCCGAGCGCATTGCTTAAAACCGTAGACGTAGCGTTCTGCAGCAGCTGGTTACCGGTAAACCGTCCAATGCCCTCCAGACTATCGAGCTCATTGATGACCTTTCCCGTTGTTGGATTGGTAGTTGTTTTCAGGATGTCGTCAAAGACACCTGCGGTTATGCCCGCCGTCACCCCTGAAATCACATAGCCTTTAACGGCATCCGAAGACGTCACGTCCCGGAACGTCGCGCGAAGGTTTCCCCTGTTGTTAACCGTACTGATTGCCGCACCACTAGCCGCCGAAGTAGCCACCGCAGTGAGTGCCACATTCCCCCATCCTGCTGCGACTGCTGTCCCAGCCGCTGTAGTACCGGCAGCAGCCATTGCAGTCCCCGAAGCTGCCGTTGCATTGGCTGCGGCGCCAATGGCGGTACTCGCGGCACCGGCAGTCAGTGCGGTCACGATGATCATGATTGCCAGTACGGCGCCTGCACCAAGACCCGAATGGCTGTACTTGAAGTTCTCGTGCACCTCCTGAACCTTGTGCCAATCCACATCGCCCCGTTTCTCAGCCTCCTTGAGCCATGCGAGCTGCGGGTCGGCCTGCACCATCGCATCGATGGTCTGGCTCACCGTTTTCTGGTCGACCTGTTTGATATCGATGTTCAGCCCATCGACTGCGTTGATCGCCAGCTTGCCTTGGGCCACCAGGTGACTCTGGCGCAAGGTCTCGTCGGTACTGCCCTTACCCTTGGCCGACTGCCACGCGAGACTGCTGCTGCTTTTCTCGTGACTTTCCTGATGCAGATCCTTCACGCCCTCAAACGCAACGGTGCCGCCACTGTCGAGCGTCAGGTCACCACCGCTATTGAGGTTGGCCACCTGATAACGCTGGTCCCCGCCGCTGACCAGCGTCAGGTCACCACCCGTGGTGATTTCACTGCCGACATGCGTCACCTGGGTGACTTCATCTCGCCGACTTTCCTTTTGGCCAAAGCTGCCCTTTTTCTTTTTGTCGTACAGCGAGTAGTCCGTGTCCTGAGCGGCCAGCAGCTCGATGTTGTTGCCAGCGACCAAGTAGGCTTCGCCGCCCGCCGTGATACGGCTGGAGATCAACGCCAGGTCGTTACCGGCGCTCACCACCACGTCGCCGCCAGCGGTGAGGGTGCTGGCGACCTGTTTGACGTGGTCCTCCTGCTTAGTGACTTTTTTGTACTGGTAGTAGGAATGGCTTTCGTCGGCACCGGAGGCGATGGTCACGTCGGCTTGGGCGGCGAGGCCGATGTTGTGTTTGGCATCCAGATCGCTGGCGACGATGCTGATGTCGCGTCCGGCGCTCAGGGTGATGTCGCGACCGGCGTCGATGCTGGAACCGAACTGGGTCACCGAGCTTTGTTGTCTGCCACCTGAGTCGGCGCTTTGTTGCTCGGTGGAAGCGATGTGGATGTCGCGACCGGCCTGGATGTCGATATCGCGGCCGCTGGTGATGCCGCTGCCCTCGTTCAGCACGTCCCTGCCCGCGCTGATGGTCAGGTCGTTCGCCGCTTCGATGCGTGCGGCGCTGTCGAGATAGTCGCGTTGCTGGTTGTAGCCTTTGTTGGTGACGTCGGTGCGGGTAACGCTGCGTTCGTTGATGACATCGCCCTTCAACGCCGTCAGGTTCACATCACGCCCGGCAATCACACCGCCCGCTGTGTTGATGATGTTGTTCCCGGCCAGCAGGTCGAGGCGATTGCCGGCCTGGATCAGCCCATTGTTGGTGAGGTCCTGTACGGCGGACGCCGCCAGGTTGTTGGTCGCCCGCAAGGTCCCGGCGTTGTTCAGATCCTGCCCTGCGATGAGCGTTACATCGCGCCCCTGGATCAACGCGCCATTGGGCGCCAGGCGGTTATCGGCCTGGGCCAGGTACAGCACCGGCACCAGGACTTTTTCGCCATTCACTTCATGCGCTTCGAGCCAGACGATGTCGTGGGTCAGGGCCGCCACTTGCTGAGCGGTCAGGGTCACGCCGACGGACAGGTTCAAGGCGTCCTTGCTGGCGATGGCGTTGCTCATCAGGTACTTGAACATCGCCTCATCGGAGGTCTGGCCATTGATGAAGCGTTGACCGGTACGCTCGACCACCGCTTGCTGGATCAGCCGCTGTTCAAAGAAGCCATCACCGAGGCGCTTGGCGCTGGCGTCCGGGTCGTAGCCGAGCTTCGCCAGCAAGTAATCGGAGCTCATGAACTGCTTGAGATCGGTCAAGACCGGGTTGGTCTCGATCAGGTACTTGTGAGGGTTGCTGCGCACGCTGGTATCGGGCAGTCCTTGTACGCGAGGCGTATTGATCAAGGCGGCGTTGACATTAACCTGCGCCGTCTTGTCGTCAAGGTTCAGGGAGGGGCTGGTTGCCAATGCCAGCTCGCGATTGCTGACCGACACCAGATCGTTATCGTCGAACTGCAACGCGGTGGCGTCCCTGACGGGTGTAGCGTTCGAGCGCTGGGTCGTGTCACCGGCGATGGAGGCAATGGTCCGGGGTGGGCTCGGAGCGATGCCCGAGTTTGTGCCTTGCTTAGCGCTCAGGCGGAACAATCCGTTGTCGCCCACCGGCAGGCTGAACCCGGGCAAGGTCAGTGGGTTGACCTGTTGTTGGGCCAGATCCGGCGGAAGCTGGCTGTTGAGGTTGATAACCGTGGTTTTGCCGGTACCGGTAGCCCCGGTTCCGGCATTGCGCGATGTGCCGGAGATGCCCGAACTGTAGGCGCGCTCAACACCGTTGGTGATCTTGTTGACGGCATTGATGGTGACGTTGCCAGCGGCCTGGATGATTGCCGAGGCAAACCCAGCGGGGTCTGCGGCGATGATTTTCTCGCTGAAGACGCCTTTTTTTATGAAGTCGGGGACGTCGGTTCTGACACCGCTTGCGTATAGCGAATCGCCAAAATCGACGGAACTTGAATATTTAGGCAGAGTAAGCAAAACGGAACCAAAACGCTGATACCAGTTTTCAGCCTCTCCTTTGGCCGCGTATCGAACGGGATTCGAAGACACCCTTTTATCAACTTCATTGGCGTTCCAAAAGCGCAGGTCCTGATTGTAATCAGCGTCGTTGGACATGTTGTACGCAACGATCTGACGCCACTGATCAAGGGTTCGACCACCCGTGACGTATTGACGAGAAACGTAGTCCCCCGTGGCAGTGCCGGAGTTCTCGAAATGGGTGACATTGATGTTGATGTTTCCTGAAGCCGCGACCGACGAGTTCGAGTTCAGGAATGAACCTCCAGACACGTCAAGATTGCTGCCCGAGGTGATGGAAGCGGCCTTGGAGTTTTCCCCCTCCAGAATGCTGACGCTGAACTTCTGTTCCCAGACCAGATGCGAGGGGATCGAGCGGTCATTCAACTCAGTCCAGCTGGCGGGCAGTTGATCACAGGCGTAGCAACGAACTCCAATATCCGCCGAATACATCTGCGCAACAGTCTTGAACTGATCCCTGCGATTAACAATCGAATCAGCACGAATCGAGAAATTGCCGGCGCTCTCCAACGTACCGGAAAGGTTCTCCACCAACGCCGCACGATTACCCGCATCGTCTCGGGCAATATCGATGGCGCCCAGGCTGTAAACATCGGATTCCCTGTTAATGAAGCTGCCCACCCGAAGCTTCATATCGCCGCCACTGAAGAGGAAGCCGCCCTGATCGTTCAGTAATGACGACGCGGTGAGTTTCATTCCAGTCCCGCCCGCCAGCGTGCCGTAGTTGTTAACGGCACCGGCATTCAGGATCAGGTTGTTGCTCGCGGTCAGGCGACCCTGGTTGTTCAATACCGACAACCCGCCACGGGCGCCCACGGTTGTGTTGCCACCGCCGGCTATGCTGGCGGCGCTGCTGAGCGTGATGGCGGATGCGTCGACCTGCATGTCACCCAGGCTGCTCATGCGCCCATTGCCGCCGTAGCCACCGCTCAACTGGAGATCGAGGCGGCCGTCACTGGCAATCAACCCGTCGTTGCTCCAGTTCACACCACGCCCCACAAGCTGGTTGGAAGCGAGCAACTGGCCACTGACGGTCTGCGTGAAGTTGTTGACGTTCAGCGTCAGGCGTCCGGCCTGGATCACGCTGCTGTTGGTCCAGTTGGCAGCGTTGAGGTTCAGGTCGCCACGGGTGACCAGATTGCCGCCAGCGTTCATGACGTTGGCGGTGGAAATGTCGAACAGTCCGGTGCCGACATGGGTCACGGAGCCACCGGTGTTGAGGAACCCCGGCGTCGCCAGTGTCAGTAGTTGATTGGCGGTTTCCAGCAGCCCGTTACGGTTATCGAACTGGCTGCCGATCTGGAAATCGCTTTTCCCGACGGTGCCCAGTGCGCGCAGCTTGCCGCCCTGATTGTCGAGATGGCCGGCGCGCACGGCCAGGGTGTCGGCGCTTTCGATCAGACCGCCACGGTTGGACAGATGGCTGCTCAGCCCCAGGTCGATGCCGTTGCCGCTGACCTGCCCGGCGTTGTTGTTCATCGATCCGCCGAGGACGGTGACCTGGCCTTTGGCGAAGATCCCGCCGTTGCTGTTGTCGACGGTGTTGCTGCCAGCGTTGAGCAAAATGCCGCCGCTGTTGGCGGCTATACGTCCACCGTCGCTGTAGATCCCGCCCAGCGCTCGCAAGTCGAGACGACTGCCTTCGAGCTTGCCGCCCTGGCCGTTGCGTAAGACACCGCTCAGGCGGGTTTGTAACAGCCCCATGAGGCTCGACAGGATGCCGCCACGACTGTCGACGCTGGCTGCATTGAGATTGAGATCACCGTTCTGGGCGATGAGTGTGCCGCTCTGGTTATCAATCACGCCGCTGCCCGCCTCCACGGTCAGCGCGCCATGGCTTTGCACGGCGCCGTTGGCGTTGTTCAGCGCGGCGGCCGTGATGGAAACCCCGGCATCACGACTGGAGATCAAACCATCGGCGTTGTTGTAAACGGCGCCGGTAGAGGTGAGATCCAGTTGTCCATTGGCCGACAGGGTGCCGCCCTGACCGTTGTTCAGGTCGCCGGAAGTCAACAGGCTCAACAGCGACTGGCTGATCAGTTGACCACTTCGGTTATCGATGCCGCTGGAGCCTTTGATTCGCAACGGGCCGTGGCTGCCGAGCGCGCCGTTGGTGTTGGTCAGAACTCCAAGCAAATCGAGGGTGACGCTGTCTTTACCCACCAGGCTGCCACCGCTGTTGTCCAGTTGCGTACCGGTGAAAGACATGGCCTTGTTGGCAATGATCTGGCCGGCAGCGTTGTTCAGCGTCGTCGCACGGATATCCAGCGTGTCGCTGCTTTGGCTCAAGCCTCCCGAGGTGTTGATGAGGGTGCCGCCGGCGATCGTCAATATCTGCTTGCCGCCACTGGTGACAAGGCCGCTGCTGTTATCGAGACTGGCCGCCTTGATGCTCAGCTCGCCCTTCCCGGCCAGCCCGCCCTTGGTGTGGTTGATCAGGGCTGCGCTCAGGTCGATGTCCAGGTTGCCGAGCAGGCTGGAGATCGTGCCTTCCTGGCTGTTATCGAGCGTGCCACCGGAGACCTTCAGCCCATTCCAGCCGGACACCAGACCGCCCTGGTTTTTCACGTCGACGGCGGTGAGCTGCAATTGATCGTTGCTGATCAGGTTGCCACCACGGTTGTCCAGAGCGTTGCCGGTCAGGCTGAAGCTATTGAGGCTGGAGATTTCACCCTTGCGGTTATCCAGGTCACGCAGGTGGGTAATGCTCAATTCACCTTGGGTGTTGATCAAGCCTTGCTGGTTGTTCAGATCCCCCAGCGCCGCGCCCAGATCAAGGGCGATGCCGGAACCACCGAGCAGCGTTCCGCCCTGGTTGTTCAACCCGTTGCTGTTGAGAGTGAGTTGTTGCGCGGCCTTGATGATGCCGTTGTCCCGATTGGCCAACAGTCCACTAAGGGTCACGTCGAGATCGCCATCACTGAGCAGGACGCCGCCACTGTTATCCAGGCTTGACGCGCGGACCTGCAACGCGGCGGCGGCGATCTTGCCTTTGATCGATGTCAGTGCGTTTGCGATCTGCAGTGTCAGCTTCTGGTTGCTGAGCAACTGACCCGCGCTGTTGTCCAGTTGATCAGCAATCAGCTCGAACTCCAGGTCACTGGAAATTTCGCCGCCGCGGTTGTTCACGTCAGCCAGGTTTTTGAGCAGCAGTTGACCTGGCGCACTGATGAAGCCCTCCTGATTGTTCAGCGCGCCACCCTTCAGATCCAGGCTCAGATGGCCTTTACTGAACAGCTTGCCGCCCTGCTGATCGAGGCCAGTGACAGTGGCCAGCAACGAAGTGCCTGCACCGAGGCTGCCGCCTGTGTTGGTCACCTGCCCTGCCTTCAGATTCAACTGACTGGCGGAATAGATGCTCGCCTGGCGGTTGTTGAGCACGCCCGTGGTGATGTTCAGGTCGCCCTTGCTGCTGAGAACGCCGTTGAACCGGTTATCCAGGGCGCTGCTGTCGAGGGTGAGTGTCGAGTCGGTGAGCAGTTTGCCGCCCTGGTTGCTGACCCCACCCCGCGTGTCGATGACCAGCGCCTTCGCGCTGGAGACTGTGCCTCCGTCGTTGTCGAGACTTTTGGCCTGGATGACCAATGCGCCTTCGCTGACGAGACTGCCCTGTTGGTTGTCCAGATCCGATGAAAGCGTGATCGCCAGATCGTTTTGAGTGATCAGGCGACCGCTGTTTTCCAGACTGTGTCCGCTCAGCGTCAGCCCGGTTTCGCCGGATATCAGCCCCTGATTACGGTTGATCACCTGCCCCACCGTCAGCGCGAGATTGCCACCGGCAAGGATGAATCCGCTGTCGCTGTTGTCGAGGTAAGCACCGGTCAGGTTCACATCGGCCTTGCTCGACAGTTCACCATTGCGGTTGTCGAGGTGGTCCACCGTCAGGTTCAGCGCTTGCATGGCACCGATCAAGCCCTTGTCGCGGTTGTCCATGCGCGCGGCCTTGATCGACATCTCGTCATCGGCAATGACTACCCCGCCCCGGTTGTCGAAGTCGTCGTTAATGCGCAGATCGGCGCCGCCTCGAACGCGAATTTCACCACCGGCGTTGTTCAGGCTGGCACTGTGACTGTAAAGGCCGGCAGCGGCGATCAGGCCTTTGACGTTGCTCAGTGCCCCGTCAATGACAAGGCTGAGCTTTTCATTGCTGAGCAGTTTGCCGCCATCGTTATTCAGGCTTTGCGCCTTCAGGCCCCAGGCCTTGGCCCCGGAGATTTCCCCTGCCTGGTTGTTCACCTCGTTGAGGTTTTTCAGCAACAGCTGGCCCGGCGTGTGAATGCTGCCGCGCCGGTTGTTCACCACCCCATCGAAAGCGAAGCCAAGGTCGTCCTGACTGACGATCCGGCCACCCACGTTACTCAGGCCGATACCGGTAAGCGTGGTCGCACCTTTGCTGAAGATCAGGCCGGTCGTGTCATTGATGATTTGGTCGACACTCACGCCGAGCGTGGTTTCCGATAACACCTTGCCGCCATCGCTGTTGTCCAGGCGGGTACCCTTGACGTGCAGCCCCGCTTGGCTGGAGAGCGAGCCGCCGCGGTTATCGATCTGTCCGACATCCAGGGTCAGTGTCTTGAGTGACGCGACGAGACCCTCCTGGCGATTATCCAGCGCGTTGCCGATCAGCAACAAATTGCCTTCGGCCACCAACTCGCCAGCCGATTGGTTCAAGGTGGCGATGTTCGCTTCGATATCGCCCTTGCCGGAAATGCGCCCGGCAGTGTTGACCGCCTCATTGGCCGTGAGGGTCAACTTCCCCGCTGCGGTGATCAGGCCGCCGTTGCGGTTGTCCAGACTCTGCGCCCGCACGCTCAGCGATTGCCCCGAGGCAATCTTGCCTGCGCTGTTGTTGAGGGTGCCGGCGGTGATCGCGGTGTCTTTTCCACTGAGAGTGCCACCCTGATTACCTAATCCTTGCGCAGCACTCACCGCCAGATTACGACTGGCGACCACACTTCTTCCGCTGTTGTTCAGTGCCTGCGCACTGAGGCTGATATCGCCCTTGTCATTGCGACTGTTATCGGCATTGATTCCGGCTTCAACGATCCCGTTGTTGGTCAGCACACCACCGGCACTCAAACGGATGCCGTCCCTGGCGGCGATACTTTGGTGCACGATCAGATTGCCCTGGGTCTGGACGTTGATGGTGTTGCCGTAGACCGGCCCCTGGGCGTCAAGGCTGGCGGCTTTGACATTAACGGCGTTCGTGGCGGCGGTCTGCGCCAGGCTGAGATGCCCATTGGCATCGATCTGGATATCCCCGCCACTGGCCGCCAGGTTGCCAGCCAGCTTTACCCCGACACCCGCCTCGGTGCCCACCAGCTTGATCGCCCCGGCGTACATGCCGCCCAGCGCGGAACTGTCGATGGCCAGTTGCGGCTTGGCGCTGCCGTTGTCGGTGCGAGCCGTGGCGTTGAGGGTTTGTGCGCTGATGTCGTTGCGACCGGCGACGATGGTCAGGTTTTTTGCCTGGACCTCGGCGTTGATTTTTGCGCTGCGGGTGATGATTTCGAAGCTGTCGACGTTGCTGGCATTCAGCCCGGCGCCGTCGATGGAAACGCTGCCCTGATCAACCAGAAAGCGGTCGAGCCGGCCGTTATCCAGCACCGGTTTTCCGGTGGTCAAGGTCACGCGCGGGGTGTTGATGAAGCCGCAGCCATTGCAGGTGATGCCGTAAGGGTTGGCGACGATGACCCGCGCCGACTGCCCCGCTACTTCGGTGTAACCGCGCAACTGGCTGGGACTGCCGCCGACCACTTCGTTGAGGATGGTGTGCGCCGCACCGCTGTTCTTCAGGTGCGGATTGCCGATGATGATCCCGCCCAATTGCGAGGCCGTGGTCCGAGCCGAACCGTTGTTGAGGATCACGCCCTGGGCGCCGACGTTATAGTCGTGGAACTGGTTGTGCGACAGGCCGCTGCCGTTGGGCGTGGCGATGTTGATGATCGGCACGCCGTTATCGGCCTGATCGAGCGTGGTGCCCGGCGAGGCGACAACGATGCCATTGGCTTGCGCCCAGATCGGCTGCCAGAACATGACGTTGGCCAACAGGAAGGCCACGCCGCGCTTGGGCATACCCCAGAAGTGGTCACGGGGTTTCACCAGGGCGCAAGGCTGGCGAACGAGAAAATTGTATTGGCGAACGTCCATGTCGTTGATCTCCAATAAGCGAATTCAGATGAAAAGGTCCACGCGAAAGTAGATCGGTGCCTCGCGCTCGGGCAGCGCGTCCGGTCTCTCCAGGGAATGGGCAAAGGTCATGCTGGCCGCCACGTGCTGACCACGGGCAAACAGTTCCAGTGAATTGCTCGACATACGTCCGTGCTGATTGCCGTTGTAGCGATCGTTGCGTATCACGCCCTGGTCGTAACCGAAGCCGGTTCCGTATTCGGAGAACAGCGGACGCAGCCATTGAGCGCTGACCGGGCGGCTCCAGCGCAGGTCACTGCGCCAGTAACCGCCGCTGTCACCAGACAGGGATTGATCCTTGTAACCGCGGATCGACGACTGCCCGCCGAGGCTGGTGCGCTGTGGGCCGAACAGCACGTCTTCGCTGCGCTGGCCGGTCATCAGGCTGGTGAAGCTGAACGACTCGCCCCCAATCTTGAATGGCTGCAGATAGCTCGCGGTGGCGGCGTACTTGCGATAACGCGCGTTCGGCGCACCGGGTCCCGAATGGTCATTGCCCTGTGCATCGAAAGCGCCGACGCCCTCCTGCAAGCCGAGGTCCAGGTTGACGAAGGCGCCGCCCACCCTCCGCCCATGGTTGATGCCGTACTGCATTTCACTGAGGCGGTTGCTGCTGGGCTTGAGCTTTCTGTCTTCGATGAAGTTGTCGGTGCGCAAATGCGAGAGCCCGGCATTGAGCGAGGTCTTGCTCACGGAATCGCGGTGGATCACCCGTTCGGCGCGCAGTTGGTGGGTTAGGCTGTCACCGGTCTGCTTGAAGTTGTACCCGTTGGCTTTTAGCTGCGAGCGGTACTCGCTCTGGCTGTAGGTGTACGTGAAATTCCACCAGCCCCACGGCAGGTTGTAATAGAGCATGGCGTTGCTGGAGGTGTGCTGATGATCGGTCATTGCATCGTGGCCACCCCGCAGCATCAACTGATCGGCCAGGCCCAGCGGGCTGTCCCAGTCGAACGTCGTGCCCCATTGCTGTTCGCCGGTGCTGCGCTGACCGTCGTTGCTGCGCGAAAGCCCGGCGCGCCATGGCTTTTGCGGAATATTGGTGACCAGCACTTCACTACCGCCGAGGCTGTTGCCGGGGGCCAGTTCCATCCTGACCTCGTTGGATGACAAGCGGTTGAGCTGATCGAGCATTTGTTCGATCTCGCGCAAGTTGAGTAACTCACCGACGTTGCCTGTGAAGGCCATTGCCAGTTCGCGTTCGGACAATCGACTGTCCGGCGCGGCTTTCAGGCTTTCGAGCCGGCCCTCGATCACCCTTACTAGCAGATGCCCGCCGGACAAATCCTGTTGCGGCAGGTAGGCGCGACTGGTGACAAGGCCTTTTTCGATGTAGTGGTCAGTGATGACCTTGAGCAGTTCGTTCAGTTGGGGAACGCCCAGGCATTGGCCGATCCAGGGCTTGAACAGACGGCTTTTTTCACTGACCGAAAGGCTGTCGGCACCTTTGAGTTCGATGTCCTTGTTGGGAAAACAACGGGTGTCGACCGGAACTTTCATCGGCGTCGCTTGGGCTTCCTCGCCGGGCAGTTCCTTGAGCTCTTCAAGGCGTCGGCGCTGCTCTTCGAGCAAACGATCCTGACGCTCGCGGATCAGGTCGGTATCGCCTGGGGTGGGGGCGGCGTGGACGGAAATCAGCGGAGAAAGGCATAGCAGAGCCACGCACAATCTCGCCGCAATGGCGATTGGATTCATTTTCAGTCCCTCGAATTAGAGAGCCCAAAAAGTAACGAATCACCAGAAACGAAAAAACCGGACGGTTCCGGCGCATCAGCGCGAAACCTCCGGTTGTGATGTGGGAACAGTCGCTCTTGAATAAACGCGATTAAACAACCCATTCGACGTGGCGTAGATACGGGCATCCATTGGCCAAACCCGCTGCCAGCCCTTTAACGTAGCGCGACGATTTTCAGGGACGACGAACCGCCCTCACCCGCCCGCTGCTGCCCCCGCCGCAGAAAAACCGATCTTCGCCATCGGACTCAAGCCCGGAAACACTGACACCGGCCGGTAGCATGAGGCTTTCCAGCACCTCGCCGGTTGTCGAGTCGATGCGCCGCAGTTCGCTTTCGTCGCCTTCCCATGTGCCGTGCCACAGCGCGCTCTCAACCCAGGTGACGCCCGTGACAAAACGGTTGGATTCGAGGGTGCGTAGGATGGCTCCAGTCGCGGGGTCGATCTGATGGATTTTTCGCTCACGATATTGGCCTACCCACAGCGAGCCCTCGGCCCACGTCAGCCCCGAATCATTGCCGCCTCCGGGAGCCGGTATTGTCGTCAGTATCTGTCCGGTCTGTGGGTCGACTTTCTGGATGCGGTCCTCGGCGATCTGGTACAGATGCTTGCCATCGAAGGCGGTGCCAGCGTGGGCGGCGACGTCGAGCGAGCGCAAGATCTGGCCACTTTCGGGGTCCAGGGCGCGGAGTTTGTCGGTGGTTGCAAGCCACACCCGTTGACCGTCCCAGGTAAGGCCATGCACAACATCGACGCCTTCAAAGGGGCCGTATTCACGAAGGATTTCAGCGGCTGACTGTTTCATCTTGGTGTTCCTCGAAAGGGGGTGGTGGCCTTCATCCTAGCCACCGGGCAGCGGAACAGGGAGTAACAAGGTCGTCGCGAAACCGGGCACCGGTGGCGTCAGCCAGCGCCGTGCACGTCCATGCCCGAACGACTGCACCCTGCCCTTTGCTGCCAGCGTTTCGAGAGCCCGTTGCACCGTGCGCTGGCTGTTGCCCAGCGCCAGCGCGAGGGCCGAGCTCGACCATGACTCGCCGTCAGCGAGCAAGGCAAACAGCGCTGCATACTTTTCTTCAACGGGAGGTATCAGCAGCGTAACGTCGGGGGAAACCTGCGGGCTCAAAGCGTATCCACGCTTGCTGGCTGTTACGTCGGCCAAGGGTTTGAGTGCTTTTCGCAGTCGGCCGATTTCGACCCGCAGCCGGGCACGGTGGGACTCGTCACTGAGTTTGAGGCGAAAGGCCCGGGCAATCAGGGTTTCCCTAGGCACGTCAGCTGGCCAGGCTTCGGCGAGTGTTCGCACAAGGGTAAACAGGACCGGGCGCCTGGCCAGGGAAAGCGACATGCCCGCGCCGCGCACCACCGAGCGGCATGCGTCCACCACCAGCGATGTCGAGGCAAACAGGGCTTGCACCTCGTCGAGTAAAAGCAGTCGTACCTGGCCTTGGTCAAGCAGGCCTGCGGCGGGGCTGTTCAGAACACCCGCCGCGCTTTCGACTTCTGCCTTTAGCGCTGGAATACCGGAATGCAACGCTGCGACTTCCGCTCTGTGCAGTGCAGCACGTGCGACCTGCGCATCGAGACGACGCATCGCAATGCCCGCCACCACCAGTTCATGGGTGGCCCGCAATGGCGGCGGCAACGTGGCCGGGTCCAGTTCAGCGAGTTGCACTTGGGCGTCATCCAGTTGCCCGATCAGCAGCAAACGGCGAATCTGCAGATACCGCGCATGGGCCGCGTTGACCCGATCACCGTGCGCTTCCAGCGTCATCCGCGCCACATGCAAGGCCTTCACTGGCCAGCCGAGATCCCGCGAAGCCAGAGCGATTTCCGCTTCGGCGACAACACACCGCGCCCGGGCCACCGCCTCTTTCGGTCCGAAGGCACGCGCGGCCTTGCGCACCAGCGTCCTGGCACGCTCCAGATCGCCCAACTGCGCCATGGCGATACCGCGCAATGCCAGCGCCGGCGCATCGTCACGCAGCGCCACCCGATCCAGCGCACCGAGCGGATCACCGGTTGCCAGTGCCTGGGCGGCGGCGGTAATCAGCGAGTCCATTGCAAACCTGCCACGGGGATTACTCCATCGTCGGGTAGTCGTTGTTGAGTCTAACTTAGACCAATTGCCACGCAGGCTGTCCTTAAGGAAGCCGTATGTCCTGATTGTTGTCTGCGAAGAGGCCTTAAATTGCAGCTGCGATCCGGCCTGCCTATGCTGGACCAAACCACTGACATACGACGCTTGCTCAGGTTGCCAGGAGTCATGCGATGAACACATACCAGCCCATGAACTGCGACTTGTACGACTATCTGGAGATTGCCTGCATGCGCGGTTATCGACTGGATATCGAGTTGAAAGATGGTTCTCGTCTGGAGGCCAAGGCATTGACCACGCGCACCTCCAGCGAAAAGGAAGAATTCCTCTGCCTTGAAACAGCAGGCGGCCAGCAGGAGATTCGTCTGGACCAGCTGCTGGCGGTCACGCCGTTGGATGCTGATGCGCAGTTCGGTCGGGTGGTGTTTACCGATGCCGTCTGCACGTTCTAGCGACAAGCTCAGACCCGCGGGATGGCGCCTCTACCGGGTTAATCACCGAAAGTCGTACGACGTCTAATTTTGCCGCGATCATTGCTCGCTGACCGGGCTGATTTGTAGGAGCTGGCTTGCCAGCGAAAAACCCAAGGGCGTCGCGGGGCATCAGGATTGACGCGTCATCGTTGACCACCATCGCCAGCAAGCCGGCTCCTACAAATGGGAGACGACTCACAATCCCTGTAGGAGCTGGCTTGCCCGCGAAAAACCCGAGACCGCCGCGGTGAGTCAGGATGATCGCGTTATCGTTGACGAACATCGCCAGCAAGCCGGCTCCTACAAGTTATCTGTGTCTGTTCGGGTGGACCACAGCGGCAGCAGTCCAGGTTTCGCCCTTGTTACGGCCTATCAAATACGTTACAACTTCAACCTAGTTGTACGACAACCTATAAGAACTCGCAGCCACACTTCATGCTGGCGCACTTTTACTTGAGACACTGCCATGACCCAACCGATCTCCCGGCAGGAAGCGCCTGCGCCCTTCCCTCGCCATCTCGCCGTGCTGGTTTTGCTGTGCATGGGCTGTGCGTTTGCCGGCAATCATGTCGCGGCGCGGGTGGCCTTCGATGATGGTGCCGGTGTGTTGCTGGCAATCCTGATGCGCTCGGGCGGAACACTGATCGTGCTGGCCGCGCTGGTGCTGTGGCAACGCCAGAGCCTGCGTTTGCCGCCGGGGGCCTGGCGTTGGCAATTGCTGTTGGGGTTGCTGATTGCCACCCAGAGTCTGTGCCTGTATTCGGCCGTCGCCCGGGTGCCGGTGGCACTGGCGTTACTAGTGGCCAACGTCTTTCCTATCTTGTTGGCATTGCTCACCTGGGCACTGGGCGGCGCGCGACCGACCGCCCGGACCGCCACGCTGATGGGGCTGATTCTGCTGGGGCTGGTGTTTGTACTGGACGTACCGGGTCGCCTCGCAGATAACGCCAGTGCCGGCCCGCAATGGCTTTTGGGGGTCGCCCTGGCTTTTTGCGCCGCCAGCGTATTTGCCTGCGCACTGTGGATCACCGACCACAAACTGTCTCAGGTTCGCGGTTCGGTGCGCAGCCTGCTGACCATCTTCATTGTCTTCAGCAGCATCAACCTGGCCGGCATGACCGGTGCCCTCCCCGGTGGCCTGAACCTGCCGGCAACCAGCACCGGCTGGCTGGCGCTGGCGACATTGGTCGTGCTCTACGGCACAGGCTTTATCGTGCTGTTCATTTCCGTGCCGCGCCTGGACATGCCACGCAATGCGCCCGTGATGAACATCGAGCCGTTGGCGACGCTGCTGATGGGCTGGATTGTGCTGGATCAGATGCTCAGCGCCGGCCAGATCGCAGGCGGTGTGATTGTCGTGACCGGCATTGTCCTGCTGACCTGGCGCAAAGGCGCGAACACATCAGGAGCGACGCAACCTGCCGCCAAAGTCGTGGAACAGGGCTGAACGAAACCTTGTGCTAGGCTTTTTCGTCTGATTTGCGTTTGACGGAAAACTTTCCCCCGGATGATGGAGTTCGACATGAAAACCACGGCTTCCTGGTTGACGATCATGGTCATGAGTTTGCTGCTGGGCGCCTGTGCCGCCGTGGATGCGGGAAGCGGAGGGGCTGGCGAGATGGAAATCCGCTCGGGGAAAATCGAGCAGATCACCATGACGCAAATGCAGACCAATCATGACAGTGGTGTCGGTGCCATTCTCGGTGGGTTGGCGGGCGTGGGCATTGGCAGCCTGATCGGCTCAGGCACCGGGCGCGACGTTGCCATGGTCGCCGGTGCCCTTGCCGGCGCAGCGGGCGGCAACTACGCGGAGAAGAAAAAGTACGATCAGCCGCAACAGGCCCAGCAGATCATCGTGCGTACCAAAAGCGGCGTGTTGGTGTCGGTGACCCAGCCGATCAATGCCGCGCTGAGCAAAGGCCAGAGTGTGTATATCGAAGGCGCCGGCAACGAAGCTCGGGTTGTGCCGCAGAGCTGACATGACTCGCCACCTGTAGGAGCTGTCGAGTGCAACGAGGCTGCGATCTTTTGACTTTCAAGAAGCAGGATCAAAAGATCGCAGCCTGCGGCAGCTCCTACACAGCACTATTTATCCGACTTGATGGCCGTCCACACCCGCGTCCGCACCCGCTCAAGCTTCTGCGGCAACGGCTGCACAACGTAGAGCGTCGCCAGGGCTTCGGAGGTCGGGGTCAGGTTCGGGTTGCCGGTGATGTCCTTGTTGATCAGCGGTAATGAGTCTTTGTTGGCATTCGGATAACCGAGGAAGTCACTGATCGGCGCAATGACTTTAGGGTCCAGCAGCGTGTTGAGAAACTCGTGGGCTTCATCCACGTTTTTCGCGCTCTTTGGTATGGCGAAGGTGTCAAACCAGATCGGCGCGCCCTCCTTCGGCAAACGCCAGTCGACCACTACGCCATTGCCGGCTTCCTTGGCGCGATTACCGAACTGATAGAAGCTGCCGGAGTAACCGATGGCCACACAGATATCGCCGTTGGCAATGTCGGTCATGTACTTGGCGGAGTTGAAGTAGGTGACGTAAGGCCGAACCTTCAACATCAACGCCTTGGCTTTTTCGTAGTCATCCGGGTTCTGGCTGTTCGGGTCCAGGCCCAGGTAATGCAGGGCCAGCGGCAGGATTTCCGAAGGTGAATCGAGCATGGCGACACCGCAGGCTTTGAGCTTCTCCATGTTTTCGGGCTTGAACACCAGGTCCCAACTGTCCACCGGCGCATTCTCGCCCAGCGCCGCCTTGACCTTCGCCGGATTGAAGCCGATCAACACGGTGCCATACATGTAAGGCACGCCGTACTGGTTGCCGGGGTCGTTGGCGTCGAGCAACTTGAGGAGCGCCGGGTCCTGGTGCTTCCAGTTCGGCAGCTTGGACTTGTCGAGTTTCTGGAATACGCCGGCCTTGATCTGGGTTTCGATGAACTGATTCGACGGCACCACCAGGTCGTAGCCCGAGTTGCCCGTCAGTAGCTTGGCTTCCAGGGACTCGTTGGTGTCGAAGGTGTCCCACGTCACTTTGATGCCGGTTTGAGCGGCGAAATCCTTGGGTACCGACGGCAGGATGTAATCCGCCCAGTTGTACACCCTCAGTTCGCGCGTTTCGGCTTGCACAGCGCTGGCCAGCAGGGTCAGCCCACAAACGGTGGCACCCAGCATGCGTTTCATCGTGTCCATGGATCAGTTCCCCAGTGTCAGCTCGTTGGTTTTTTGTCTGTACTTTTATGTTCGAGAAGGCAGTGGCCTTGAAAGGCCTGGAGCAAAGGAAGCAAAAGATCTGGTTTTTGGATTGGTCAGCGCTGGTACATCAGCGATCCGGCTTTGATTCTTGCTGACAGCTTGGTGGGTTCACAGCGTGCGATTGGCCAAAAGGGGATCAAAATGGCCAAAATCCCTGTCCGAATGAGTCATGGGCGGTTGGCAGCGGCGGCGTTCTGCGCCGACTTGGTGCAAAATGTCTCACTAAATTTGTCATCAGAACGTCGGGTAACCGCATGATCGAAGTCACCGAAGTTTCCATTGCCCAACTGCGCACTGCGCTCGAATCCGGCCAGACCACGGCGGTCGAGTTGGTCCGGGCCTATCTCGCCCGAATCGATGCCTACGACGGGGCCGACACGGCTACCGCGCTCAATGCAGTCGTGGTGCGCAACCCCGATGCCCTCAAGGAAGCGCAGGCCTCCGATGCCCGCCGAGCCAAGGGCGAGACGTTCGGCCCCCTTGATGGCATTCCTTACACCGCCAAGGACAGTTACCTGGTCAAGGGCCTGACCGCCGCGTCGGGCAGCCCCGCCTTCAAGGACCTGGTCGCCTATCGCGATGCGTTCACCGTTGAGCGGCTTCGCGCAGCCGGTGCGATCTGCCTGGGCAAGACCAATATGCCGCCCATGGCGAATGGCGGGATGCAGCGCGGTGTTTATGGACGTGCGGAAAGCCCGTACAACGCAGACTATCTCACCGCCCCTTTCGCCTCCGGTTCGTCCAACGGCGCGGGCACGGCGACTGCGGCCAGCTTCGCGGCATTCGGGCTGGCGGAAGAAACCTGGTCGAGCGGTCGCGGCCCTGCGTCGAACAACGGCTTGTGTGCCTATACGCCATCGCGCGGCGTGATTTCGGTACGCGGCAACTGGCCGCTCACGCCGACCATGGACGTTGTCGTGCCGTTTGCCAGAACCATGGCCGACCTGCTTGAAGTGCTCGACGTAGTGGTAGCGGATGACCCCGACACCCGCGGTGACCTGTGGCGCATGCAACCGTGGGTGCCGATTCCGAGCGCCTCTTCGGTTCGCCCCGCTTCCTACCATGAGCTCGCCGCCAAGCCTGATGCACTGACCGGCAAACGCCTCGGTGTCCCGCGCATGTACATCAATGCCGACCCTGAAGCCGGCACCAGTGAAGCGCCGGGGATCGGTGGCCCGACGGGTCAACGAATCAACACCCGCGATTCCGTGATCGAGCTTTGGCAACAGGCCCGCAAGGCCCTCGAAGCGGCTGGCGCCGAAGTGGTCGAAGTCGACTTCCCGCTGGTGTCCAATTGCGAAGGCGATCGCCCGGGTGCGCCGACCGTATTCAATCGTGGGATCGTGTCCAAGGAGTTCCTGCACCATGAGCTGTGGGACCTGACGGCGTGGGCGTTCGATGATTTCCTGCAAGCCAACGGCGACCCGAAATTGAACCGCCTGGTCGACGTCGATGGGCCGCAGATTTTCCCCCACGATCCGGGTACGTTGCCCAACCGTGAAGGCGACCTGGCCGCCGGTATGGACGAGTACGTGAAGATGGCCGAACGCGGCATTACGCCGTGGGATCAGATTTCCACGGCGCCTGATGGACTGCGCGGCCTTGAGAAGACCCGTCGCATTGATCTTGAGGAGTGGATGGATCGACTGGGGCTCGATGCGGTGCTGTTCCCGACGGTCGCCGATGTTGCGCCAGCCAATTGCGATGTCGATCCCGCTTCTGCGGATATCGCCTGGAGCAATGGTATCTGGGTCGCCAATGGCAACCTGGCCATCCGGCATTTGGGTGTGCCAACGGTCACTGTGCCAATGGGCATCATGCAGGATATCGGCATGCCGGTAGGCCTGACCTTTGCCGGACGAGCCTATGACGACTCGGCGCTGCTGCGCTTCGCTTCGGCGTTCGAGGCGACCGGATCGAAGCGCTTGATCCCGCCTCGTACACCGTCGCTGTCTGTAGGCAAATAGTCTGTAGTGCGGCGACTACCGCCATCGCTAGCAGGCTAGCTCCCACAATGGTCCTCTGTCGTACACAAATCTTGTGTTCACAGCGGATCTACTGTGGGAGCTAGCCTGCTAGCGATGGCGGAATGTCCGTCACCATTGATGTTGGATGTGCTGGCCTCTTCGCGGGCAAGCCTCGCTCCTACGGGTTTTGCAGGGCCTGCCTTTACATCAATGGAAGCGCGTAGTTGATGATGAAACGACTCTGATCCACGTCCCTGCCCGCTTCGGTATTCGACTGGCCATTGCGCAATGAGAACCCGACGTTCTTGAACGTGCCGGACTGAATCACGTAATCGAGGGTCATGTCGCGCTCCCACTCGGACTGATCCCCGGCGTTGTGTACCTTGATGCCAGTGCCTTTCAGATACGCGATCGACGCTTTCAGACCCGGCACGCCCAGCGGCGCGAAGTCGTAGGTGTACTGACCGAAAGTGGTCTGCTCGCCAGCTCGGGTGAAGCTCTGGATCATACGGTCGGTGGGCAGGTAGACGCTGCCGCCACCGGCACCTTTGTCCGGCAGGCTGCCCTGGTTGGGCTGGACGAAGTTGCTGCCATCCCCTACCCGTTGATGTCCCAGCGCTACCGCGTGGCCACCGTTGGTGTAGGTGATCATCGCGGCCCAGGTGCTGTTGTCGATTTCACCGTTGTTGTCTTCGGTGTAGCCCGACACTCGATAGCCTTGCGCGCGGCCTGCGGCGGAGCTGTTGGCGCCGCTCGATGTGGTGCGGAAATAGCGCAGGTCGGTGGTGATCGAACTGGCGCTGTCGATGGGCAACAGGTGAGTCAGACCGAAGAAGTTCTGGTTGTAGAAGTCTTCCAGCTGGGCAAAGTAGTACTGGGCCTTCAGGGTTTTGGTGAGCTCGTAATCCCCCCCGGCGAAATAGAATTTATTGCTGTCCCGGGTGGCGCCAGCGACCGACAGACCGGTACGGTCAGTCGAAGCACGGCCGACGGCCTGCTCCAGCAAACCACCGGTCAGGGTCAGGCTATCGATGTCTTTCGAGGTGACCTGCGTACCGGTGAACGACTGTGGCAAGACACGGGCATCGTTGGAAATCAGGATCGGCAATTTCGGCATCAGCGTGCCGTAGCGCAACTCGGTTTTGGCCAGGCGCATCTTCGCGGTCGGGCCGAAACTGCTCCAACTGTTGGCAGCGTCGTCACCATCACTGGGGATCATCCCGCTACCGACGTGGCGCCCCGTACCGCTGTCCAGTGTCACGCCGAGCAGCGCCTGGGCATCGAGACCAAAACCGACCGTGCCCTGGGTAAAACCAGACTCATAGCGCAGCACAAAACCCTGGGCCGTTTCTTCGGTTTTCGAAGGTGCTGCCGCGCCGTCGCGGTTGTCGCTGTTGAAGTACAGGGTCCGCATCGACAGCGTCGCCTTGCTGTCCTCCAGAAATCCATGGGCGCCGCTATCAGCAGCCTGGACGCCCATGGTACCTGCGGCCAGCAGGATGGCGGTGGGGATTGCGCGGTTGAACATACGGTGCTCCTGGCTGATTTCTTATTTTTTGAGGTTTCGATGTCCGTCCGTACTCAGCCGAGACCCAAATCCGGCGCGCAAAATGACGCAACCCGATGGCGAACCATGAGCATCAAGCGTTGGAAGTGACGGTTTAAGCGGACGTCGAAATATTTGTGAAACTCTTAAAACATTTCGAGAGGGGATTATCAAACGCGGTGAAAGTAGTTTTCGTGAAGGGATAAGGGTTGTCGTATAGAGATACGAAAGGCCGTGGTATTTGAAAATCCACCCTGCGGGTTTTCATCGATTTTCCCTGCCCGTTTCGAACATCGCGCCTTGTCGAGCGATGGTCGATACTGCATTTCCCTGCCCCCTATTTCACTTCTTGCCCCGAGGAGATGAACGATGCCCCTGACTCTGTACTACCACCCGCTTTCGTCGTTCTGCCACAAAGTGCTGGTCGCCCTGTACGAATACGCAATCGAATTCGAACGCCGGATCATTGATCTCTCCAGCGAGACGGACCGAGCGGAACTCAGGGCACTATGGCCGCTGTGCAAATTCCCGGTGATCGTTGATCACGCCAACCCGCAAGGATTGCCGGAGTCGAGTGTGATCATCGAATATCTGGACCGGTTTTATGCAGGCCAGCATTGCCTGCTGCCCAGTGATTGGAATACAGCGCTGCAGGTGCGCTTGTGGGATCGTTTTTTCGACCAATACGTACAGGCGCCGATGCAACGGATCGTCGCTGATCGGTTGTACGCCAAGAACGATGACTTGAGCGCAGAACGCGCCACTTTGATGACCGCATACGGCATGCTCGAGCGCCAACTGGCCTCTCGTAGCTGGGTCGCGAGCCCGACGTTCAGCATGGCCGACTGCGCGGCTGCTCCGGCACTGTTCTATGCCAACAACGTCCTGCCCTTTCCTGAAGACTGCCGCCACTTGAACGCGTATTTCGACAGGCTGACGCAGCGACCTTCCGTCCTGCGGGTCCTTGAAGAGGCCAAGCCGTGGTTTGCTTTCTATCCGTTTGCCGAGGCGATACCGGAGCGGTTTCGCTAGGTTATTTGTAGGAGCGAGCTTGCTCGCGAGAGTGGATAACGGTACCGCGTCTTTGATTGGGCAAACGCGGTGCTCATGAGTCCATCGCGAGCAAGCTCGCTCCGACAGATGCTTTACATGTCGTACCGCAGAACCAGTCCCACCGTACGCGGGGCGCCGACATCGACGATGTCACCGCTGCGGTTGTTGGTGACGTATTCCTTGTCAAAGGCGTTTTTCACGTAACCGGAGACCGCGACGTTCTTGGTGATCTTGTACTCAGTGTTGAAGTTGACCAACCAGTAGTTGTCGCTCTTGCGCTCACCGGTGACCTGGCCCGCGTCATCAAACTCGTACTCCGACGGGCTGGTGCTCTGGTAGATGACGTCGGTGTTCAAGGTCAGGCGATCGTTCCAGCGATAGGTACCGCCCAGCGACATCTTGTACTTGGGCGAAAACAGGAAGTCCTCACCGCTCATGTCGCGGCCATCGCTGGTGACGAAGTCCTTGTACTTGCCATCGGTCACCGAGGCGCCCAGGTTCAGGGTCAGCTGTTCGCCAAAGTCTTTTTCAACAAAGAGCTCCAGACCCTTGATGTCACTGCGACCGGCGTTAAACACGTCCAGGAACTCGGTGTCCGGGTCCAGCACGCTGACCTGCTGGTCTTTCCAGTCGGTGTAGTAGACGTTGGCGCGGGTACGCAGGGTCTTGTCGTAGAACGAGCCGCGGTAGGACAGTTCGTAGTTGGTGGTGTATTCCGGATCGTAGGCTTCGTGACTGCTGCCGGCCCGGACGTTGACGCCACCGCCGCGATAACCTTTCTGCACCATGAAGCCCAGGTACTGGTTATCGGCCAGTTCGTAGTCGATACCCAGCTTCGGCAACACGGCATCAAATGACTTCTTGTCTTTGCCAGCCTCGGAGAAATCATCTTCCTTGACGTCGGTATCATTGGTCTCGTGGTCGTAGCGCAGACCGGTAATCAAGGTCCAGCGCGGGGCGAAGGTCCAGTTGATCTCGCCGAACACGGCCTTGTTCTCGATCGTCGTATCACCCTTGACGGTGCCGGACAGTTGTTCATTGATCAACAGCCTGTCGTGGAAATTGTTGGTGTTGTGCCCGTAGTAGAGACCGGCAAAGCTCTTCACCGTGTCAGAAGCGTAATTCAGACGCAGTTCCTGACTGAACAAGTCGCCATCATGCTTGCGCAGGACGACTCGATTGCGGGTGGCTGACTGGTCGAAGTCCAGGCGGCCATCGTAGTCAGAGTCGGTATTGGCGGTGAGACTGGTAATGGACCAGGCATCATCGAGCCGGTAGTCGACCTTGGCGCTGACAGTGTCCTGCTTGAGTTTGTCGTAGGCATTGGTGTTGGACGAAATCTTGTAATAACGAATATCGTCGTCCTGACGAATGACCGAGTTGTCGCCCTTGCGGCTTTCACCGTGGGCATACGTCAACAGCACATCGAGATCATCGTTAGGCAGAATCAGCAGCTTGCCACGAGCGTTTGCGGTGCGGGTCGGGTTGCCGTCGTTGTCGAGGAAGACGTTGTCGATGTAACCGTCAGCTTGCTGATAATCCAACGCGATACGGCCGGCAATCTTGTCATCGACGATCGAGCCGCCACCGGCCACCGCCGCGCCTTGCTCACCGTAGTTGCCCACGTTGGTCTGCGCTGAGAAGCTCGGTACGAAGGTCGGGTTCTTGGTCTGGATGACCACCGCACCGGCCAGGGAGTTACGACCCTGGGTGGTGGATTGAGGGCCGAGGAACACTTCGACCTGCTCGGCATCCCACAACGGGATCGGGCTTAGAGTCAGCGCGCGGTTGGGCTGCACGGCGCCGTCGACGAACACCGAGACCGCGCCGTTGAGCGCCGCCGGACCCTGATCATCGAAACCGGACACCGGCACGCCACGGATGCCCCAGTTTTCGTTACCGGCCTGGTTGTAGACACCTGGCGTACGGGCAAAAACGTCGACCAGGTCATGGTCTTCCTTCTCGCGCAGTTGTTTGTCCGTCACCACCACGACGCTTGACTGCGTCTGCTCCAGGGTGCGGTTGATCTTTTCACCCGTCACCGTGATCGGAGCGATCTGCATTGTGTTCGACTGCTCGGCCGCCCATGCGCTGCCCGACAGGCATATTGCCGACCCCACAGCCAACGCCATTGTATTTTTTTTGAAATGCACGCCCCGCTCCCCCTGCGACAGATATTTATGTTTTTTCTTACGTCCAGAACGCCGTTTTCCTACAGCTGGCGGGAGTCTAATCGAAGGTAATGCGGAAATAAATACTATTAATAACGCCTCTCATTTGCTTTTACTGCATCGCTTTGTATCGAATCGGATACCCATAAAGCGAACACATTCCTTCTGTAGGAGCTGCCGCAGGCTGCGATCTTTTGATCTTGCCTTTGAACGTCAAAAGATCGCAGCCTCGTTGCACTCGTCAGCTCCTACAGGGATTTCAGCGCACGCTGTGCCGGCCTCATCGCCGCAAGCCACCCTCCTACCGACCACCGACGTTGCGAATGCCCCGATCCCGGCCTATGGTCCAGACACAACAACATCCAAGAGCGGCGCCATGACCCGCCGCCATTCTGCTCATCAAGTGCGTAGTTTCGCAGCGAGGTGACCTTATGCCTGACAACTCCCGCCCCGCCGTACTCGAACTGATCGGCAACACGCCGCTGGTGCGTGTCAGCCGATTCGATACGGGCCCATGCACGCTGTTTCTCAAGCTCGAATCGCAGAATCCGGGCGGTTCGATCAAGGACCGCATTGGCCTGGCAATGATCGACGCCGCCGAGCGCGACGGTCGCTTGAAACCCGGTGGCACCATCGTCGAAGCGACTGCCGGCAACACTGGCCTGGGCTTGGCACTGGTTGGCCGTGCCAAGGGTTATCGGGTGGTGCTGGTGGTTCCGGACAAGATGTCCACCGAGAAAGTCCTGCACCTGAAGGCCATGGGCGCCGAAGTGCACATCACCCGCTCCGATGTCGGCAAGGGCCATCCCGAGTACTACCAGGACGTTGCCCATCGCCTGGCACAGGAAATTCCCGACGCCTTCTTCGCCGATCAATTCAACAACCCGGCCAACCCGCTGGCCCATGAATGCAGCACCGCACCGGAGATCTGGGCGCAGACCCAGCACGACGTGGATGCCATTGTCGTCGGGGTCGGCTCGGCGGGCACCTTGACCGGCCTGACCAACTTCTTCCGTCGCGTACAGCCGGATCTGGAAATGGTACTGGCCGACCCCGTCGGCTCGGTGATGGCCGAATACAGCCGCAGCGGCACCCTCGGCACACCCGGTTCCTGGGCGGTGGAAGGCATTGGCGAGGACTTCATTCCGTCGATCACCGATCTCTCCAGCGTGCGCCACGCCTATTCGATCAGCGATGAAGAAAGCTTCGACCATGCCCGCCAGTTACTGCGCGCCGAAGGCATTCTCGGCGGTTCTTCGACCGGTACCCTGTTGGCGGCGGCCTTGCGCTATTGCCGCGAGCAAACCACGCCCAAGCGCGTGGTCAGCATCGTCTGCGACACCGGCACGCGCTACCTGTCGAAGGTTTACAACGATCAATGGATGAGCGATCAGGGATTGCTGCAAAGCAAACGCTATGGCGACCTGCGCGACCTGATCGCACGGCGCTTCGAAGATGGCCGGGTGATCAGCGTCGGCCCCGACGACACACTGCTGACCGCGTTCCAGCGCATGCGCCTGGCGGATGTCTCGCAACTGCCGGTGCTGGTTAATGGCCAGCGGCTGGTCGGCGTGATCGATGAGTCCGATATCTTGCTGCGAGTGCACCAGGATGCTTCGCACTTCCGACACACCGTCGCCGGCGCAATGACCGACAAACTACAGACCCTGGCCCCCGGCGCCAGCCTTGCTGAGTTGCAGGAAGAACTCGACCGCGGGCTGGTGGCGATCATCGCCGACGCCTCAGGCTTTCACGGCCTGATCACCCGGTTCGACTTGCTCAATCACTTACGGAGATCCCTTGCATGAGTCAGCACGATAAAACGGCTGCACCTCGCGGCTTTGCTACCCGAGTGATTCACGCCGGGCAAACGCCCGACCCCTCCACCGGTGCGTTGATGCCGCCGATCTATGCCAACTCCACCTACCTGCAGCAGAGCCCCGGCGTGCACAAGGGCCTCGACTACGGGCGCTCGCACAACCCGACGCGTTGGGCGCTGGAACGCTGCGTGGCGGATCTCGAAGGTGGCACCCAGGCGTTTGCCTTCGCTTCGGGGCTGGCGAGCATTTCCACGGTGCTGGAACTGCTCGATGCGGGCTCGCACGTCGTCTCAGGCAATGACCTGTACGGCGGGACGTTCCGCCTGTTCGACAAGGTCCGCCAGCGCAGCGCCGGGCATCGTTTCAGCTTTGTCGACCTGACCGACCTGGCCGCCTTCGAGGCAGCATTGCAGGATGACACCCGCATGGTCATGGTCGAGACACCGAGCAATCCCCTGCTGCGCCTGACCGACCTGGCCGCCATCGCCCGCACTTGCCGCGACCGGGGCATCATCTGCGTCGCCGACAACACCTTCGCCAGCCCGTGGACACAACGTCCGCTGGAGCTGGGCTTCGACATCGTGCTGCACTCGACCACCAAGTACCTGAATGGTCACTCCGATGTGATCGGCGGCATTGCCGTGGTCGGGCAGAACGCCGCGCTGGCCGAGCGCCTGGGCTTTTTGCAAAACGCGGTGGGTGCCATCGCCGGGCCGTTCGACGCCTTTCTCACCCTGCGCGGGGTCAAGACCCTCGCACTGCGCATGGAGCGCCACTGCAGCAATGCCCTGGACCTGGCGCAATGGCTGGAGCGTCAACCGCAGGTGGCGCGGGTTTACTACCCCGGCCTGCCCTCTCACCCGCAGCACGAACTGGCGCGCAAACAGATGCGTGGCTACGGCGGGATGATTTCCCTGGACCTCAACACGGACCTGGCTGGCTCGAAGCGCTTCCTGGAAAACGTGCAGATTTTCGCCCTCGCCGAAAGCCTGGGCGGCGTCGAAAGCCTGATCGAACACCCGGCGATCATGACCCACGCCACGATCCCCGTGGAAACCCGCGCCCAACTGGGTATAGGCGATGCGCTGGTGCGGTTGTCAGTGGGCGTTGAGGATGTCGAAGACCTTCGAGCGGATCTGGCTCAGGCATTGGCGCGCATCTGAGCGCAGACCTGTGGGAGCCTGCTAGCTCCCACAGTTGAATTGAGTGACATCAAATTCTGTGTTTGCCGCTGTCCCCCTGTGGGAGCTAGCCTGCTAGCGATAGCGGTGTGTCCGACACATCGGTGCTGGATGTGCCACCGTCAATCGCTAGCAGGCTAGCTCCCACAGTGTTTTTTCGGTGATCGCAGATTCTGTGACCAACCCATGACCTCTGAGCAAGCCGGCTCCCACAGCAACTGCTGCCCTCGCCTGGGTCATGAATCGGGGCGATACTTGGACGCTCATCTGCCTGCCAATTTTTCCGGATAATCAACACATGTCCCCACTCGACACTTCCCTGCAAGACACCGCCGCGCCTGATGGGGTTTGCTATGGCTGCGGTGGCAGCAACCCGCACGGGCTGCACATCAAGAGTTTCTGGCACGAGGACGGCGTCCACGTCATCGCCGAGCATGTGCCCGATGCCAAGTATTGCGGCTGGCCAGATCTGGTTTACGGCGGGTTGATCGCGATGCTGGTGGACTGCCATTCCAACTGGACGGCGATGGCTTACCACTACCGCGCCGAAAACCGCGAAGTCGCCAGCTTGCCCCGCATCAATTGCGTCACCGGTAACCTGGGCATCAAATTCATCAAGCCAACACCCATGGGCGTTGCGCTCACCTTGCGGGCGAAGGTTGAAGGTGACGTCGGACGCAAAACCCGCGTGATCTGCGAGGTCTACGCAGGCGACGTTTTGACCGCTGTCGGCGATTCGGTGTTCGTTCGGGTCGATACCGGGCAACTGGCAGACGCCGCCCATGGCCGTCAGGTTTAGCGCTACAGGTTTGTCCTGTGTGCCGTCGAAGAGGCGATTTATGAGCTATACCCGCTAATCTCCCATTGCAGTTCTTCAATCAGGAGTTTGGCAATGAATCCCAGGCATTCACTGGTGGCGCTGCTGGTCACGACAAGCCTCTTCGGCTGCTCCACCTCCTCCAACCATGGCGTGTCCGTAACCTTGAACGCCACTCGGCAGAACACCGGCCAGATCGGCAACGTTACGTTGACCGACTGGAACAACCAAACCGGCTTGAGTTTTTTCATCAGCGGCGCGCCAAGCGGAGTTGTCCTGCCGTTGCGCCTCTACAGCTTCATCAACAAAGGCAGCTGCAAGCAGCCCGGCCCTGTTGCCTATGCGATGAACGACACGGTCAACACCGAACGGCAACCCGTACGCGGCTGGACCTTTTCAAGAACCGCACCGGTGCCACTTCCAGAGCTGCTCAAGAGTGAGCACCACATTGTCGTGCGAACTGCAGCGACCGATGGCAACGTCGATATTTTCTGCGGGGATATCAAGCAGGAAGTCTCGGCTAAATAGTCACTCACTGCCGATCAAGCTGCGGATCAATGATCCTCAGCCAGGGCAAGCGTGCCTGATAACTTCTCGCCTTTTGCTCGAACAGGTCTGGCCTGGGATTTCTCGGATTGATCCGCAGCAGTCCTGACTCGGTGTCGGCGAGGCCATTGGGGGCATAGACTTCACCGGTGGCGATATCCAGGCCAATACAGGTCCCTGCGACCAGGTAACGATCAATGCCGTCTTTGGCCGATTGAAGTTGCGGATAGGTCCCGCCAAACCGCTGGTTGTACCAGAGATGGACACGGGCCTGGTTCTTGATTTCGACGTTGGCCTCAAGGTCCTGGAACAGGCGTTGTGCCGTCTGGATAACCTCGTTTTCGGCCTCCCAGGACAGGTCTTCATCGAAGTAAAAAACGTCGTAGTCCTTCACGCCTGCTTCGGGTGGTCGTTGGGATTGATGATTCCACACCGCCTGGAACAGGCAGCCAGCCGTGAGCATGCACTGACTCAGGCCAAGTGCCGGCAGGCGCCTGGTGATTTCGGCGTTCAGCGAATTGGTCATGGCGATGCTGATCAGATGTTCTTCCGTCAATGCCATCTTCTTTAACCTCGATCCATGGGGTGCGGCCCATCGTAATCCCTCTCAACTCATACCGGCGAAATCGTTGCGAGCATGCCGATCAGGATCGTCACCACCAGAAAGCCACCAAGGAAAATCGCCATCTTGCCCATAAAGCCTCCTACGTTATGAAAGTTCAGGCTGACATTGTGGGCGGCAATCTGAGCCGGTAACAGATGCAGAAAGCGATGGAAAATACGGATCAGATTGAGGCGGTCCACATTCTTTCTGTAGGAGCTGCCGCAGGCTGCGATCTTTTGATGTTGATCTTGGAAATCAAAAGATCGCAGCCTCGTTGCACTCGTCAGCTCCTACAGGTGAACGTGCGTCCTACTTGTGAGCGCCCATAAAAAAACCCGCTCAACCATTGCTGATCCAGCGGGTTTTTCATGATTCAGGTATCTCGCCAAGGATGGCGAGGCAACCTTTTACAAAGCCATATCGTTTGCAGCATTAGCCTTTGGCGCTTTCGGCGCTTCAGCCGGAGCAGCAGCCGGAGCCGCTACCTGACCGATCACCGGCGGCGGAGTCAGCTCCAGCACCTTGGCGGTGTAGGCCCACTCTTGCGCCACTTTTTCAGGGCTGGCATTCAGTTGAGTGCCGTAGCTCGGCACGATCTGGTGCAGTTTTTCCTGCCAGGCCGGGGTTGCCACCTTGTCCTTGAACACTTTCTGCAGCACGGTCAGCATGATCGGTGCAGCGGTCGAAGCGCCTGGGGAGGCGCCCAGCAGTCCGGCGATGGTGCCGTCTTGCGAAGCGACGATTTCGGTGCCCAGTTTCAGCACGCCACCGGCGGCTTCATCACGCTTGATGATCTGCACGCGCTGGCCCGCTTGCCACAGACGCCAGTCTTCAGCCTTGGCGTTCGGGAAGTATTCCTTCAGGGCGTTGAGGCGGTCTTCATCCGACAGCATGAGCTGGCCGGCGAGGTACTCGACCAGCGGGTATTCCTTGATGCCAACCTTGGTCATCGGCCACACGTTGTGCGTGGTGGTGGTGGTCAGCAGGTCCAGGTACGAACCTTCTTTCAGGAACTTGGTGCTGAAAGTCGCGAATGGGCCAAACAGGATCACGCGCTTGCCGTCCAGCACGCGGGTGTCCAGGTGCGGAACCGACATTGGCGGTGCGCCAACGGAGGCTTTGCCGTAGGCCTTGGCCAGGTGTTGCTCGGCGATGGTAGGGTTTTCGGTCACCAGGAACGAACCACCCACCGGGAAGCCTGCATATTCCTTGGCTTCAGGAATACCGGACTTCTGCAGCAGGTGCAGTGCACCGCCACCGGCGCCGATGAACACGAACTTGGCGTCTGTTTCGGTTTTGCTGCCGTCTTTCAGGTTTTTGTAGCTGACGCGCCAGCTGCCGTCTTCGTTCTTGGTGATGTCCTGCACTTCGCTGGACAGCTTCAAGTCGAATTTCGGCGTGGTTTGCAGGTGGGCGACGAACTGGCGGGTGATTTCACCGAAGTTCACGTCGGTGCCGATCGGGCTCCAGGTGGCCGCGACTTTCTGGTTCGGGTCACGCCCTTCCATCATCAGCGGGACCCACTTCTTGATCACAGCCGGGTCTTCGGAGTACTGCATGCCGGCGAACAGCGGGCTCGCTTGCAGGGCTTCGTAGCGCTTTTTCAGGAACTTGATGTTGTCATCGCCCCACACGAAGCTCATGTGCGGTGTGGAATTGATGAACGAACGTGGATTCTTCAGCACGCCTTGCTGAACCTGCCAGGCCCAGAACTGACGGGAAATCTGGAAGGATTCGTTGATTTCAACGGCTTTGGGGATCGAGACCTTGCCGTTCTCGTCTTCCGGGGTGTAGTTCAGCTCGGCCAGGGCGGAGTGACCGGTACCGGCGTTGTTCCAGCCGTTGGAGCTTTCCAGGGCGACGCCGTCGAGACGCTCGATCATTTGCATCGAGGTGCCGGGTTCCAGCTCATTGAGCCACACACCGAGGGTCGCGCTCATGATGCCGCCGCCAATCAGCAGCACATCGACTTTTTTGGCTTCTTCGGCCTGAGCCGTCGTCATCCCCAACGACAAAGCCAACCCGATCAGGGCTGTGTTCACTTTCTTAAACATCTGTAGCACCTATGATAAAACGTCATCCGCCCTTCCATCCTCGCGCACACAGCCCACGTTTCACGGCAGTCATGGCTTGCGGCACAGCAGGATTACAGGGTGGGCACACAAGGCCGACATCACTGCATCGACCCCAGTTATATGTCCCTACTGAACTGACTTCTTATCTTTTTTGGATTCAGCTACTTGAGCGACAGTCATTCTGTTCGCCCGTCTCAAGGACAGGAAAACTGAACAGGTCAAACCAAGTTGCGGCGAAGAATATCACGACACGGTAACCCGCGCGTCTGTTCCAGACTCACCAGTCCGATCGCGTATGTACCTGCGAACTATACTCATCGGGTTTCCCTGGCCTGGCTTTGAGGAATTGTCATGAGTGATAAAGACGATTTGCGCAAATACTCCTCTGAAGTGATCGACGGCGTCGAGGCTGCACCCGCACGCGCCATGTTGCGGGCGGTGGGTTTCACCGATGACGACTTCAAAAAGCCGCAGATCGGCATTGCCTCGACCTGGGCGATGGTCACGCCGTGCAACATGCACATCGACAAGTTGGCGCTGGAGGCGGAAAAAGGCGCGAACGCCGCTGGTGCCAAAGGGGTGATTTTCAACACCATCACCATTTCCGACGGCATTGCCAATGGCACCGAAGGCATGAAGTATTCACTGGTGTCCCGTGAGGTGATTGCCGATTCCATCGAGGTGGTGGTCGGTTGTGAAGGATTTGACGGACTGGTCACCATCGGTGGCTGCGACAAGAACATGCCCGGCTGCCTGATCGGCATGGCACGCCTCAATCGCCCGTCGATCTTCGTCTATGGCGGCACCATCCGTCCGGGCGCCGGCCACACCGACATCATTTCGGTGTTCGAAGCCGTGGGCCAGCATGCCCGTGGCGACATCAGCGAGATCCAGGTCAAGCAGATCGAGGAAGTGGCGATTCCCGGTCCTGGTTCCTGCGGCGGCATGTACACCGCCAACACCATGGCGTCAGCCATTGAGGCCCTGGGCATGAGTTTGCCCGGTTCGAGTTCCCAGGATGCTGTGGGCGGCGACAAGGCCTCGGACAGCTTCCGCGCCGGCCAGCAGGTTATGGAGCTGCTCAAGCTTGACCTCAAACCGCGCGACATCATGACCCGCAAGGCCTTTGAAAATGCCATTCGCGTGGTCATCGCCCTCGCCGGCTCGACCAATGCCGTGCTGCATCTGCTGGCCATGGCCAATGCGGTGGATGTCGAGCTGACCCTGGACGACTTCATCGAGCTGGGCAAGATTTCCCCAGTGGTGGCCGACCTGCGCCCCAGTGGCAAATACATGATGAGCGAGCTGGTTGCCATTGGCGGCATCCAACCCTTGATGAAACGCATGCTCGCCGCCGGCATGCTGCACGGCGATGCGATGACCGTCACCGGCAAGACCCTCGCCGAAAACCTGGAAAGCGTGCCCGACTACCCCGACGGCCAGGACGTGATCCTGCCCTTCGACCGACCAATCAAAAAGGACTCGCACCTGGTGGTGCTGCACGGCAACCTCTCGCCCACCGGTGCCGTGGCCAAGATCACGGGCAAGGAAGGCTTGCGTTTCGAGGGTACCGCACGGGTCTATCACGGTGAGGAAGGTGCACTCGCCGGTATTCTCAATGGCGAGGTCAAACCCGGCGAAGTGATCGTCATCCGCTACGAAGGCCCCAAGGGCGGGCCGGGCATGCGCGAAATGCTCTCGCCGACGTCGGCGGTAATGGGCAAAGGGCTGGGCAAGGATGTGGCGTTGATTACCGATGGGCGTTTTTCCGGTGGCTCCCATGGTTTCGTGGTGGGGCACATTACGCCGGAGGCTTTTGAAGGCGGGCCGATTGCGCTGATCGAGAACGGCGACAGGATTACCATTGATGCCGAAACCCGGCAGATCACTGTCGATGTGTCAGACAGCGAACTGGCCGAACGCAAGGCTCGCTGGGTAAGACCTCCATCGAAGTACAAGCGCGGGGTGTTGGCCAAGTATGCGAAGACGGTGTCGAGTGCTTCGGAGGGGGCGGTGACGGACAAGTATCTTTGAATTCAGGGTTTGCATTGACTGATATGGCCTCATCGCGGGCAAGCCCGCTCCCACAGGATCAGCGTCGAACTCAAGCTGCGAGTTCACTGAAGATCACTGTGGGAGCGGGCTTGCCCGCGATGAGGCCCTATCAATCACCGAAAACCTTCTGATCAGCACACCAGCCTCAAAGCCTGAACCGCCCCACCGACTGCGAAAGCTGGCCCGCCAACGACGACAACTCGTCCGTCGTCGAAGCCGTCTGCCCGATCACCCTGCTGTTGCCTTCGGACATCCCGGCGATCATTTCCACCTGATGGGCGATTTCATTGCTGGCCAGGCTTTGCTCGCCGATGGTGCGGCTGATGTCATTGACCAGCTGCGTGGTGTTAAGGGTCGCCTCAAGGATTTCGCGGATGGCGCGTTCGACGTCAGCGGTCACCGCCATGCCTTTATCGACCTGGGCGACGCCCTCCTCCATGCTGACCACCGCTTCGCGGGTGCTTTGCTGGATGCGCGAGACCATGGCGGCAATTTCCTGGGTCGAGGCACTGGTGCGTCCGGCCAGGCTGCGAACCTCATCGGCCACCACGGCGAAACCACGGCCCTGCTCGCCGGCGCGGGCGGCCTCGATGGCGGCGTTGAGCGCCAGCAGGTTGGTTTGATCGGCAATGCCCTTGATCACCTGAATGATGCTGAAGATCCCCTCGGACTCCTTGTCCAGCGTACGAATGACCTGTGCCGACTGTTGAGCCGAACGCGCGATGCCGTCCATGTCATTGACCACCTGATGGATCACCCGGCCGCCATCCTTGGCCAGCGCTTCGGCCTGATTGGCCATGTCCAGCGCCCGCTCGGCATGCCGGGTGATTTCCTCGATGCTCGCAGTCATTTCACTGGCCGCCGCGGCCATGGTGCTGGCGGCTGCGCTTTGCTGCTGGCTGCTGCCGGCCACTTCGTGGCAACCGTTGCTCAATGTCTCGCTCATGCCGCTGACGCCATGGGCATTGTTGCGCACCACTTCGATCATGCCGCGCAAATCACGCTGCATGGTGGCCAGGCTGCGGATCAGTTGACTGGCTTCGTCGTTGCGCTGTGTCTCGACGATCGGCTCGCTCAGATTGCCATGGGCAATGCTGTCGGCAATGCGGCTGGCGGTCTGCAACGGCCCCATGATGCTTACGATCGCCGAGCGGCCGAGCACGAGCAGCAGCAACAGGCTGGCGATGAGCACAGCGCCGACGGTCAGGTTGGCGTTGCTGATGGCCTGCGCCGTGCCCTCGCTGGTTTGCTGAGTGTTGCTTTCAATCAGCTCGCTGAGGGCGGCCATCTGATCTTCCAGTTGGCTGAACGTACTGTTGAAGGCGCTCAGTTCCTTTTGCCCGGCGTCAGGGTTTTCCAGGGCCAGGCTGACAATGCGCTCGGCGGCACTGATGTAGGTGTCCAGGCTTGGCTTGGTCTGGTTCAGCGCGGTTCTCAAAGTGTCGTTGAGCGGCAACTTGAGGTTGTCCCCGAGCATCTGCCGAAAATGCGCCGCGTGCTCTTCCAGGGAAGTGCGCACCTCAGCCTTGCTGCTGGTGCTTTTGCCCAGCCCCACCAGCATCGCCGACAGCACGTCGGCGCGTAAGGCGTCGTGCATCATGTCGGCTTCGAGGTGATTGCGCAGCGCCATCATGCTGACGTCGTTGTCCTTCACCGCCCCAGCCATTTGTGTGTTTCCCAGGTACCCGACCAGGCTCATGATCAGAGCCGCGAGCAACCCCGTGCCAATCAGCAGCAGTAAACGCAGTTTTATGGACACTCTATGGTTCCTCTTTGCACGTTTAAGGGTTGGCCAACGCCAGCGCAATTTGCACGGCTGAAGAGGTTATCGGCGGGCGGGAACGGTAATTGAAGCCAGTCTCCACTGATTTCGTTTTTTACGACATGCGGTAGTTCTCGCGGCCTGGACGCGGTGCGGCGCAGGGAAACCAGCCAAAACCGTGACGGACCTTTAACTTCGAGAAACACCCGCTTCTCAAGTTCGCTTTTTTCCTCGATGTCATGCTAAGTTGTACGATGACTGACAAATCTACATTCAATGCCGGTCATCCCTACAACAACAAGGAAACACCCATGAAAAAAACAAAATTGCTGGTTGGTTTTCTGTGCCTGTTCAGCGGCTACGTGGCGGCTGCCCCTGCCGCCGTGGACAAGGACGTAGCACAAGCCGTCGATCATTTGACCCAGGCGATGCTGCACAAGGACATTGCGGAACTGAAGGCATTGACCGACGAAAACCTGACCTACGGTCACTCCAGCGGCAAGATTCAGGACAAGAAAGAATTCATCGCCGATATCGAAACCGGCAAAAGCGCCTTCAAGACCCTGGAAATGCAGAACCAGACCATCACCGTGTCAGGCGATGTGGCACTGGTGCGCCACCACTTCTCGGCCCAGGCGCTGAAAGGCACCGAAGTGGTCCCGACTGAAATCGAGAACTTCCAGATCTGGCAAAAGCAGCAGGGAAAATGGCTATTGGTTGGGCGCCAGGCGTTCCGTTTTTGATGGCGGCGTAAGCGCAGTCTGCGTGGAATATCCCAGCGGGCGCTCCGCGTTCGGCTCTTGATTGGAACGCAGAGCGTCCCGGGCGGCATTCCCACGCAGAGCGTGGGAACGATCGGCCGGATGGCGTTCACATGCCAATCCGGCCCCTTTGGTACTGTCTCAATGCCCGCGAATGTAATGCTCGAACTGGCGGATCAGGTCCGCCTGCTCGACGATCGCTTCCTTGACCAGATCGCCAATCGACAACAAACCGATCAGCTCACCGTTTTCCACCACCGGCAAGTGCCGCAAGTGGCTGTCGGTCATCACCGCCATGCAATGCTCGATGCTCTGCTGACTGTCCGCCGTCACCACTGGCGAACTCATGATGGCCCTGACCGGCGTGCCCACCGACGAGCGTCCCAGCAACACCACCTTGCGTGCATAGTCGCGCTCGCTGATCACGCCAACCACCTGGCCCTTGTCGATCACCGGCAGCGCGCCGACGTTTTTCTCGGCCATCTTCTGCACCGCCTCTAGCACCATGGCATCCGGTGCGATGCTGTGGACCTGCTGGTTTTCCACGACCTTGAGCTTGAGCAACTGTGCGGCTGTTTTCATACCCGTCTCCTGTGAATGGCGTGCAAGGTCAGCCTCAAAATCAGGCCACCCCGACTTCCACGCTTTCCCCGTTCAACCGCACCGGCCAGACCCGCAGGCGTTGTTGCGGGTACTCCAGGCAACTGCCGTCTTCCAGGCGGAAATGCTGCTTGTAGATCGGCGAGGCCACCACCATGTCACCCTTGATGTTGCCGACCAGGCCGCGCCCGATGACGTTGGCCCCGGATTGCGGGTCATGATTGTCGATGGCGTAGAGGGTTTTGCCCTCGGCGGCCGGCAGGTAGAACAGCGCCACTTGCGCGCCGTCGAGCCAGACCACGACACCGGAATCGTTCACCAGATCCTGCTGGCTGCACACCGATTGCCAGACGTCGACGTTCTCAAAAGGCACAGCACGCTGAGTATTGGAATGGCTCATCAGACAATCTCCTCGGTAACAGGGATAAGGTTGAGTTCGGCGGCCATGATCGGGCGCCGTTGATCGCGCTCGCGGACGAAGTGGATATCCGGATCCGGGCGTTTGTCGTTGACGAAGGTGCGGAAGCGCTTGAGTTTTTCCGGGTCCTTGAGGGCGTTGGCCCACTCACACTCGTAGCGATTGACCACCAACTGCATCTGCGACTCAAGCTCGGCGCCAAGGCCAAGGCTGTCGTGGATGATCACGTCCTTGAGGTAATCCAGGCCGCCCTCCAGGCTTTCGCGCCACACCGAGGTGCGCTGCAATTTGTCAGCGGTGCGGATGTAGAACATCAGGAAGCGGTCGATGTAGCGGATCAAGGTTTCGTCATCAAGGTCGGTGGCAAACAGCTCGGCATGGCGCGGGCGCATGCCGCCATTGCCGGCGATGTAGAGGTTCCAGCCTTTCTCGGTGGCGATCACGCCCACGTCCTTGCTCTGCGCCTCGGCACACTCGCGGGTGCAACCGGACACCGCGAACTTGAGCTTGTGCGGCGAACGCAGGCCCTTGTAGCGGTCTTCGATGGTCAGCGCCATCTGCACGCTGTCCTGCACGCCGTAACGGCACCAGGTGCTGCCGACGCAGGACTTCACCGTACGGGTCGATTTGCCGTAGGCGTGCCCGGTTTCGAAACCCGCTTCGATCAGCTCGGCCCAGATGTCCGGCAACTCATGCAGCTGCGCGCCGAACAGGTCGATGCGCTGGCCACCGGTGATTTTGGTGTAGAGGTCGTATTTCTTCGCGACCACACCAATGGCGATCAACTTGTCGGCGGTGATTTCGCCACCGGGAATACGCGGCACCACCGAATAGGTACCGTTCTTCTGCATGTTGGCCATGAAGGTGTCGTTGGTGTCCTGCAGCGGTACCAGCGAAGGGTCCATGATCGGCTGGTTCCAGCACGACGCCAGGATCGAGCCCACGGCCGGTTTGCACACATCGCAACCGGTATGGCCGCGACCATGTTTGGCCAGCAGTTCTTCGAAGGTGATCACGCCTTCTACCCGCACCAGTGCATACAGTTCCTGACGGGTGTAGGCAAAGTGTTCGCACAGGCTCTTGTCGACGCTGACCCCACGGGCAATCAACTCATGCTCGAAGACTTGCTTGAGCAACCCGGCGCAACCGCCGCAGCCAGTGCAAGCCTTGGTCTGGGACTTGAGCAGGCCGAGGTCGGTGCAGCCGCCGTCGATGGCCGAGCAGATAGAGCCTTTGGTCACGTTGTGGCAGGAGCAGACCGTGGCGGTTTCAGGCAGTGCACCCGGACCTAAAGTCGGCACGCCTTCGGACGACGGCAGGATCAGGGCCGCCGGTTCCGATGGCAACGCAATGGCGTTCTGCATGTACTGCAACAGCGTGTCGTAATAACTGTTGTCACCGATCAGCACTGCGCCAAGCACATGCTTGCCGCTGGCGTCGACCACCAGGCGCCGGTAGCTGGCCGTGGTTTCGTCGATGAATTGATAGCTGCGAGCACCCGGCGTGTTGGCGTGGGCATCGCCAATCGAGCCGACATCGACGCCCAGCAGTTTGAGCTTGGTCGACATATCAGCACCCTGGAACGGCTCGGCGGCGTCATCGCACAACCGCGCCGCAACACTGCGCGCCATCTGATAACCCGGAGCAACCAGGCCGAACAGGCTGCCGTTCCAGGAAGCGCATTCGCCGATGGCATAGATGTCTGGATCGCAGGTCAGGCAGGTGTCGTCGATCACCACGCCACCGCGCGGGCCGATGTCCAGCTCGCATTGACGGGCCAGTGCGTCTTGCGCACGGATACCGGCAGAGAACACGATCAGGTCGGTCTCGAGGAATTCGTCATTGGCAAAGTTCATGCGATAGCGGTACTGCTCGCCAGCGCTGATCGACTGCGTGGCGCGGGACAGGTGCACGCCAACGCCGAGCCGTTCGATTTGTGCCTTGAGCGCCAGGCCACCGAGGTCATCGAGTTGCACCGGCATCAGGCGCGGTGCGAATTCCACCACATGAGCCTCAAGCCCCAGGCTTTTCAGGGCGTTGGCCGCCTCCAGGCCGAGCAAGCCGCCGCCAACCACGACACCACGCCGGGCATCGGCAGCCGCAGCGCGAATACCGTCGAGGTCTTCGAGGGTGCGATACACCAGGCGTGAATCGCCTTCGGCGCCCTCGATCGGTGGCACAAATGGATAGGAGCCGGTGGCCAGGATCAGCTTGTCGTAAGCCACGCTGCCTTGAGCGGTCACTACCTGGCGATGTACGCGGTCGATTTCCAGCACCGGTACACCCAGATGCAACGTGACGCCCGGGGTCTCATACAAGGACGCCTCGCTCAGCGCCAGCGACTCGGCATCGCGACCGGAAAAATACTCGGACAAATGCACGCGATCGTAAGCGCGCATCGGCTCTTCGCTGAAAACGTGCAGGCTATAGCGATCGAGGGCGCCGCGCTCGATCAGTTGCTCGACACAATGATGTCCGACCATGCCATTGCCGATCACGACCAGCGTTTGCAACTTGTTCAACGTGGCTACATTGGAATTCATAAACGACCCTGCCAATCACGGTTCAAAAAGCAAAAAAAAACGCCTGAAACCTTGCGGTTCCAGGCGTCTTTGCCTGTTCTTTTGCGGTGTTGAAACCAGACGGCCATGCCTGATCCACCGATGCTGCCCACGACCTGTGCGGTTGATCGATCGTCATTGACCGAGAGGGCTGGCCATCCTTGTCAGATGGACCTTGGTGGGATCAATGCAGTGTTTGTGCCAGATTGCGTCGAGCGGCTGTCCAGCGCACTACGGCGCTGGATTCGATGCTCAAAAGAGAGAAATGTCATGGCGCTAGCGGGGTGGAATGCACGCTGTCAGGGCGTTGCGCTTTATAAAAGTGCAAAAACGGGCTCAGCAACACCGCGTATTACATTTACCTCGACCGAAACGAGCCTCCTGACGCTCGCGAAAAAACGCTTCGTAGCTCATCACCGGCTCGCCCGGGTGATTGAGCGCCATTCTCGCCACATAGTTGTCGTACTCCGGAACGCCGACCATCAAACGTGCGCTCTGGCTGATCAATCGGGCGGCGTGCTGCAGTTTGCGGAACATGGCAGTGCTCTCAATGAGGTTTGGACAACCCGATGAAACCCCACTGATGTATCTGCAATGTGTCTGTTTTAGGGCCATTTGTATGTTCGTGTATTCAAGCTTCCGCGACCTTTTGGCGCAGGACCGGCGGGCGATCGATTAAGCGCGATCGGGCAACAGTTTGTTAACATCCCTGCGCTTTTTTCCGCCTGGTTCGTCAGGCACTGTGTTTTTTCTGTCGCTACACAGGAAGCTTTATTTCCATGAGTACGTTGTATTCCCGCCGCTCAGTTCTGCAGGGCATGAGCCTGCTGAGCCTCGGCCTGCTCGCCGGCTGCGATGACAGCAGCAAGCTGAATTTCAAGTACGGCAAGGATCTGAGCGACAAGATCATGGGCCGTTCCTTCAAACTCACAGACGCCCAGGGCGAAACCCGGATGCTCGGCAGCTACCGCGGCCTGATGCCGATGATCTTCTTCGGTTTCACCCAATGCCCGGCCGTATGCCCGACCACGCTGGCCCGTGCCGCCCAGGCAAAAAAGCTGATGGGCCGCGATGGCGAGCGCCTTCAGGTGGTGTTCATCACCCTGGACCCCGAGCGCGATTCCCCCGAATTGCTCGACAAGTACGTCAAAGCCTTCGACCCCAGTTTCGAGGCGCTGTACGGCACGCTGGAAGAAACCGCCGCGACCGCCAAGGAGTTCGGCGTATTCTTCGAAAAGGTCCCGAGTGGCTCGACCTATACCCTTTCCCATACCGCGACCAGTTTCGTGTTCGACTCCCGAGGCAACCTGCGCCTTGGGCTGTCCGCGTCCCTTACCGCTCAAGAGTGTGCAGAAGACCTGCTCACTGTCATGGAGGTCTGCTGATGAATTCGCTCAAACGCATTAAACAACTCGCCCTGGGCCTGTCCCTGATCGGCATGGCATGGCAAGCCAGCGCACAAACCCAGGTTGACGATGCCTGGGTCCGCGCTACCGTGACCGGCCAGCCTTCGAGCGGCGCCTTCATGACCCTGAAGGCCGACACCGACAGCAAGCTGGTCAGCGTTGAGTCGCCGGTGGCGAAGCTGGTACAGATTCACCAGTCCAGCATGAAAGATGACGTGATGAGCATGCAGCAGGTTGAGTCGGTTGCCCTGCCCGCCGGCAAGGCGGTGAGTTTCGACCCCCATGGCTACCACATCATGCTGATGGACCTGACGAGCCAGATTAAAGAAGGCAGCACAGTGCCGCTGACCCTGACCGTGGAGAACGCCAAGGGCGAGAAAGAGACGATCAAGGTCGAGGCGCAGGCGCGTTCGCTCAACACCATGGATCATGGCAGCATGGACCACGGCAAGATGGATCACAGCAAGATGCAATGAGGGTCTGACGGCCTCCCCCACGAGGCCGTTGTTTGATGGGAGTTGCGTACCATGACGACAAACACCGAAACCGCCATCCTTGCCGGTGGCTGCTTCTGGGGCATGCAGGATCTGCTGCGCAAGCAACCGGGCGTGATTTCCACGCGGGTCGGCTATTCGGGCGGTGATGTGCCCAATGCAACCTATCGCAACCACGGCACCCATGCCGAAGCGATCGAAATCATCTTCGACCCGGCCCGGACCAGCTATCGCCAGATTCTTGAGTTTTTCTTCCAGATCCACGACCCGAGCACCAAGAACCGTCAGGGCAACGACCTGGGAACCAGCTATCGTTCGGCAATCTATTACCTGAGCGCAGACCAGAAGAGCGTTGCCGAGGACACCGTTGCCGACGTTGACGCTTGCGGCATATGGCCCGGCAAGGTGGTCACCGAGATCGAGCCGGCCGGACCGTTCTGGGAAGCGGAGCCAGAGCACCAGGACTACCTGGAACGCCTTCCTGAAGGCTACACCTGCCACTTCATCCGCCCGAACTGGACGCTGCCCAAGCGCGGTTGAACACCAAACTCTATACGACCCGCAATCCCCTGATTGATCGTTCCCACGCTCTGCGTGGGAACGCAGCCCGGGACGCTCCGCGTCCCAATCAAGAGCCGAACGCGGAGCGTCCGTTGAGGCATTCCCACGCAGAGCGTGGGAACGATCTAAATAACCGAAAAGTCCGCCCTTCCGTTGCGCCCCCGACGGACTTGTTCATGATGATTCTCGTCCTCTTCTAAAATGCCCGTCTAAACTCCAACAACGACAAGTCAGCGCGCTCGTCGTTCAATTAAAAGGCCAATAAAAACAAGGAAAATCAACCTTGAACACTTCAACCCTTTGCTTATTGGGGGGCTTATTGGTTTCGACCGGGGTTGTTGCAAATGGAGTTATTCCTGTACTTGAACTGGATTTCACCCGATCAGCCACTGAAACCCTGAAAAAAAGCGGCATCAACGACGCCTGTATCATCGTCGCGTCCAATCCGAGTGGTTTTACCTATTGCCGGGAAGGTTCGGCAACGCTCTGGCGGTATCAGGCGTTGGACCTGGAGCAGGATTCGTCGTACCTGAAAGGCTACCCGCTGGTGACGACGAATGAGGGGCGCATCAGCATCGCCGAAGTCGACAGCCCTGCCTGTAAGGCAGAAGTCCCCGAGCCCAGGATTGACCCAGCCATCCTGCGCGCGTCTGTTTTGGGCCTGATCGTCCTGTTGATCTTCCTGGGCCTGCGCTACACCTACCGGGCAACCATGGACGGCTTCTTTGACCGTACCGTGTATTCGAGCACACATGTGCAGCGTTCGGCCGGTTCCCTGCGGGTGTTCCACTCCACGACGAAAGCCTTGGGGGCCTTTATCCTCGCCGGCGGAGTGGCATTCGTTTATTTCGGCTACACCGCGATCTGGACATGACCGCCGCGAGTGAACAGGCCATCGCCAGGCTTCCAGAAATCTCTGGAAGCTGACGCGATCCGCGGCGGCGTGAGGCTGCCGCTCACTCCTTCGTCATTGCCCCCGGCAACGCGGCACCCTGTTGGAAAATCACCGTCTGCGCTGGCATCGGGGCCGGGAAACCGGCTTCCCCCAAGGCATCCTTGATGATGCGATTGGTGTCGAAATACACCTGCCAATAGTGCTCGTTGTGGCAATACGGACGCACAGCGAGGACCGGTCCGACCAGGTTGAACTCAAGAATCTCCACGTCTACCGCCGGCGTGGCCATTACGTTTGGAATCGCCGCGACGCGCTCCTTCAGCAAGGCCGCCGCCGCTTTCCAGTCGGCCGCACCCGACAACTGCGCCTTGAGTTCGACCCGACGGAACGGGTTGTGGGTGAAGTTCTGAATGTTGTCGCTGAAGATCTTGTTGTTGCCGACCAGGGTGAGCACGTTGTCAGGCGTATTGATCGCCGTGGCGAACAGACCGATTTCGGTGACCGTACCGGTGACTCCGCCAGCGCAGATGAAGTCGCCGACCTTGAACGGCCGCAGGACAATGATGAAGGCACCAGCCGCCAGATTGGCCAGCAGCCCCGACCAGGCCATGCCGATTGCCAGGCCGACCGCCGCGAGCAGCGCCGCGAAAGTGGTGGTCTGCATGCCCAGGTACCCGAGAATCGCGATCACCAGAATGATGTTCAGCGTCACGGTGATGGCCGAGCCGACATAACGCAGTACGGTTGGGTCGACTTTCTGCTTGCCGAGGGCTTTTTGCACCATGCCGACGGCAAAACCGATCAGCCAGCGCCCGACGATCCAGAAGGCGATGGCGGTCAGCACCTTGACCGCAAAGGCGACACCGTAGGCTTGCACCATAGCAATGAGTGCATTGAACTTTTCGGTGGTTACATTAACGATGGTCTCGTCCATGGCAGAGCTCGCAAATGAGGGATGACCTCAAGACGCTAGCACAGCCTTGGCGGGCCGCCAGTCGGACGGTGTTGCGAAGCGAACGTGCACTTACTGTAGGAGCTGCCGCAGGCTGCGATCTTTTGACGTTCAAAAGATCGCAGCCTCGTTGCACTCGACAGCTCCTACAGGTCCTACAGGTCCTACAGGTCCTACAGGTCCTGCGTCGTTAGTGCGGGGCGCGGGGGATTGTCTTGAGCAGGTCTTCGGGGCTGATGTGGCCAACGACCGGCTGAACACTGCCCGGTTGCGGCAAATCGAGGATGTGGCCCTTCATCTTGCCGATCACGTGCATCTCGCAGGGCTTGCAATCGAACTTCAGGGTCAGCACTTCATCACCGTGCACCAGTTGCATCGGCGCAACCTTGGTACGAACGCCGGTCACACCCTTGGCCTGCTTGGGGCACAGGTTGAAGGAGAAACGCAGGCAATGCTTGGTAATCATCACCGGCACCTCGCCGGTTTCCTCGTGCGCCTCGTACGCCGCGTCGATCAGCTTGACCCCGTGACGGTGATAGAAGTCACGGGCCTTCTGGTTATAGACGTTGGCCAGGAATGACAGATGCGACTCCGGGTACACCGGTGGCGGATTGGTCTCGGCCTTGCGGCTGCCCCGTGGATGCGCCTTGATACGGG
Organism: Pseudomonas sp.; assembly: GCF_050739655.1. GTDB lineage: Bacteria > Pseudomonadota > Gammaproteobacteria > Pseudomonadales > Pseudomonadaceae > Aquipseudomonas. Next base: position 15,722 of record NZ_JBOIBY010000260.1, on the reverse strand, counting down.
CCGCGTCCAGCGCTTCGATGACTTCACGGCGCAAGGCCTTGAGCTGCGAATTGGGGATGAAATACGCCTGTGGCGCATCCAGCTTGATGTCCGTGGCGTGGTAATGGGTGGTGCCCAGTTGACCGAGCAAGTCGTGCAGTTGCTCAAGGGCCTGCTCCGGCTTGTTGGCCACACCGAACGGACCGTCCAGGACAACACTGGCGCTAATGCCCTCCTCGCTGGTTGCGTTCAGTTCCAGGCGTTCCTCGCGCAGGCGAGCCACCCAGGACAGGCCAACACGGCGCTCTGACGAGGTTTTGAGCAGCGCTTGCTGCCAGTTGTGGTCCAGGTTGCGGCTCAGCGGGTGATTCGGGCGCAGCTGAAGCCCTTTAGGCATTTCGTTCGGCTCGACGCGGTAGCGATAACGCTTTTCGCCTTCTTCGTCGAACTCGCCCTTGGGTTCGGCGATGTTGGCGCGGAAACCTACCACTTCACGTTTGACCAGCACGTTGAGACCATCGCCGTTGGACAGTGGCTCATGGGTCACAACCTGCATGTCGCGTTTGCCGACCTTTTCCACCACACCCACCGGCACGCCGGTGAACGTCGGCGAATCGAAGGCGCCGATATCGACCTTGCGATCGGTGACGAAGTAGTCGGTGCTGCCGCGATGAAAGGTCTTCTCCGGGTCGGGCAGGAAGAAATGCACGGTACGGCCGCTGGAAGCACGGGCAAGGTCCGGCCGATCTTCGAGCACGTCGTCGAGGCGCTGGCGGTAGTAGGACGTGATGTTCTTCACATAGCCCATGTCCTTGTAGCGCCCTTCGATCTTGAACGAACGTACGCCGGCTTCGACCAAGGCGCGGATGTTGGCGCTCTGGTTGTTGTCCTTCATCGACAGCAGGTGTTTCTCGAAAGCCACTACCCGGCCCTGATCGTCTTTGAGGGTGTACGGCAAACGGCATGCCTGGGAGCAATCGCCACGGTTGGCGCTGCGGCCGTTCTGCGCGTGGGAGATGTTGCACTGGCCAGAGAACGCCACGCACAGCGCGCCGTGAATGAAGAACTCGATTGCCGCGTCAGTCTCGTCGGCGATGGCGCGGATCTCCTGCAGGTTCAGCTCGCGGGCCAGAACCAGTTGCGAGAAGCCGGCCTGATCAAGGAACTTGGCCCGCGCCAGGGTGCGGATGTCAGTCTGGGTGCTGGCGTGCAGTTCGATGGGCGGGATGTCCAGTTCCATCACGCCCAGGTCCTGGACGATCAGCGCGTCGACACCGGCGTCGTGCAATTGATGGATCAGCTTGCGGGCTGGCTCCAGCTCGTTGTCGTGCAGGATGGTATTGATGGTGGTGAACACCCGGGCGTGATAGCGACGGGCGAATTCCACGAGCTGGGCAATCTCGGTCACTTCATTGCAGGCATTGTGGCGGGCGCCGAAACTCGGGCCACCGATGTACACGGCGTCGGCGCCATGCAAAATGGCCTCGCGTGCGATGGCTACATCGCGGGCGGGGCTGAGCAATTCGAGATGATGTTTGGGCAGGGACATAATATTTTTTAGTCAGGCTGTCACGGTCGAGGCGCGCATTGTACCGGCGAAACGCCCGACCGGCACCCGTAGGCTGCCCGATGGTGACTCTACGGTTGATCGCAGATTCTGTAGCCGACCAATAACCACTGTGGGAGCTAGCCTGCTAGCGATAGCTTTCTATAAGACACATCCAGCTAAACGTCTGCACCTTAGTCAGACAAACAAAGGTCTAGCCTTGTCATGTGTTGATCATGAACGAGAGGCGAAGGAATGCCTGATTTACCAGCTTCACATCGCTTGCGCACTGGCCGGTATGGCGAACACAACCGAATTTACCTGTTGACCACCAACACCCTTGGGCGAGAACCAGTGTTCGAGAGTTTCGTGCTGGGTCGCCTGGTCGTAGAACAGTTCCGACATGCACAAGATCAAGGCATGGCCAATTCACTGGCATGGGTCGTTATGCCCGATCATTTCCATTGGCTGGTCGAATTGCAGCGGGGATCGTTGGGTGACTTGATGCAAAAGACCAAGTCATTGAGCACCAAGGCAGTGAATCAGGTTACTGGCCGCAAGATCACTCTTTGGCAAAAAGGCTTCCATGATCGAGCACTGCGCAGAGAAGAGGATTTGGTGAAGATGGCGCGATATGTGGTCGCCAACCCATTGCGGGCTGGACTGGTGGAGAAACTTGGCGATTATCCGCTGTGGGATGCCATTTGGGTTTGAGCTGAAACCGAGTCGTCAGCATCGCTAGCAGGCTAGCTCCCACACTCTCTTCGGTTGATCGTAGATTCTGTAGCCGACCAATAACCACTGTGGGAGCCTGCTAGCGATAGGGCCTTCACCTTCAAAGCAGATGTCGAATTTGCCGCCGTCATCGCTAGCAGGCTAACTCCTACAGGGTTTTCGGTTGATCGCACGACCCATGACCACTGTGGGAGCTCGCAGCGCTTAAGCCTTGGCGGCCATCGCCGTGACTTCCACGCGCATGCCTTCGACCGCAAGCGACGCCACGCCAACGGCGGCGCGCACCGGCCATGGTTTGGCGAAGTAGCGTTTGTAGACCTCGTTGAACGCGGCACGATCAGTCATGTCGGTGAGGTAGATGGTCAGGTGCAACACCCGGTCCATGGAGCTGCCGGCACGTTCCAGCGCAACCTTGAGCGCCTGCAACGTGCACTCGCTTTGCAGGGTGATGTCGCCCAGCTCCAGATTGCCGTCGGCGCGGGTTGGAATCTGGGTGGAGACCAGCAGGCCACCGAAACCGGCGACGTCGGAAGAGATGGAGTCCGCATCGGGATCGGGAGTGAACGTGATGTCTTGGTTTGCCATGGGGATCTCTTGCTTGAGGTTGTGATGAGCCGGTCATGCAGGGATGACCGACCTGCCGGGCATTCAATGAATCAACGCCTGTTGCCCGGCAAGTTTACAGCCTCATGGACGAACCGTTGGTTATTTGCCTCAATCCCCCCCGTAACGCAAGGAGGCAAACATCCCCCACCTCAATCTGCCTGCACGGTCACCTGATGCTGCTCACCGAGCCCGGCGATGCCCAGGCGCATGGTCTGCCCCGGGCGCAGGAACACCGGCTCGGGCTTGATGCCAAGCCCGACGCCCGGTGGCGTGCCGGTAGAAATCACATCGCCCGGCTGCAGGCTCATGCAACGGCTGAGGTAGGCAATCAGTTGCGGCACATTGAAAATCAGTGTGCGCGTATTGCCTTGCTGGTAACGATGCCCGTCGACCTCAAGCCACAAGTCCAGTGCATGGGGATCGGCAATTTCATCCCGCGTCACCAGCCAAGGCCCCAGCGGACCGAAGGTATCGAAACCTTTGCCCTTGTCCCAGGTGCCGCCGCGCTCCAATTGCCACTCGCGCTCCGACACATCGTTGATCACGCAATAACCCGCCACGTGCTCCATGGCGTTGGCTTCATCGATGTAGCGCCCGCCTTTGCCGATGACTACGCCCAGCTCCACTTCCCAATCGGTCTTGTGTGAACCCCGTGGAATCTCGATGTTGTCGTTCGGGCCGCAAACGGCACTGGTCCATTTGTTGAAGATGATCGGCTCCTTCGGCACCTCCATCCCCGACTCGGCGGCATGGTCGGCGTAGTTCAAACCAATGCAGATGAATTTGCCCACCTGCCCAACACAGGCGCCGATCCGCGGATGGCCCGCTACGATCGGCAGGCTGGCCGGGTCAATGACGGCAAGAGCCGCCAGGCCCGTCGGGCTCAAGACCTGCCCGGCGATATCCTCGACATGACCCGAGAGGTCACGGACCTGATTATCCGCATCCAGCAGACCCGGTTTTTCCGAGCCTTTCTCGCCATAACGCAACAGTTTCATGGGGTTCTCCTGCTCAAACCAAAATGACAAAAGCCCGTTTCAGATGCTCATGCCGCTCAAGGATCCACCTGCCCCATCAATTCGGCCACCGATTCAGGGCGATTGGCGTAGCGCTGTGCGAGTACGGCGCAGACCATCAGTTGAATCTGATGGAACAGCATCAATGGCAGGATCAGCAAGCCGATGGTGCTGCCGGCGAACAGGACCTGGGCCATCGGCACGCCGGTGGCCAGGCTTTTCTTCGAGCCGCAGAAGAGGATGGTGATGCGGTCTTCCTGATTGAAGCCAAAGGCTTTGCCCAGCACGGTGGAGGCCACCAGTACCAGCCCGAGCAACACACAGCAGGCCACCACCAGCCCAACCAGGTCGAGCACCGGGATCTGATGCCAGATGCCCTCGATCACCGCTTCGCTGAATGCACCGTAGACCACCAGCAGGATCGAGCCCTGGTCAACGAACTTCAGCCAACTCTTGTTGCGCGCCACCCAGGCACCGATCCAGCGGCGGGCGATCTGCCCGGCGATGAACGGCAGCAACAGTTGCACGCTGATTTTGATGATCGCATCGAGCGTCGAGCCGCCATCGCCGTGGGCGTCCAGCAGCAACGTCACCAGCAACGGTGTCAGAAAGATCCCGAACAGGCTGGACGCCGCCGCGCTGCAAATCGCCGCCGGAATATTGCCTCGCGCCAAAGAGGTAAAGGCAATTGCCGACTGCACCGTGGCGGGCAGCGCGCACAGGTAAAGCATGCCCATGTAGAGGTTGTCACCGATCAAGGGCGACAGGAATGGCTTGAGCGCCAGGCCAAGCAAGGGAAACAGGACAAAGGTCAGGCCGAACACCAGAAGATGCAGGCGCCAGTGGCCGGCCCCGGCGATGATCGATTCCCGTGACAGCTTGGCGCCATGCAGAAAAAACAGGAGGGCAATGGCGAGGTTGGTCAACCAGCCAAAGCCGACCGCGACCTGACCGCTGGCCGGCAGCAAACTGGCGAGAACGACCACACCAATCAGGGTCAGAGTGAAGTTGTCAGGTAAAAAGCGCGGGCGGGTCATCGGGATCATCCGGGTTGTCCAGGAACGAGGTCTCGACTCTACTCCTCCCGCCAATTACCGACTAACGCTAATAAGCCAGCATCTGTCGCCAAACGGACAAATCTGCGGGCTCGCCCGCGTCAAACCAACGGCTGGTGACTGGTCACACAGTGAATGCCGCCACCACCGGCAGAGATCGCGTCGATGTTGAGCTGCACCACTTCGCGGTCCGGATAGAGCCTGGACAGCAGATCAAAGGCTCGGGTATCGGCGGCGCGGTCACCAAACTCGGGGGCGATGATCGCTCCGTTGATCACAAAGTAATTGATGTAGCCGGCAGCAAAATCCGGATTGTTTCGGCTGAATTTGTTCTGCCGCGGTTTGAGCGGGGGCGACACTGTGTGGATCTGCAACTTGCGGCCATCGGCGTCGGTGGCGTTTTTCAAGATATCCAGATGAGCGCGGGTGACCTTGTAATCGTAGGATTCGGGGTCGTTGTCGAGGTTGGCGACCACGACGCCTGGCTTGACGAAACGCGCATAGAAGTCGACGTGGGCATCGGTGATGTCCTTGCCCTTGATGCCTGGCAGCCAGATGATTTTGCGCAGGCCCAGGCGGGCTTTTAGTTCTTCTTCGACGTCGGCCTTGCTCCAGTCGGGGTTGCGGTTTTTATTGATCCAGCTGCTCTCGGTCATGATCCCGGTGCCATGACCATCCACCTCGATGCCCCCGCCCTCGCCCACCAGGTCGCTGCGCTGGTAACGGGCTTCCTCGGTCTCGGCCACCAGCGCGGCCACTTTTGCATCCTTGCTGTGTCGCTGTTTGTTGCCCCAGCCGTTGAAGTTGAAATCCACTGCACCGAGATCGCCCTTGCCATCGACAACGAAATTGGCGCCGATGTCACGCATCCAGATGTCGTCCAACTCGGTGATGACGTAGGTGACATTCTTCGTACCGCAATGCTCTTCGGCCAGATCCCGTTCGCTCTTGCGACAGAACACGGTCAGCGGCTCATAGTCGGCAATGGTCCGCGCGATCCGGCCAAGGGCCGCTTGCACGTCCGGGGTGAAGTCCTCCCAGATGGCGTCCTGCGCACCAAAGGCGATGAAGGCCTGTTGATGCTTGTCACCTTCATCCGGCATGTACAAGTGGCCCTGGCTGGCCGCCAGCACGCTGGCGGGGCTCAGGCCAAGGCCCATGAAGGCTGCTGTCACACCGGCGGCAACCGATACCTGTTTGATGAACTCGCGACGCGTTGACATGTGTCTGTTTCCTGAAATTGGGGCAAAGGCCGGCGTTGTGCGCCGGCCCGTCATCATTGGCTTGTGGCCGTCTTGAACTTGGTCCAGGTGCGCATGCGGGCGCGCATGTCAGCCTGTGGAATGTCCTTGCCCGGGATCAACCGAGCATAGGTGGCTTCATTTATGTAGATGTCCGGATTGTCGCGCATGGCGGCATCGACGCTCGGCCGCGCCTTGGCATTGGAGGTCGGGTAACCGGTGAAATTGCTGATGGCTGCCATGTTCTGCGGGCGCATCACGAAGTTAATGAAGGCGTAGGCGTATTCCGGATGTTTGGCGTCGACCGGAATCGCCATGGTGTCCATCCACACCGTCGTGCCTTCGCGAGGAATGCGGTACTGAAAGGAGGTCTTCTTGCCGGCCGAATCCGACGTGCGTTGCGCCTGGGTCATGTCGCCGCTGTAGCCCAGGGAAAGGCACAGGTTGCCATTGACCAGATCGGTGACGGGCTGCGACTGGAATTTGCGAATGTACGGTCGCACTTTTGCCAGCAACTCGCTCGCCGCCTTCAGGTCTTCCGGCTTGCCACTGCGCGGATCACGACCGAGGTAGTTGAGCACCACCGCCAGCGCTTCGTCCGGCGAATCGATGATCGAGATGCCGCAATCGGCAAACTTCGCGGCCAGTTCCGGCTTCAACAGCAGGTCCAGGCTGTTGACCGGGGCATCGGGCATACGCTGTTTGATCTGCTCGGCGTTGTAGGTCAGGCCGATGGTGCCCCAGGTGTACGGGACGGTGGCCGGGCTGGAGTGCTCATATTGCTTGCGCAGTTTTTGCAGGCCGGGCTCAACGTCGGCCAACTCCGTGAGTTTCGAGCTGTCCAGGGGCATCAGGCTGCCGGCACGCATCAAGCGTTCGGCCACGGTGTCGCCGGGGAAGATCAGGTCATAGCCGCTGCCGCCAGCGAGCATCTTGGCTTCCAGGGTTTCGCTGCCATCCATGACGTCGTAGATCACCTTGATCCCGGTTTCGGCGGTGAAGCGGCTCAGGGTGTCTTCGGCAAAATAGTCGGCCCAGTTGTACAGCCGCAGGGTTTTCTCTTCGGCGTGCAGCGATGGCATGGCGCAACACAGTGAAAAACCCAGGGCTGCCAGCAAGCGTTTGTGGGAAACGTGCATATCAAACTCCTTGAGCGTTCCAGCGTGAGTTGATGCGGCGACCGTCCTGGCTCAACAGTGGGCCGTACATTTCCGGACGGCGGTCGCGGTAGATGCCCCAGCTCAAGCGTTCCTCGCTCATCGCCGCCAGGTCCAGGCTATGCACCAGCACGCCGGTGCTGTCGCGGTCGGCCTCGGCAAGCAATTTGCCCTTGTGGTTGCAGATAAAGGACGAGCCGTAGAAGTTCATCTGCAACGTCGGATCGGTGGTTGCGGCTTCCCGACCGACGCGATTGGACGCCACCACCGGCAGAATGTTGGCCGCCGCATGGCCGCGCATGGTCATTTGCCAGTGGTCGCGCGAGTCCAGGGTGGCGCAGCCCGGTTCAGAGCCGATCGCGGTAGGAAACAGCAAGACTTCTGCGCCCATCAGCGCCAGGCAACGTGCGGTTTCAGGGAACCACTGATCCCAGCAGATGCCCACGCCGATGCGCCCGAACGCCGTGTCCCAGACGCGGAATCCGGTGTCGCCGGGGCTGAAATATTCCTTCTCCTGATAACCAATGGCATTGGGAATGTGGGTTTTGCGGTACACGCCCAGCAAGCGTCCATCGGCATCAGCCACGCTCAATGAATTGAAGTACGCATTGCCGGCCTTCTCAAACCAGCTCAACGGCAGCACCACACCCAACTCCCGGGCCAGTGTGGAAAAGCGCTGGAGGACGCGGCTTTCGCTATACGCTTCGGCCAGCGCCAGGTGTTTGTGATTCTGCTCGATGCAGAAATACGGTGTGGCAAACAGTTCCTGCAACAGGATGACCTGGGCGCCCTTGGCCGCCGCTTCGCGCACCAGTTGCTCGGCCTGATCGAGGTTGTGTTGCAAATCCCAGGTGCAGGGCATTTGGGTGGTAGCAATCGTCAACAGGGTCATGACATCAACCCTCCACTGGCCAGGCCGGCTGTTGCTGGGTGATGCAATGCACACCGCCACCGCCATGGGCCAGATGATTGATGCGCACCGGCACGATCTCGCGCCCGGGGAATGCCTGCGCCAATGTTTGCGCCGCGATGTGGTCGGCATCGATGCCATAGGCCGGCATGATGATCGCGCCATTGGCGATGTAGAAATTGGTGTACGAGGCACAGAACACTTCAGCCTCGGTGTCCACGGCATCGCTGGCTTCATACAGCTCGATCAGCTCGAACTGGCGACCTTGCGCATCGGTGGCCAACTCCAGGGCACGGCGGTTCTCACGGGCCACTTCGGCGTAAACCGATTGACGGTCGTGGGTGGCATCCACCAGCAACACGCCAGGACGCGCGAACGCACACACGCCATCGACGTGGCCGTCGGTCATGTCGCCGGTGACATAGTCCGGATCACCCGGCAGCCAGATGGTTTTCTTCACGCCGAGCAAACGTGCAAAAATCTCCTCCATTTCGGCCTTGGTCACGCCCGGGTTGCGATTGGGGTTGAGCAAGACCGATTCGGTGGTGATCAGCGTGCCTTCGCCATCGACATGAATGGCCCCGCCTTCGTTGCTCAAAGGCGTGCCAAAGCAAGGCAGGCCAAGGTGATTGAGGGCACGACGCGCCAGGCCTTCGTCCAGTTCATGGGCTGACTTGCCGCCCCATGCGTTGAAGCGCCAGCTCACCCCGGCCAGGCCTTGTTGCGGGTGGACGACGAAACTTGGGCCGGAGTCGCGGCACCAGCTGTCGTTGACCGGCAACTCGATCAGTTCGATGTTGGCGCCGCACAAGGCTTTGGCACTGGCGACCGCCGACGGATCGACGACCATTTTCACCGGTTCGAAGCGCGCAATGGCGTTGGCCACACGAGCGAAATCCTGTTGCACCAGCGGCAGCGTGACACCCCAGCCCGACTCCCAAAGTGCCTGGTTGTGTGGCCAGACCATCCAGGTCGCCGCATGCCGGGCCCACTCCGCGGGCATCATCCAACCGGTGTTTTGAATTGCGTTGTGCTGCATGATGCTCTCCACGTCAAATCGGCCTTATAGTTAAGCCATTGTGTTCAATGAAAAACTGCCCTGTCGGCTTGTCATGCATGCTACGGCTGTAAAAACTGGCGAACAAACGATGGATTTTGCAGAAAACTGATTAGAGGAACTTATCGATATGCTCAAGCACTGGCCACCACTGAGCACGCTGCGAGGCTTTGAAGCCGCTGCCCGCCTGGGCAGTTTCCACAAGGCGGCCGATGAACTGCACCTCACCCAGTCGGCCATCAGCCAGCAGATCCGCAGCCTGGAGGCTTACCTTGAACAGCCGCTGTTCTTTCGCAGCGGGCGCAGCGTCAGCCTGACCGATGCCGGCCACGACCTGCTCAGCACCACCCAGGCGATGTTGCAGCAACTGGCCGTGGGCATTCGTCGCCTAGGGCAGTATCAGAAACCCAATCAACTGGTGCTCAACACCACCCCGGCATTCGCCCGGCACTGGTTGCTGCCGCGATTGGGGGATTTTCGCGAGCAGCATCCGGAGGTCGACCTGTGGATTTTCAGCACCGATGAAGTCCCGGACATGACCACCCAAACCATCGATATCGCAGTGCGCGATGACATCAGTTCCCAAGCTGAATGCAGCTTCAAGGTGCTGCACGCTGACCGCCTCTACCCGGCCTGCCACCCGAGCGTGATGGCAAAGCCACAGGAACGGCGCACCACCCTGCACGGCGAGCGGGAAATGGACTGGAGTCATTGGGCGGTGGAGACTGCCATCGACGTCGGCCAGCAGGATCAAGGCCTGAACTTCTCCGATCCCGGCTTGCTGCTGGACGCCGCGTGTGCGGGGCTGGGCATTGCGCTGGTCAGCCAGCTATTGAGTCGACAGGCACGTGCCAACGGCTTGTTGCAACCCTTGGTGGAGCAAACCATTCGCGGGCCGAACTGGGCCATGCTGACCCATCGCGACAGTGAGTCCAATGCGCGAAGCTTCAGTGAGTGGCTGCTGCGCAATCTGGAAAGCGAAAGCCAGGCCATGTCGGGCCCGGATCGTGCTTTATACCTTGGGGTTAATCCATAACACGCTTGTCTGGTGGTCAGGGTCGAATTTTGTCCATAAATTCCTGCCGCCCGAAATCTGCACCGCCACTGCCAGAACAATGAGTCATTCTTTTCAAAAAAAAGCGTGTCGCACTTTGCACAGCCGGATCTAGAATCGGTTTTAGCAAATGCGTATCACGACCCTGTTCCTACTGCCTGCTTCGACAACGGATATCCATACATGGACATCGCTCCACATTTCATCATCCATGAAACGGCACACTGGATAATCAATCATCACATGTCGTCGAAGCTCCCTGGCTACCTGGTGCTGGGGACGCGACACTGCGCCAGTTCACTGGCCGAACTGCCCGACGAGGCACTGGCCGAAATGGGCCCGCTACTCGCAAAGGTGCAAAAAGTCCTGCAATCAACCCTGCAGCCCAAGTGGCTCTATATCAGCCGGTTTGGCCATGACCCGGGCTTCCCGATCCATTTCCACTACATTCCGGTTTACCACTGGGTCGAGGAGCTGTTCTGGCAGGACGATCGCTACAGGCTGCTGAAGAATTTCGGTGCCGGCGCCAACCTTCTCTCAATGACCGATGGCGCCGAGATGACACTGTTCATCTGGCGCGAATTTGGTGAAAGCCTTGAGCCACCGAGCATCCAGGGTCCATCCGTCGAGCAGATCATCGCGCGCCTGCGCCTGTCATTCCAACGGCAAGCGTGAACAACCCAAGCTGTTCGCCTTCGGCTGGTGCATCCTTCCAGACATCGCCATATAAAAGTGCATGAAGGATGCGACTGATCAGTCACCCTTCTGGCCTGAAGCCCCGATCCAGCGCGCCCCGAGCCATTCTGGCGCGCTGTTTGCTAAGTACCTGAATCGCAGTCAACGCTGATTGCACCTATACGACAAAGGCGCCGTGTAGCCCCCGTTTCATGACGGAGGGCCGCATGGCGCCTTTTGCGTTTCTGGACCGGTCAGATGCCGGCAGAGATTCGAGGGGCGAGGATGGCTAACAAAACCGTACGTAGCGTGTGTCCCTATTGTGGCGTGGGCTGCGGCATCGTCATGCAGGTCGAAGACAACCGGGTCGTCAAGGTCACGGGTGACAAGACTCACCCGGCCAACTTCGGCCGGCTCTGCACCAAAGGCACCACCTGCGGCAAGGCGATTGCCGACTCGGGCCGGATGGAGAATGCCTTTCTGCGCCAGGAACGCAGTCGCGACCCGGTGCGGGTGGCGATGGACACGGCCATCAGCGAAACGGCCGCCCGCCTGCGCAACATCCTCGATAGCCACGGTCCCGACGCGTTGTCGTTCTATGTGTCGGGGCAAATGTCCCTTGAGGCCCAGTACCTGATCAACAAACTTGCCAAAGGTTTTGTGCGCACCCACAACATCGAGTCCAATTCGCGCCTGTGCATGGCCAGCGCCAGCAGCGGCTACAAGCTTTCCCTCGGGGCTGACGGGCCACCGGGCTCCTATCAGGACTTTGATCGCTCCAACCTGTTTTTCGTGATCGGCGCCAACATGGCCGACTGTCATCCGATCCTGTTCCTGCGCATGATGGACCGGGTCAAGGCCGGCGCGAAGCTGATCGTGGTCGATCCCCGGCGTAGCGCCACAGCGGACAAGGCCGATCTGTTCCTGCCCATTAAACCCGGCACCGACCTGGCCTTGCTCAATGGCCTGTTGCACCTGCTGGTGAAAAACGGCCACACCGACCCGGCCTTCATCGCCGCCTTCACCCAAGGCTGGGAAGCCATGCCGGGTTTTCTCGAAGACTATCCGCCCGCCAAGGTCGCACAGATCACCGGCCTGCCCGAGGCCGACATTCGCCAGGCCGCACAATGGATCGGCGAGGCTGCCGAGTGGATGAGCTGCTGGACCATGGGCCTGAACCAAAGCACCCACGGCACCTGGAACACCAACGCCCTGTGCAACCTGCACCTGGCCACCGGTGCGATCTGCCGGCCGGGCAGCGGGCCGTTTTCCCTGACCGGCCAACCGAACGCCATGGGCGGCCGCGAGATGGGCTACATGGGCCCTGGCCTGCCTGGTCAGCGTTCGGTGCTGGTCGAAGCGGATCGGGCATTTATCGAGGATTTGTGGAGCATTCCCCAAGACAGCCTGCCTCGCTTGGCCGGCAGCGGTACCGTGGCGATGTTCGAACAAATGAGCGCCGGCCAGATCAAGGCCTGCTGGATCATTTGCACCAACCCGGTGGCGTCCGTTCCCGATCGTCGCAAAGTGATCGAAGGCTTGCAGGCCGCCGAGCTTGTGATCACCCAGGATGCTTTCCTCGACACCGAGACCAATCGCTACGCCGACATTCTCTTGCCTGGCGCGCTGTGGGCCGAGGCCGAGGGGGTGATGATCAACTCCGAGCGCAACCTGACGCTGATGCAAAAAGCCGTGGATGCGCCCGGGGAAACCCTGCCCGACTGGCAGATCATCGCCAGGGTGGCGTGCGAAATGGGCTTCGCCGAGGCGTTTACCTACAGCAACGCCAGCGAGGTGTTCGAAGAGATTAAACGCGCCTGGAACCCGAAGACCGGTTATGACATTCGTGGCGCCAGCTATGTACGTCTTCGCGAACAGCCGTTGCAATGGCCTTGCGCGTCCGCCGACGCCGGCGAGCGCAACCCGATTCGCTACCTCAATAACGGCGTGAACCAGGCACTCAAGGTCGAAGCCGATGGCACTCAACCTGCCATCGTGTTCCCGACCGAACACGGCAAAGGCGTCTTCCTCGCCCGCCCGCACATGTCGCCCGCGGAAATGCCGGACGACAGCTTTCCCTTCGTGCTCAACACCGGTCGCTTGCAGCACCAATGGCACACCCTGACCAAGACGGGCAAGGTCGACACGTTGAACAAACTCAACCCGGGGCCGTTCATCGAGATCCATCCCGAAGATGCCCGCCTCCTGGGGATCAAGGACAAGGATCCTGTACAAGTGCGTTCATTGCGAGGCCTTGCCGTGCTGCCCGCGGTGGTGACCGAGCGGGTGCGCCAGGGCAACTGTTTTGCTCCGTTTCACTGGAACGATGTGTTCGGCGAAAACCTGGCGATCAACGCCGTCACCCACGATGCCGTCGACCCCATCTCGCAGCAGCCTGAGTTCAAGTTTTGTGCGGTCGCCCTGCAACGGGTCGAACTGATCAATCATCAGTTTCTCGAAGCGCCAGCGCCCGACGCTATCACTGCACCCCTCCCCGTTTGCCCCAAAGAGGAACTCGCCATGTCGAGCATCGAGACCTTTGCCGATCTCGCGGGCATCCATAGCCTGCCTTCCCCACAACTCAATGACAGTGAACGCACCTACCTCGCCGGCTTCATCAGTGGCCTGCAATCTCCGGCCGGGCGTCAGGCAGGTGGCGTACCGGTCATGCCACCGAATGCGCCATTGGCCGTGGAAACGCGTCTCTGGCTTGACGGTGTGCTGGGTGGGTTGTTCAGTCGGGTAGAGCTGGACAGCAGCCCTGCGTCCGCGATGGCGATATCGTCCGACTGCACGCCCGCCGTGACACTGTTGTGGGCCTCGCAAACCGGCAACGCCGAGGCGCTGGCCGAACGTTTCGCCGCGCGCCTGCGTGATGGCGGGATCGCGGTGGAGCTAAGTGCGATGGCGGATTTTCCGGCCAGCAAACTGGCCAGTACGCAGAACCTGGCACTGATCAGCAGCACCTTCGGCGATGGCGATCCACCGGACAACGGTGAAGGTTTCTGGCACACCCTGAGCACCGCCGAAACGCGCCTGGAGTCGCTGCGTTTTGCGGTGCTGGCGTTGGGTGATCCCAACTACGACCAGTTCTGCCAGCACGGCAAGCAACTCGATCTGCGCCTGCATGAACTGGGCGCCACCCGCCTGCTTGAACGGGTCGATTGCGATACCGAATTCGAAGAGCGGGCAGACACCTGGCTGGCAGAGTTCCTGAAGACACTGAAACCGGCGTCATCGATGATCGTGGAACCGACTCAAAGCGCAACCCCAAGCCCGGTCGAGGCACCCGGCAAGGCCAATCCTCACACCTCACGACTGCTGACCAACCTGCACCTCAACAGCCAGAGCACCAACAAGGAAACCCGGATGTTTGCCCTCGATCTGGCAGATTCTGGTCTGAACTACGAAGCCGGGGACGCACTGGGGGTCTATCCGCGCAACTGCCCTGAGCTGGTCGACGAGTTGCTCGAACTGACCGGGTTGAAAGCAGACGCTTGCGTGAACGTCGACAAACTCGGTGAAGTCCCGTTGCACACCGCCCTGACCGAGCATCTGGAAATCGCCCGCCCCAGCCACGACACTCTAGCGTTCATTGCCGAACGCAGCAGCAACCCGGCGTTGAAGCAACTACTGGGCAGTGAGCGCAAGGGGGAATTGAAAGACTGGCTGTGGGGTCGGCAACTGGCGGACGTGCTGCAAGAGTTTCCGGTCGACTGCTCGGCCAGCGAATTGTTGGGCACCTTTAAACGTCTGCAACCGCGCCTGTATTCCATCGCTTCCAGCCCCAAGGCCCACCCGCACGAAGTGCACCTCACCGTCGCGGCCGTGCGCTATGGCAAACGCAAGGGCGTGTCTTCGACCTTTCTCGCCGACCGTGCGCAGGACGGCAGCGTGCCGGTTTTCGTCCAGCCGTCGAAACACTTCCGAACCCCGGCCGATGGCGATGTACCAATGATCATGATCGGCCCCGGCACAGGCGTGGCGCCGTTTCGCGGGTTCCTGCAAGAGCGTCGGGCGCGGGGTGATCAGGGCCGCAACTGGTTGTTCTTCGGAGAGCAACATGCCGCGACCGATTTCTACTACCGCGATGAGTTGCAGGGGATGGAGCGCGATGGCCTGCTGACCCGGATGAGCCTGGCGTTTTCCCGTGATCAGGGGCAGAAAATCTACGTGCAGGACCGCATTCGCGAACAAGGTGCCGAACTGTGGCGCTGGTTGCAGGAAGGCGCGCAGGTGTACATCTGTGGCGATGCCAGCTACATGGCCAAGGATGTCGACCAAGCCCTGCGCCAGGTGGCACAACTACATGGTGGGCTCGGCGTGGAGTCGGCTGCGGATTATTGGCGGCAGATGAGCGAACAGAAACGCTATCTGCGGGATGTTTACTGACAAACACAGGATTTGAAATCACCCAATCCAACTGTAGGAGCAAGGCTTGCCCGCGAAGAGGCCGGCACATCCAACATTGATGCTGACTGACCTGACGCTTTCGCGGGCAAGTCACGCTCCCACAGGGTTTTGTGGTGTCCATGGATCTTGTGATCGACGAAAGCACCTGTGGGAGCGGGCATGCCCGCGAAGACGTCACCACATCCAACATCCATGGTGCCTGACACACCGCTTTCGCGGGCAAGCCTCGCTCCCACAGGGTTTTGTGGTGTCCGTGGATCTTATGATCGACGTAAGAC
>NZ_JBOIBY010000259.1:0-1227 GCF_050739655.1 Pseudomonas sp. | reverse complement strand
CGTATCGTGAATTCTTGCAAGCGGGAGCGACTAAAGATCAGTTCCGCGACGTGGGCCTGCATGCGGCCTTCAAATCCGTTTTCCCGATCATCAGCTACTCCGGCAATGCTGCGCTGGAGTACGTCGGATATCGTCTGGGCGAACCGGCATTTGATGTCAAAGAATGCGTATTGCGCGGTGTAACTTACGCCGTACCTTTGCGGGTAAAAGTGCGCCTGATCATTTTCGACAAAGAGTCGTCGAACAAAGCGATCAAGGACATCAAAGAGCAAGAAGTCTACATGGGTGAAATCCCCCTGATGACTGAAAACGGTACCTTCGTAATCAACGGTACCGAGCGTGTAATCGTTTCCCAGCTGCACCGTTCCCCGGGCGTGTTCTTCGACCACGACCGTGGCAAGACGCACAGCTCCGGTAAACTGCTGTACTCCGCGCGCATCATTCCTTACCGCGGTTCGTGGCTGGACTTCGAGTTCGACCCGAAAGACTGCGTATTCGTGCGTATCGACCGTCGTCGCAAGCTGCCTGCCTCGGTACTGCTGCGCGCGCTGGGCTATACCACTGAAGAAGTGCTGGACGCGTTCTATACCACCAACGTATTCCACGTGAAGGGCGAGACCCTGAGCCTGGAGCTGGTGCCTCAGCGCCTGCGTGGTGAAATCGCTGTCCTCGATATTCAGGATGACAAAGGCAAGGTTATTGTCGAGCAGGGTCGTCGTATCACCGCTCGCCACATCAACCAGCTGGAAAAAGCCGGGATCAAAGAGCTGGATGTGCCTCTGGACTACGTCCTGGGTCGCACGACCGCCAAGGTCATCGTGCATCCGGCAACCGGCGAAATCCTGGCAGAGTGCAACACCGAGCTGAACACCGAGATCCTGGCCAAAATCGCCAAGGCTCAGGTTGTTCGCATCGAAACTCTGTACACCAACGATATCGACTGCGGTCCGTTCGTCTCCGACACCCTGAAGATCGACTCCACCAGCAACCAATTGGAAGCGCTGGTAGAGATCTATCGCATGATGCGTCCTGGCGAGCCGCCAACCAAAGACGCTGCCGAGACCCTGTTCAACAACCTGTTCTTCAGCCCTGAGCGCTACGACCTGTCTGCGGTCGGCCGGATGAAGTTCAACCGTCGTATCGGTCGTACCGAGATCGAAGGTTCGGGCGTGCTGTGCAAGGAAGACATCGTCGCGGTACTGAAGACCCTGGTCGACATCCGTAACG
>NZ_JBOIBY010000258.1:0-1173 GCF_050739655.1 Pseudomonas sp. | reverse complement strand
TTCCTTACCGCTCGATCAGCGCAATGCGCTTGTTGTACCAGTTCATCAGCAGGGAAATGCTGATACTGATCGCCAGGTACACGCTCATGGTGATGGCAATCACCTCGATCGCCTGACCGGTCTGGTTCAGCACCGTACCGGCAAACAACGACACCATCTCCGGATAACCGATACCGGCTGCCAGCGAGGAGTTTTTCGCCAGGTTCAGGTATTGGCTGGTCAGCGGCGGAATGATGACGCGCAGGGCTTGCGGGATGATCACTTTGCGCAAGGTCGGACCATTGCGCAGGCCCAGCGAATGCGCCGCTTCGGTCTGGCCGTGGCTGACGGACTTGATGCCCGAGCGCACGATCTCGGCGATAAATGCGGCGGTGTACACGGTCAGCGCCAGCGTCAACGCCAGCAGTTCCGGGATCAGTACCCAGCCACCGACGAAGTTGAAGCCTTGCAGTTTTGGCATTTCCCAATGGACAGGCCCGCCGAAAACCAGCGTGCACAGTGCAGGGATCACCAGGAACAATGCCAGGCCGACCCAGAACTTGTGGAAAGGCTCGCCGGACGCCTCGAAACGCTTGTTGGCCCAGCGGCTCATCAGCACGATGGCGACGATGGCCACCACGATACTGACCACAAACGGCCAGAAGCCGTCCGCCATCAGCGCGGCCGGCATGTTCAGGCCGCGGCTGCTGACGAAGAAGGTGTCCCCGAAGTTGTGGCTGTTGCGCGGGCCCGGCATGGTCAGGAAGACCGCGAAGTACCAGAACAGGATTTGCAGCAGAGGTGGAATGTTACGGAAGACCTCCACGTACACCGTCGCCAGCTTGGCGATGATCCAGTTCTTCGACAACCGCGCCACACCGACGATGAACCCGAGGATCGTCGCCAGGATCACGCCGATGAAGGTCACGAGCAGGGTGTTGAGCAGGCCGATGACGAACACACGGGCATAACTGTCCGCTTCGGTGTAGTCGATCAGGTGTTGAGCGATGCCGAAACCGGCACTGCGCTCCAGAAAGTCGAAACCGGAGGTAATGCCCCGGTGCTGCAGGTTGGTCTGGGTGTTATCGAACAGATACCAGCCCAGGGAGACCACCGCCACGATGGTGATGATCTGAAATACCCACGCACGCACTCGTGGATCGCTGAGGCTGAGCCTCTGCTTTGGTGCGCCGA
>NZ_JBOIBY010000257.1:0-22553 GCF_050739655.1 Pseudomonas sp. | reverse complement strand
GGGCGGCACCTTCCCAGGTGCCGCCCCGCTACCGCATGGCGGTGCGCTGATGGCGATCGGCTTCAATACGTTCGGGCGCACGAGCGCAGGTGCACTGGCTCGCCTGGCCGCCCAGGTAGATGGGTTGAGCAAGACCTCCATCGCCAAGGCTGATTCGCGCTCTATTGCCTCGGTTCGCCGCCGCTTTGAGCCGGCGGCTATGAAGGCAGTTCGCGAGGTCTACACCGTGCGTGCCGGTTACCTGAAGGGACGCTTCACCGTTCGCTCTGGCCAGGACGATGGCGGTGAGTACCTGTCCTTGAATGCCTCCACCGGAAAGCTGGCGCTGATCGGCTTTGGCGGGCGGTGGGGCGGTCGCAAGACACCCGGCGCCACCGCTGGAATCCAAGTGGGCAAGCGCAAGGTCTACGCCTCTGCGTTCATCGCCAAGATCGGCGGTCAGCGCCGGATGGTGGTGCGCCAGTTCTCCCGTGATGCCACTGCGCCATCCGGTCGCGATGGCCGACGCAAGCTGCGCACGCTCACCGGTGCCAGTGCCTTCCAGATGGTGATGGGGCAGGGCGAAGTGGTGGCCACCCAACTGGCCCGGCAAATGAACGAATACCGCAGCAACGAGCTGGTTCGTCAGCTCACTTTGGCACGTAAGAGGAAGCGTTGATGGCAGGCACAGGGGCATTTGAAGAAGCGCTGCGGCTGGTTCTTGAGACCAGTGGCACCGAAGGTGTGGACGCGCTGCGCCAGGCGCTGGTCGAGATGGGCGTGGCCACCGAAGAGGCCGGGGCCGACACCGCCAAGCTGATCGATCGGCTGGCCGATCTCAATGCCACGGCCGGCAAGGCCGAGGCGTTCAGCGGGATGATGGACACGCTCGATGAGCTGCAGCAGTCCTATGACGCCAATCAGCGCGCCGCCTACCAGCTGAGCTTGCAGATTGCCGAGACGGTGAATCCGTCCAGGGACCTGCTCAACGCCCAGAAGGCGCTGCGCTCTGAAGGCGACAAGCTCCAGACCAGTTTGAACAAGCAGTGGGAGGCCGTGACCAAGGCCGACACCGCATTGAGCGAGCTAGGCGTGGATACCGCGCAGCTGGCCAGCAGTCAGCAGCGCCTGCGCAGCGAAGCGACACGCACCGCCCAAGCCTTCACCGAGCAGGCAAAGGCCTCGGCGCAGGCCGCCACCGAGACCCGCAAGCGCAACGATCAGATCGAGCAGAGCGATGCCAGCTTCCGTGCCCAGGCTAAGGCCAGCACCGCCGCTGCCGAATCGCTCAAGGCCTACCGCGAGCGCGCCAACCAGGCGGCAAAGGACACCACCGATCTGGGCACGGCCGCTTCGGCCACCAGCTCGATCATGGACAAGCTCAAGGGTGTCGCCGCCACTGCGCTGGGCTTTATCGGCTTTGGCAAGCTGGTGGACGGCATCAAGTCCATCATCACCGAAGGCAGCGATGCTGAGCAGGAACTGGGTCAGCTCGAAGCTGCCCTGGCCGCCACCGGCCGGCAGAGCGAGTTCACGGCCGACCAGCTCGCCCAGATGCGCCGCCAGCTGCAGGGCGGTCTGTTTGATGATGGTGAGATATCCAAAGCGCAGGTACGCCTGCTGTCTTACACCAACGTGGTGGGTGCGCAGTTCCCGGCCGCGATGCAGATCGCCATCGACCAGGCCCAGCGGCTGGGGATGAACCTGGAGCAGTCGGCCGAAGTGGTCGGCAAGGCGCTGCAGACCCCGTCCAAGGCCATGGAATCACTGAGCAAACAGGGCTTTACTCTAGATGCCAGCCAGAAGCAGCTGATCACCCAGCTCGAGGCTACCGGGCAGGTTGCCCAGGCCCAGGCGATCATTCTGGATCTGCTGGCCGAGTCCTACGGCGGGGCAGCCGCGGCAGCCAAGGTGGGCACCATTGCCGGGCTGTGGAAGGCGGCCACCGAGCGCTTCAAGGACTGGAAGCAGGAAGTCGCCGATCAGGGGGTGCTTTCGTACTTCAAGACCCAGCTGAGCGAGATGCTTGCATTGGCCGATCGACTGGCCAAAGACGGCACGCTCACCCGCTGGGCCAAGCAGACCAGTGATGCCATTGTCACTATGGCCAGTGCGGCGCGATCCGCTACAGGCTGGTTGATCGATCACAGCGGCGCGCTGGTTGCGATGGGCAAGGCCTATGCAACCTTTGCCATCGTGCGCGCCATTGTGCAGATGAACACGTGGCGCATTGCGCTGATGGCATCCACGCGGGCGCAGATCGCGAACGTTGCGGCCATGGATGCGGCCGGGAAGGGTGCGCTTGGCCTGGGCAACATTCTCAAGAGCCTGCCGCGTGCGGTGCCGATCACGATCGCATTGCTGGGCCTGGAGCTGGCCAGCAAGGGCCTTCAGTCCATCGGTGAGGCGGTGGGCACCGAGATGGGCAAGTGGAGCCAGGCCAACAAGGAAGCCGGCCAGACCATCACCCGCGTCCGGGAGCAGATGTACCAGCAGGGCGTGGAATACAAAAAGCTTGCCGTGTCGGTATCAGCGTTTAGCCAGGTGCAGGTGAAGAGCTCGGCCGACGTGGCCGCGATGGGCGAGGAAGAGCGCAGGTCCTACCAGGCGCGGCTGGACGCGCTGAAGAAGTACCTCAACGCCCAGTTCGGATTTCTGTTTACGCAGAAGGAACTGGGAATTGCCACCGATGAGCAGCTGGCCCAGCTGGAACAGGTCAAGGCCCGCCTTACCGAGGTCGGTGCCGGTTACCAGGCGCTGTCGACCGGATCGAAGGTGGCGGGTGAAGCCCTTAAGAGCGGCATCGCCGCCGGTGCGCAGCTGGTGGTTGAGCAGCTCAAAGGGATTGGCAGCGATTCCAAGCTGGCCGTCACCGAGATCGGCAAGCTGTTTCAGAGCTTGAACTTTGCCGACACCAACTCGTTGGGCAACGTGGCGGTGGCGCTGGCATCCATTGCAGAACAGGGCGCAGGGGCCGCACGCAACGTGCGGGACGGCCTGCTGGCCACGCTGCAGCAGCTTAGCGGCGAGGAGCTGATGCGCTTCCAGGCCTCGGCCCAAGCGGCCTTCGCCTCGCTGCCGGCGGCAGCAGCCAACACCACCGTGGTGCTGGAGCAAACCCTGCTGGCGGCGATGAACAAGCTGGGTGTCTCGGCGGACCGCCTGGGGGTGAGCTTTACCGCCGCCGGACGTGACGCCAACGCGGCCTTTGCCACGGTGCTGGAGAATGCCCTGGCCACCAGCAGCCAGATTGAAACGGCCTTCAAAGCCGCATTAAGCAATGTGGCCACACTGGACGAGGCCAAGGCCTTGGGCGCGCAGCTACAGGCCGCCGGCCAGCAGGGCAAGCTCGGGTTTGATCAAGCCGAGCGCTCGGCCGCTGCGCTCAATGCGCGGATCCGTGAAATCACCAACGCCATGAACCCGCTGAACGATGAGTTCGGCCGGCTGGGTATCCAGTCCCAGGCCTCGCTCAACGCGGCGCGCGACTCTGCCAAGGAGGCCTTCGAGGCGATCCGGCGCGGCGCGGCGCAGGGCAAAGCCAGTATCGAAGACGTGCGACGTGCGTTCACGGCCTACTCCAACACCGCGCGTGCAGCGGTAGCCAACAGCGATAAATGGAAGCAGGACCAGGTCAGCGCCCAGCTGGAGATCCAAGGCGCGTTGTACTCCACCAACGCCGAGTTCGATCGTCAGGGCGCCAAGGGTGCCGCTGCAGCCCAGGCCGTAGTCCAAGGCAGCAACGAGGCTGTCGCCTCCCTGCAGCAAGTTCAGCAAGCAGCTGCGGGCGCGGCTGACAGCGTCGCGGCGGTCGGGGACGCAGCCGGGGGTGCCGGTGGGAATCTCAAGACCGCTTCGGCGGCCGCCAGCGGCTTCTCCATGGATATGGGGCAGATATCGGCCAAGACCCGAGAGCTGCTGAACCAGATGAGCGGTCCGCAGGGCATGCAGCAGTTCGCCAACATCTGGAATGGTCTGGCCAAGCAACGCCGTGACCTTCAGGCCTACAAGGAAGAGCTGCAGGGAGTTTCAAACGGCATGGATGAGCTATCCAAAAAGCGCCGCGAGCTGGCATCGCGCTTTGACCTGGTAGGCGAGGGCGAGCTGGAAGAGCTGGTACAGCTTGAAACCCAGATCGAAGCCAAGCGGGCCGAGCGCCGGCGTGCTGCTCGCCAAGACACTCAGGACCGGCTGGACGCGGCCAAGCAGGAGGCGGAGCTACAAGCAGCCGCCGATGCCAAGCGCGTGGGCAATGGGGAGGGTAATGGTGCTGCCGTGGTGCGAATCGAGTGGACTGCACCGTCGCGGTCAGTGGCCGCCAGCGCCTCCGCCGCCGAGCGAGAACAGGCAGAGCGTATTGCTGGCTTGGTGACGCCGCTTGTCATGGAAAGGGTCGCCCGCAGCAAGAGCGTCTCGGTCCGTGGTGGGGCGCGCCGATGACCAAGATCATCCTGGCCGGCATAGAGCTCCCAGGCGACCTGCAGTGGACCGACGAGTTCACCTCCTGGCGGGTGGGTCAGCAAGTTAAGACGAGCCTGACCGGCGCGCGAATCGTCCAGGAATCGGCGCTCCAGGCGGGACGTCCAATCACGCTACAGACCCAACGTGACGGTGCTGCCTTCGTGGCACCGGTGTCGCTGCCGATACTTCGTGCGCTCCAAGCCAGTGAAGAACAGCCCCGCAACGAATCCCTATCCCTGATGCTCCCCGCGCATAACGGCGGGGAACGTACGTTCAGCGTGCGCTGGCGGCGCACCGAAGGCGCAGCGCTGGAGGCCGAGCCGATCCGGTTCGCTGTGCCGGCGCTGGACGGGGACTATTTCTCAATCACTCTCAGACTGATGACGGTGTAACCGATGACGATTTCCGCTACAGATATCAAGATGCGCCAGTCACAGCGCCTGACCGACAACCCCGACGGTGGTGGACGCATGGTCCAGGCCGAGATTGGGGACGGGCAGATGAACAACCTGTTTCCCGATATTGGTGACGAAGAGCGCACCACAGGCCGTGCCACTCTGCGCAAGATGTTCGTGCACGTCGATACGCCGGGAACGGACGTTCTCAAGGATGCCATCGGCGTTCTGCTCGACCCACCAACGGATCCGAAGGTTCAGGTGAGCATGTTCGCCACAGGCAGCTATAGCGACGTACGCAGCGACGCGCGCAACCGTGTGGAGAGTTACATCACGCGCGGAGTGGAGTCGCGCTACGTCCTGCTGAGCAACCATTTCATCGGGCAACAGGCCCTGCAGTTCTACTGCATGAAGGATGCGGCGAGCCCGGACATCAACGACAACCTGTGCTTGTTCGTGACTGCCTCTGGCTACACGCCGAACGAGCAATACGTGCGGGTCAAGAGCGTGCTTTCCCGGTCGACTCGCACCTTCTACGACGACCTGGGTGCATTTGAGCGAGACGTGATCATCATCGAAACGGTGACCGCGCTGCTGTACGACTTCCCAGGGCAGGAAGCTTCGCGCATGACAAGTATCAAGCCACCGACACGCATCTACGAGACCAATGTGGTGGAGGCGACCAGCTACCACAGCGTCAAGCGCCTCACAGCGGCTGCCAAGCCCGGCGACCTGTCCGTGCAGGTGGACACGCCTTACGTCACCATCGTACCGACCTCGACGGCCGAGACTCCCGTTAGCGACGTGCTGGCCGGCCTTGGCACGATCAGCTACGTCCCATCCGGACCTGTCGGGGCATTGGCGCTGAGCTTCAGCACCAACTTCCCGGCCGGAACCCCAGTCACCCGCTTCCTGGGCACGCCCATGGTGCTGGGCTCAGTCAAGGTTCTGGCGGGCAGCGTCGAGCTGTCAGACGACGGTGCCGGTGCACTCACCTCCGCCGGAGCGTCGCCCTGGACTGGCTCGGTGGACTACCAAGCCGGCTCTATCACGCTGGTCAGCGCCAACACGGTTGGGTTTGCAGCCGTCAGCGTCACTGCCCGCCCTGCCGGCGCGATCATTGCGCAGGGCTTCTCCGACGAAATCACCGTCACGCAGAACAATCAGGGCTACAACTGGCTCTTTCAGCTGACTCCGTTGCCGGCTGCAGGCACCGTGGTGGTGGACTACCGCGCCCTAGGTAAGTGGATCCGGCTGCAGGACAACGGGCAGGGCCAGTTGGTTGGCAAGCCGGGGCAGGGCAGCGGCTCGGTCAACTACGCCACTGGCGCTGTGGTGCTGACCACCGGCGCCCTGCCGGATCTGGATAGCAGTGTGATCCCCAGTTGGGGCACTCCGGTGCTGGCCGAGTCACGCACGGGCGATGTTGCGGTTGAGCCACCGGCGCTTCATTTCATGCTGAGCAACTCCGGCGTGGTGCCTGGCTCGGCCAAGTTCACGCTGCGGGTAAACAACAGCAATATTCCTGTGGTGGACAACGCAGCGGGCGGTCTTCTGATTGGAGGGGTCACCCGCGGCTCCATCGCCTATGCAACCGGCGAAGTCATGATCCGTCCGGTGACCTTGCCAGACGCGGACAGCCAGCTTGCCTGCGAGTATGACTTTGGGCAGGCCCTTGTCTCCACGACGCAGCCGGTACCGGATGGCTCCGGCATCATATCGATCGCGCTTCCAGAAGGCCCCGTGCGAGCTGGCAGTCTGCGTTTGGACTGGGTGATTTCGGTAGTCAAGGATGAGGCCGGGATGCCCGCCACCCCGCAGGTCATGCGAGTGACGGCGAAGGATGACGGGCAGGGCAATGTGGTGGGTGTAAGCATCGGCGGTCAGGCCCTCACCACCGTGCTTGGCGCGATCAACTACGCCACCGGTGCGATAAACCTCCAGGCTGGTAAGTTCACGGTGCACGCCGTTTCCTTGCCGATCTACCAGGTCGTCACCGGCCGCGAGGATCTCAGGATCGTCGGGTACTACCGTGCGGATGTTGCCGCGCAGTTTTCGGCGGGCACGATTATCTCTCTGGGCTGGATGATCGCAGGCGCAGCGCAGACGACGTCTAGTGAATCGCTGACCTTGCCACCGGTGCAGCTGCTGCTGACCCCAACCATCAGCGACAGCATCGTTCCGGGAAGCGTGCGGTTCACCTACAAGGGCAGGACGTATGTGGACCGCAATGGCGGCCTGTATTACAACATCGACCCGGTTTCCGGCGCCGGGATCTACGGCGGCACCATCGACTACGCCGCCGGCGCTGTGAACGTGACCCAGTGGGTGCCCGGTGGCTCCAATACCGTGACGGTGCAATCTTTACTCACGCGCATCGCCGATCACGGCGTAGCTGCGGTGTACTTCCGTGCACCCGGGTCGCCGCTGCGCCCAGGCGTCTTCACGCTGCGCGCGGTGGTGACCGATGGCACGCAGCTGACCGCCACGGCCGACATCAATGGCAACATCGGTGGCCCGCAGGTTGCCGGCCTGATCGATTGGGAGACCGGTGTGGCCAAGGTCGCCTTCGGGCAGCTGGTGCCAGCCGCAGGAAATGAAGGTGCTCCGTGGTTCGATCCGGCTGCTGTCGTGGGCGACCAGGTCTGGAAGCCCACTTTGGTTTTGCCCGGCTCGATCTTCATCGGCGCGGTGGTGTTCCGCTCGATCCCCTTGTCGGCCGTGGTCATCGGCCTGGAGTCGGTGCGTTTGCCGGCGGACGGGCGGGTTCCGGCCTTCAAGTCGGGTCAGACGGTCATGATTCACCACACTGCCAAGCACGCAGTTGCCGCACCGCAGGCCAACCAGGTGGTGCCATTCGGGCGCACTCGCGTGGCTGCCGTGGAGGTGGTGGATGCTGCCGGCGCCCCGGTGGACAGCGCCTGGTACACGTACGACCTGCAGCAGGGGAGGCTGACCTTCAGCGATCCGCTGAATCTGTCGGCTTACCAGATGCCTATCGTGGTGTCGGACCGGGTAGAAGATCGCCGGCTGGTGGTTCAGCCGCAGATTACCGGCGAAATCGAGATCAACACTGGGCTGACCCACGACTACCCGGCTGGTGAGGCACTTATAAGCACGGCGCTGCGCCTGGGTGAGGCAAATGGCTCCCTGGACCTCCAAGCACGCGTGGTCAACCTGTTCGATCAGGCCACGTGGGCCAACACTTGGTCCGACCAGCTGGTTGGGAGCGCCGCGCCGGGCACCTACAACGACACCGATTTCCCGCTAGTCGTCGCCAACAGCGACACCATTACCGAGCGTTGGGCTATTCGCTTTACCAACGCCACGCAGTTCGAGGTGATTGGCGAAACCGTGGGCGTGATCACCACCGGCAGCATCAGCGCGGATTGCGCGCCCCTCAACCCACGAACCAATCGGCCCTACTTCACGATCCGCCGCCAAGGCTGGGGCACCGGCTGGGCGACCAACAACGTGGTGCGCTTCAACACCGTTGGCGGCTTGGCTCCGGTCTGGATGGTGCGTACCACACTTCCTGGCGCACCCGAAGGGATCGTCGATTCCACCCGCTTCATGGTCGTGGGCAACATTTCTGGAGATAACGTATGAGCTTGATTCCAACCGTCTACAAGAGCACCGACCCGGGCGCGCCCCTTCTTTCCGGCCAGCCTGGCGCGCTGGCCATACTGCTCGACGCGTTGCTGGTGGACGGCTACGGTACCGGCGCCAACCAGAAGCTTGGCATGGGCTGGACCCGGGCGTTCACGGGCTCGAATGTCCGTGTTTTCCGCAATAATTCCATCGTCGCCACAGGCTTCTTCCTGCGCCTAGACGATACGGCCCAGCGCTCAGCATTGCTGCGTGGCTTCGCCACGATGTCGGACATCGATACCGGAACAGATCCGACCCCGGCGACCTCGCTCAAGCCAACCGGATCGCGTTGGGATAAATCGTCATTGGCAACGTCTGAAGGCCGCGCGTGGGTCGCTGTTGGCAACGAGCGCTTCTTCTACCTATTCATTGACACATCCGGACAGTTCGCGCAGAACGGCGGTGGAGCTATGCATCCGCACTACGCCGGAGACATCACCTCGCTGAAGCCCGGGGACCGGCATCACTACGTGGTGTCCTACAAGGGCTCAGATACTGAGATGTCGAGCAGCATTGGCTATTCCCTCAAAGGTCAGAGCAGCTGGAGCATTAGCAACACTTCTGACACAGGTACCGCGTGCTTTATCGGGCGCAACACAGCAGCGGTTCCTGGAGCGGTACGTTGCGCTGTCTCGGCGGACGGGATGTACAACGCGGGCTCGTTCGGCAATGCGACCATCTATCCTCCCTATCCCTATGCGGCCAACAACGGACTTCTCTACGCGCCTATCGTGGTGTTCGAGGGTTCATACCTGCCGCGCGGGTTTCTGCCCGGGCTGTATGCGCCGATCCATCGTCGTCCATTTCCGGAGATGACTGTCGTGAGTGACATCGGCGGCCTGCCAGCTGGCACCCAGTTGCTGGCGAAGGGGTACATCGTAGATACGACCGGTTATAGCGATTCGTATCATGGTCAGGTACTGATCGACATCGCCAATGCGTGGTGACGCATGAGCCTCGTTGCGATCCGATTCGGGTTCAGGGCCTCTCCAGTCAAATGGGCTCCGCTGGGCGGCGGTGTTTGCTATGGCATGCGTGTGTCCAGCGCGCAGGCGTACGCGGGCAAAGGGTTCCTTGCGGGTGAGGCGCCCTCGACCTCAGATCCCGACGGGGTGGACGGCCGCTTCCGAATCTTGAACCAGCCTGCACAGGGTCGGATCCTTGTTTTTGATCGCGGCACCACCAACTGCATCGCCAGTCTGTTCAGCAAGCCCGATGGCACGTGGCGTCTTGATCGGCTGCATCCAGACCTGGTGCTGACCGTGATTGGCTATGACGATTCGGGCAAGCAGAACGCGGCGGTCCAGGACTGGGTGCGCCCGGCCGTGGAGGGGTAGCGCGTGGTTGCTGCCGGTAATCGTGTCCCGCTGAACCTCGGCCCTCTCTCGCTCGGGACGGGTCTGCGTGTCGGCTTGAACCTTGGCGTGGGTTGGGAGGAGGTGGACCCGCTGGAGCCCACCATGGAGGCCCTGCGCAGCTCGGCCCGCATGCGATGGCGAGGCACCCAACGGTTAAGTCGCCTGAGCACCGTTCGCTGGCAGCAGGCTGACCACGCCCGCAATAGCGCGCTGCTAACTTGGGGCCAACAGCAGGGGGGCACCGGCGCGGCGGTCTCGCTGCCTTGGTCCATTGCGGATACGGCCGCCGGCAGTACCAGGCTGCCTTGGTCGGGGGTGATGGAGGAGGTGCGAGCGAACCAGGCTATTTGCTGGGTCAGCCTTGGGCGGGAGCGCGGTGGCGCCTCCCTGCGCTGGCGGGCGAGTGAGTTGGTGGATAGCGCATGGCAGCTGCCTTACGGATCATTGCCGGCCGTCGCTCAGGAACTGGGCATGCGTTGGGCGCGACCCAACCGCACGCACCAAACCCACGCCATCCGTTGGCAGCCGCCGGGGCGGTGGACGGGAAAGCGAGATCTTCCTTGGGGGCGGGCAAAGCCCCTGCCATGGATTGTGCGGTCACCGTTCAAGCCGCCGGAGCCCGATCCGGACCCGCCGCGGATGGCGGGCGACCGCGTAGGACTGAACCTATCTTGCCTGCCGCTGGCCGCTCGCGGCGTGGCTGCTCTCAACCTGGGTGTCGCCGCGTGCTACGTGGTCCGCCCACATCAAAGGACGTACGTTGTGATCAACACAATTTCTATGGTCCGCCTGCCGGACCGAACCCCAATCGAGGTGTCGTCGGTGACGATCAGTTCCAGCTGCGACGCGTGGGGGTCAACCTTCGACTTCGAGCTTGCGGACATCGCTCAGCTCCCTCTGCTCAAGCCATCGGCGGCGGGTCCGCGCCAGGTGGAGGTGACCCTCAACGGGTATGTCTGGACGGCGCTGATTGAAAGCTACAGCAGCCGGCGGGAGTGGGCGAGCAACGGGGTCAACCTGGCCGGTCGATCGCGCACCGCTCTACTAGCTGCACCCTATGCGCCTGCGAGGGTCAAGGTCACGACTGAAGACCGAACGGTCGCCCAGCTGGTCGATGAGGAGCTAGCCGATACCGGTTTCACCGCGTCCTACGACACTGTGGACTGGGTGGTTCCAGCGGGGGCATGGTTCTATGACGCTACGCCGCCCCTGGATGCCATTAGCCGGCTCGCTGAGGCTAGTGGCGGGGTAGTGCAGTCGGATCCGGCAGGCCAACTACTGCGCATTCGTGCTCGCTATCCGGAGAGCCCGTGGCACTGGAAGGAGCGCGCTCCCACCCACGTGTTGCATGAGGACATCGTCACCAACGAAAGCCTGCAAGTGCGCAGTGCGCCGCTCTATGATGCGGTCGTGGTGACCGGTGAGCTGGCGGGTAAGGGGGTGACCTGCAAGGTGCGGCGCAGTGGCGAGGCTGGTCAGCTGTTTGCACCGCAGGTAAGCAGTCCCCTCATCAATACGGCGGCCGCCGGCGCGGAGCGGGGGCGGAACATTCTTGCTGACCGTGGCGAGCAGGCGTCCATCGATCTGGTGCTGCCACTATTCAGCGGACCGGTGAAGTCCGGCGAGGTGGGGCGGGTTCTCCCCCTGGACTTGGTGGAGGTCGTGGGCGAAGAGGGGATATGGCACGGGCTATGCACTGCTGTGCGGACGGAGGCACGGGCCGGCGACGGTGCTTTTGTTGTCGAGCAGACCATAACCTTGGAGAGGCACTACACCGATGCGGACTGAATTGTGGGACGAGTTTGACGGACTCCTAGGCGCGGCTCCCCGGCTACTCGCAACGGTGACGGCGCACAACGCAGATGGCACTAGTAGCCTGACCGCGTATGACGGGACACAGATGCGGGCGATCGGACAGCTGAACAGTTCGATTCCATACAACGTGTGGGTGCAGAGAGGGCGTTTGCTAGAAGCGGCACCCGATCTTCACCTGATCGAGCTATCCGTCTAGAGCATGGCTCTACAATGCACCTCGACTTGCCCCGGACCTTGCCAATGGACGATGTAACAGCGGAGTTGCTCCAGCGCATTGAACGATGCGAGCGCGAGGTTCAGGTTTCGCGCGGCTACATCAAGGGGCTTGAGTACGGACTACTTGCCGTAATTGCAGCATCCCCCGAGCCGGAGCGGCTACTCGTACTTTGGCGCCAGGTAGTTGATGCGTATGTTGAGAGCGACGCAGCTGGCGAATCTAAGATGCATCATTTGGCCACCCGGCAGGCCATGGATGTAGTCGGAGATCACATTCGTGCCGCCGTGCGGAAACGGAAGCACTGAGGGATCGAGTCGACCAAGCAGCCGGATAGTGCTGAAGACTCTGTGAACGGTTCAGAGACGCGTTCAGGTACTTGTGAATCTGACGTTTCGTCACGGTGAGCTACCTAGGAGAGAAGCTAGGATGATTGCTCGTCGAGGGTGACGCACAAGAGTCTAGGGAGAATCGCCGAATGAGTCTGCAAGCAATCGTGTACGCCAGTGAGGCTGCACTGGATTTGAGCAGCGAACAGCTAAACGAGCTGGTGGAAGATGCGGTTTTGCGCAACAGGCTGGCTGGGGTTACCGGTGTCCTTCTGTTCGACGGAACTCGTTTTCTTCAGTACATCGAGGGGCCGGACGACGGCGTTTCCTTGGTTTATTCGCGGATCGTCAACTCCCGAAAACACCGAGAGATAATCGAGCTCGCGCGGGGGATTGTGTCCCAGCGTCGCATGCCCTATTGGTCAATGCGTTGGATTCCCGTTGCCGACACACAACTAAAAGAGGCAGCCTTCAGCGACTGGACGAGCCTTACCCGGCGGACGGTTATAGCTCGGCACGTGCCTACCGGATTGGATAGACTTAGCAAGATTGCGGCTCCCTACATCGCCTAGCGCTCACTTGGCGCCCTTTCAGCGCTTGCTGTTGCGCGATTGGTGAAGATGTCAAATCTGGCATTGCTGATCGCTTGCCGCGCGCCGCATTGCGGGCAGCAAAGGATTGTCCCCCCGGCAACGCTCTCCAGCTCTGGTAGTTGCCGCGCCTGAACGATATAGCGGCATTTTGAACAGGTGGCACGTATCCACATTATCTCAGTGAATCGCCCCGAATCCTTTTCCTTGACGCCGGAAACCGCATGAAGGTAGAAGTCGCCAGTGTCCGGCATTGGAGCAGCCAAGTTAGATATGTTGGAAGGGATAGTACTGCTGTAGATGAAGATAGGGTGCTGTGTGTACGAGGCGTCGCGGCATTGACCGCGTTGGCGCGTGCCCTTTCTCCCCATCTTCACGTGGCCTGGAGCAACGTCCCAGTCAATAGCCGAGGGGTGTCAGTCCGGGCAGTGGTCGGCTAGGTACAGCAGGGTCTCGCAAGTCGTGCTCGCTCTCCCCTTGGACCTGGCCTAGCCCTATGCATGCATATCCCGTACGCAAGGGGAGGCGAGATGGCACCGGATACTTCAAGCCTTACGGTGTTGATGGCTGAAGATCACTTGGTCGTAGCACATGGCGTCCAGAAATTGCTCAAGGACCGCGTGCAGCGAATCGATGTGGTTCCCACAGGCGAGGCGCTGCTGGCCGCCATCTTGCTCGGGATTCCGGACGTAGTGCTTCTGGACATTGGTATGCCAGGCATCTCCGGCATCGAGACTCTGGTAAGGCTCCGCCTCCGCGGCTTCCTGGTGCCGGTCGTGATGTTGACCATGTACGACAACATCGAGATGGCGAGGAAGTGCATCGCCGCCGGGGCCGTCGGCTACGTTGTGAAACAGGCATCGGGTGATGAGCTCCTAACGGCCATCGGTCGGGCTGTGCGTAGCGAGATGTTCATAAGCCCCAGCGTCGAATTCCATCAACCGGCTAGGACCAGGCCCGGAGAGTTCGTCCCGTCGTCAGCGCAGTTGGCAGTGGTGCGACTTGCTGCCAGGGGCCTGCGGGCAAAACAGATCGCAGCCGAGCTGGGGTTGTCATGCCGAACAGTCGAGTCGCACAAATACTCGGTGATGCAGAACCTGGGAATACGAACGACCATTGAGCTCATATCCTGGGCGAAGCACGAAGGGTACATCTGAGGGGCTAAGTGCCTGAGCGGCTGCCGGTGGGAATAGCCATTCATTCCAGGGCTGTGCGCGCCCTACGCATCGCCTTCACCATGTCGGAGCAATGCTATGCGGCAACAACGGGGGAGACGCCGCCAAACTCGGGCTGGCTCCAGCAGGACGCGGCGCGGATCCGCAGGTCGAGGTCGGTCATAAATTTGCCCTCTCAGCTACGGGTCCGCGGACGGACTAGGGTCGCGCAACCGTCGCAGGATCTGAGAGCCGGATCCGTAGGATTGCGCACCATGCTCCCGCCCGACTTTCGATGGCACGCCGTCGGCACCGCCACCTTCGCCCATCCCAATTCCCTGCTCCTCGACTGCGTCGAGGTCGCAAGGCTGTATCAGCGGGTCGGCGAGGAAACGTGGTGGGTCAGCCTGAACAGCCAGCGTCCGACGGCGGAGCGAAAGTGCGTTCTCTGCAGCGGTTATGAACAGGGCATGGCAGGCGTAGAGGTATGGGCCGAGCGGCACCACGCGCGGCTGCGCGAGGAGGTGGACCGCTACCTGCAGCAGCTACAAGCAGCGAGGGCCGCCAGGAAGCGGTAGCGGGTGAC
This sequence comes from Pseudomonas sp., assembly GCF_050739655.1. Classification (GTDB taxonomy): domain Bacteria; phylum Pseudomonadota; class Gammaproteobacteria; order Pseudomonadales; family Pseudomonadaceae; genus Aquipseudomonas. The sequence continues at coordinate 8,021 of NZ_JBOIBY010000257.1, read as the reverse complement.
CCCAAGCTGACCCCACGGGTTTGCTAAGTGGCTGATTCCCTAGGGTCAGCTTTGATTGCGCCAGATCACCTTAGTCCTTGTTTACGTCGCCCGGTCGGCCCGGTACTTGCCTATAGCGAGTCCCGGAGCGTGACTATGCCGTTCGCGACGAGCAGCAAATCACGTCGTTGTTGAGTTTTCCAAATCTCATTCACTACACCACTGGCGAGGTGGCTGGAATGGGTGCAACCGCCGCAGGTTAAGGTTGCGCCGCCGTCAGCCCCGTCGGCCAATCCTCGAGCAAGGGAAAGGTTGTCCCTTTTCTTGCAGGCAGGGCAGGTTGCGTCGATCGACAAAAGCTCTGCAATCAATCCTGTCAGTTGGACACGGTTGGCATTGATCCTATGGACCTGAAACGGCGCATTGGCGGGGGACATGGCGCATTTACCTAAGAGGCTGGGCGCGCATGCAAGGGATATCGCACGGCTAGAGCGTAGTGGTTGCAGCATGGCCCCACTGACATGACGGCCAAACATGCAGTCGCTGAACGGTTCAGTAAAGGTCTAGCCAGTCGACGGCCGTTTATACTTTGACAGCTCTTGAATTCAGAGAAACGGATGGCGATACACGCGCTTGTCTACTGCAGCCAAGTTGCTCCATGGGTGACTGTGGAGCAGCTCGAAGATTTGGTGCGCGACGCTGCCACGCACAACTCTATAGCTGGGGTAACTGGCGTTCTTTTGTGCGATGGGACCCGATTCCTGCAGTACGTGGAGGGGCCTGAAGACGGCGTTGCCCTAGCCTTTGCCAGAATTCTTAACGCCACCAGCCATTTCGATGTGGAAGAGCTTGGTCGGCGGCAGGGCGCACTACGGAAATTTCCATACTGGTCAATGCACTGGATACCTATCGAACAAGTCGACCTCTGGATTGCGATCTCCAGCGAATGGCGCAACTTAAACACGCGCCGCGAGGACTCGATGTTCCTCCCGCCGACCGGGATCGAACGCATCGCAACACTTGTGAGGCCGTACGTGAGGGAATGGAACTAATGGCGGACTTTGTGCCTTCGCCGAGACTTCAGGTGCCGACGTACGAAATCTTAAAGCGATAACGAGGGCAAGTGCTTACGGTTCCTCATGTCTCCATTTCCGCAGAAGGCTCAGTCATGCTCAGCGTCAACCCCAACCCGCCGGCAAGCCCGTTTCCCGGCCCGCTCCGCATCCGTCTCATCCTTGTATCCATCATGATGACGGCCGTGGCGCCATTGGCAGCTGCGCAGGAGCCGTCTCCTGCAATCCACGCCCGGGTTGCCCGGGTAGAGCAGGGGCTTTCCAGCCGTGTAGTCGTCAAGGGCGCACCCGGCCAGAAGGCGTCGATTGCCTCACGCATGGCCTTTTATGGCGTCCCATCAGTGAGCATTGCCCTCATCAACGATGGACGTATCGAATGGGCTCGCGGCTACGGCGTGATCGATACGACCAGCCAACGGGCTGCCACGCCTGCCAGCTTGTTTCAGGCTGGCTCGATCAGCAAGCCGATCAGTGCACTCGGCGCGCTGTACCTTGTCGAGCAGGGCAAGCTGTCGCTAGATGCTCCAGCGAACGGGCAGCTCCGTAGTTGGAAGATTCCGGATAACCACTTCACCCGGCAAGGCCCTGTCACGCTACGTGGTCTGCTCAACCACAGCGCCGGCATGAGCGTCCATGGCTTCTACGGCTACGCACGGGGCCAGCGGGTGCCCACTCTGCTGCAGGTGTTGGATGGTGTGGCGAATTCTGAGGCAGTTCGTGTCGAAGCCACGCCCGGCACCGAATGGAAGTACTCCGGAGGTGGCTACAGCGTTGTCCAGCTGATGATGACGGATGCAGCTGGAAACACGTTTCCGGAACTGATGCAGGCGTTGGTCCTCAACCCGCTGGACATGAAGGACAGTACGTTCGCCTTGACGCTACCGTCGGCTTGGCAGGCGCGGGCCGCCACTGCCCACGACAGCGACCAAAAGCCCCTCGCCGGCGGCTGGCATGTTTTTCCGCAATCTGCGGCGGCCGCACTTTGGACGACTCCGACCGATCTGGCTAAGGTAGTGGTCGACATCCAACAGGCGTACTCCGGCAAGCCCGGCAAGGTGCTGTCCAGTGCGATGACCACTACGATGCTAAGACGAGGGTTGGGTGAGTACGGCTTGGGGCTCTTTGTAGAGGAGCTGGGCGGCGGCACCAGCTTTTCGCACTCGGGGGGGGACGGACGGGTTCCGCTCCCAGCTGTACGGCTACACACACACCGGGCAAGGCGTGGTGGTGATGACCAATAGCGACAACGGCGCAGCTCTGATCGACGAAATTCTTGTCAGCGTGGCTGCCGAGTACAGCTGGCCGGAGTTTCAAGTCACCGAGAAGGTTGCGGTGTCCTCTGACCCCGCGGCCAACGCGACGTTTGCGGGCAACTACATCCTGGAGGGAAAACCCGCGCAGATCATTGCTGAGGGAAACCGCCTGTATCTCCAGAGCGAACTGTTCGCCAAGCAGCCGATGCAGCTGTTTGCGGAGTCGACGACCCGGTTCTTCACGACCGCGCAAGATATGACTGTCGAGTTCCAGCGGATTGGCCGCGAAAAGCCGGGCAGCTTTTCGCTTAGGCGCGGGAATAGCACCTATGTTGCCGTGTCGGCGCATTAGTCGCCAGGGTGGCATTAGCCAGATATCCGCTTCTGGCCGAAAGCAGTCGTGGGCTCGACATGGCAGCATCCAAACTAGAGCGGACAATCCGCGCAACGCACGATATAGGGAAGACCAGTGGACAGCCGTGAGCTTGTTGTGCTCCTTGAGTCGCCGCATAAGGACGTCACGTCGCCAGAGTTGGTGCGTGGGGCCATCAAAGCTGGGCTTGGCTGGCCAACTCCCTATTGGGCGGAGTTAGCCGTTCGGTGGATTGAAGATGGGGCAAGCCTGGACAGCGAACTGGCCAAGCTGGCAAATGCGGTGGCTGCCAACGAACATTTTCCGCAGAGCCTTCGTCATCGCGCTTTTGCGCTAGCCCGACGGTTCGATAGAGCCCAAAGGGCGCGGTAGCCTGATGGTGATCTAATGGGTTGCTTCCGACCTGAAGCGGACATTAGCCAGTGCTTCCGGCGCGGCTTCCCATGAAGATGTCCGCTTCTGGCTGATAGCAGACATTGCTCTTCAGCGTTGCCAGTGTTCGCATGTCCGCATCACCCTATCGGGTTGTAACCTATTGATACATATCGGCCGCAATTGAGCGTTCGGGTAGCCGCCTTGGCTACGACGAAACCTATAGAATCAGATGCTTGGCGTCGACAGTAGCGATGCCTGGGGGGCAGAGGGTCGTCGGTTCAAATCCGGCCGTCCCGACCAAAACTGGTGTACGAACAAAGGCTTGCGCCCTATGGCGCAGGCCTTTTTCGTATATCACCCTAGTCTCACTCTACTCCCACGTTCCCAAACACGTAAGGCTACGATCAGCCTCCTTTGAGGCAGATCGACTACCCCGTGGCGATAACGCCGAGACAAAAGGCAGAGTTATTTGTGGTTGTTGCCGTGGCAGGCCTAGCAGCTTTCAGCGCTGGTGCGGAAGCAGGTAGCGGGCTAATATCCGCCGGAATTGTCCATCAAAATGGTTTGTCAGGGCACTAAATTCGAACGGGGGCAAGGATGACCACCAATGTCGTTGTAGCGACCTACCATGGCGTGGTTCTTGGTTGCGATTCGCTTTCTAGCATCGTAGAGCGGGCGTACTTCCCGTTCCGAACACCGGATGCACTTGCGAGAGACGGAGACGGCAACCTGATGACCGATCCTCAGGGACGCCTTCTGCTCGCTTACGATGAAAGGCACCTGCTTCCAACTCCCACTAACATCATGGGAGGGGTGCAGAAAATGTTCTTGCTCTACGAAGACGATGATGAGCAGAACATTGAGTGCTCAGTCGCGGCGACTACTTCAGGGCTCGGGTCTCTTAACGGCATAGTAATCGCTGAAATCGCGGATCGATTCCGACGTAGATGCCGGACTGAAGAGCATGGTTTTAGATCTGTACAAGACGTTGTAGGTGCGTTCCTGGAGTATGTTAGGCCGCTGTGGGAGGTTCAAGTTGGATTCGACGGTGTGGATCCTGCGGCCTACGGAGTCTTGGACGATCTCCAGTTCCTAATCGCGGGATATGGGAAGGAAGATGAATACGTTAAGGTTATTCGCGTAAGCGTGGCGCAAAACGCGGCGACCGAGTTGTTTGAGCAGACCCACCATAGCGCTGCCTGGGCAGGCCAGGCCAACTCAATTGCCAGTCTGCTGCTAGGGATCAACCCAGTAACGAGGTGGGCTATCAATCGGTCATTTGCGGATAGCTTGGCAACGCATCGAGAGAGCGTAGTGGCTTCTGTTCTCACTCAACTACGAAACCAAGGCGTGGCTGTTCCAGAACCGTTCGAAGCAACTATTGATGAGATGGTCCCGGCCGCCTTATCATGGTCTGATGGTAGCCCGGAATTTGATTGGGCTAACCTCCCGGTACAGTCGGCCGTTGACCTGGTCTCCACATTGGTGAATGCCGAGTCCGCAATACAGAAGTTTGCGATGGGTATCCCTACAGTGGGAGGCCGAACGCGGATTGGCTTGATGCGACGTGGCATGCCATTTGCATTCCTCAACGAACCGGAAATCATCCATCAACACGTCGGGTACAACCATGACGCTTAATGCACTCAACTGCGCCGCCTTCAAGGCACCTCATGGGCGCGGAGAAAAGCAAGCTAGGATCATTGCGCCCCAGTTCAATGGTCAGGTTTCTGACCTCAAAAGTTCGGCGCCGGCAAAGAGGGGTTCGTTCTTCGTCCAGTCAAGCAACGGCCAAGTCGTTGTTCGAAAGTCTCGGTAGCGGGCGGCAGGGATGCGCCGGGTCAGATCTCGCCGTACCCGTCTAAAATTAGTTTTGGAACAAGGGCCAACGCAGAGATGCATCGGCCCTTTTCTTTTTGACCCGATTCTGTTCTGTTAAATAAACCCTCTAGCTACTGCGGCAATCATGATGGCTCGCCCTAGGGCGCTACCTGGATACAAGCGTCCTTCGGTCGCAGCATTGTCCGAAGCATCGGGTGTGCTCAGGCGGTGGGGGCGACATGGCCCCCGATGAACTATCCGGATCCGGAAGCCTGCCAAATCGTTGGTGGTTTGGCGATAATTTGTGAGTTGCAGGCCGGGCCGCAGTCTGCAGATCAGCTCGAGGGTTAGACTCAATGCGCGGTTTCACGGACCTACACTCAATGGAGGAGTTGTCATGATCAAGGTGTCCGGCTTGGATAAGCTGTCCCGGCAGTTGGAACAAGCGAAGAGCGCCATAGCGGAACTGGATGGGGACTTGGGGGGAGTGACATTCGATCCAAATGAGCCAAGCAGTATTGAGGCCGCCATACAGCAGGTCAGATCACTCATCGATTCAAAAGTTGAGCCATGGGCTGGCAATCCCATAGTCTCCCAGATCACTGAATCACTCAAAGAGCAATATCGCGTCCGGATCATTGATCGTGCAGCGCAGGCAAGGTTAGAGAGTGACGAAGAATGACCAGTGTTGATGTCTTCGAGCAAATCAAGGCCGCCGTTCTTGATCTTCAAGGTGCAAGCTATCAGACCTACGAGCGACCATTTCGCGCGTTGGGTCGACTACTTAACCATGAGGATTTGAGAGCAATTAATGAAAGGCTGACAGAAGGCCTGGACTACCCAGCATTCCTTGCCGCTAGTGAAGCAACTGGTGGAAGCATGGCCGGCAGCCATCGAATCGTTTGGCCTGAGGATCCTGCCCAGCAGTTGGGAATGATGCTGCTCCTGCTTAAGGATCTGACGTCGCGCCCCGAGCATGCTCTGAACTTCTCGCACCATTTCTTCAACTCTGGGCGTAATCTTATGTCTGGCTTGCATTCAATGACGCGAGATTTGATTATTCCTTTCGTTAGAGATTACAAGATGTATGTCAGCAGGCATGGAGCCGTGAAGGTGGCGCTCATCAGAGAGATATCAAAGAAGATTTTTATCGTTCATGGGCATGACGGCGAAGCTCGTGAGGCCACGGCGCGGTTTGTTTCCGACTTAGGCCTCACGCCAATCATTCTTCATGAACAGGCCAGTCGCGGTCGCACCATCATAGAGAAGGTCGAAGCGCATGCGGACGTTGGCTTTGCCATCGTACTGCTGACGCCTGACGACGAAGGAAGGCCCGTAGGCGGGGAGACGCTGGCGCTGCGTGCTCGTCAGAACGTATTGTTGGAGTTGGGTTATTTTATGGCGCGACTCGGCAGGGAAAATGTATGTGCGTTGCGAAAAGGTTCCGTTGATATTCCTAGTGATTTTGCTGGCGTTGTGTGGACTGACATGGATCGCAGTGGGGGATGGCGACTCGCCCTGGGTAAAGAGTTGCGTGCTGCTGGCTACGACATTGACTGGAATACAGTGATGGGTTGATTGTTGCATGAGCCCGTTCTTGTTTCCAGAAAGTGATCCTGGGGTTCGACGCAGGAGGCGCTGGCCCAGAGTGGATCACTCAGTGGTTCGAGCCGAGCTCTAATAATTACACCGATCAGTTGGATTCGAGGCCGATCGCGACCACTAAGGAGGTCTGGCGGATGTCTACGACGCGCTGGACGTTTCATGCCAAAGGAAAATGAGGCTTGCCATGTCTGCAGAAGAAAAGAAGATGGTATTCGTATGGGAGGTAGTGAAGGCCGCGTGCTCGCTGATCTTGGTCTGTGTTGTTTCCGTGAAGATCTATCAAACTCCCTTGGAGTTCAAGGTCGACTTCCCCACGCTTCTATCATTGCTCTTGGCGATGTTCTCAGTTGCGTTGGCCGCGCTCTTCTATTTCAAGGCGACGGATACCAGTAACGCTTTCTATGACAACACATACAAATTCACTCGAGACATCGCGCAGTTGTTGGCAAAGATGGAAAGTGGATTTGGCGAGAGGCTTCGTCATCTAGATGAAGGCTACTCGTCAATGCGTAATTATCTTCAAGACGGCGGCCACAAAGGTGGTGGCGAAGTTGCTGATCTGACAAAGAAAAAGCTAGAAGACGAGAAGCAGGAAGTCAGTAAGGCAATGGAAGAGCGGAATAGGATGGTTCGCGATTTAATTGAAAGATCGAACTTGCAGAAAGAGGAGAAGGATCGATTTTCAAATGAGTTGAAAGCGAAAGAACAAGAGTTGGCTAGTTTGCAGCGAGAAGTCGCGAAGTTGAATCGTCGTATGATGATGGAAAGGGTGCGAAAGCATGGGCCAGACTTTGAGTTGATTCCACCCGATGAGGGGATGAATCGATTCACGCTTTCTCACGTGATAGAAAAGATAGGAAAGGAAAAACTACTCCGCTTGTCTCCGACAGGAGTCCAGAGAGCTTTCGACCGCATTGCAGGAGACCTTCCGTCTGGCTATCTCGAAGATCTAGAAAGGTTGGAATTCTTCGACGAGCGCCTAACGCCGGCAGGGGCAAGCTACCTGCGTGCGCTCGCACATCGAAACGTGCTGTAGCACCTGCCAAAGCGCACCGGACTCGGTGAGACCTCATCGCTGCAGTGACATACTCGTGGCAAAAGCCTGCAAGTCCCCACAGGAACAGATTGTTGTCAAATTCCGGCAGCTGGGCCACCGCCGGCAAGGGTGTCGTTTCGTTGCTGCCGATTGCCCTTTGTCATTCATCATGCTCAAGTATTTGCGCATCATGCCCTGGCCGGTTCCGCAAAAGTGCTGCAACTTCGGCGGCGACTGCGAGGCGAAATCCACCAAGTACACGCTTGAAAAGAAGGGGATGCAAGCTGGTAAGTGCAAGCCAGCTTGGTATCGCTTATCCCATCCGTAGCACCCGGCAATTGTTGGACCAACTGTGACCAACCTGCTGTTCGTCTGCAGCCGCAACCAGCTGCGCAGCCCTACCGGTGAAGCGATCTGGCAGCGTCGAGCGGGCTTCAATGCGCGCTCGGCGGGAACCAGTCCGCATGCACGCAGACCCATCGGCCCAGCGGATATCCGCTGGGCCG
>NZ_JBOIBY010000256.1:0-8449 GCF_050739655.1 Pseudomonas sp. | reverse complement strand
CGCGAGCAAGCTCGCTCCTACAGTTCCTTAACTGACTCGGATTAGTGCTTGCACGTGATGGCATCTTTTCAGTCAACATAGACAGATCGTTGCCGCGCAGCGCGTTGGAACGATCTGTCAGTTTTGTTGTGTGGCACATCACCGGTAACTTCTCTCCATTGGTCACCTGGCACCCTTAGCGCTATCGTCCCCCGCAGCCTGACTCAATGGATTGAGGTAACTGCGCCATGGAAGGACCGATACACACCTGCAAGGCAACCCCGGCCGACGCCGGCATCATCAGCCGCATCATCGAGCGATCCATCCGCGTCGGTTGCGCGCTCGACCATCGCAACCATCCGCAAACCGTTGCCGCCTGGATCCACAACAAAACCGCAGAACACATCCAGTCCTGGCTCAGCGATTCACGCTTGTACCTGAACCTCGCGCTGTTGCAGGACAAACCCGTCGGGGTTGCCATGGCTGCGATCAACGGCAAGGTGGCGTTCTGTTACGTGCAACCGGAATGGTTCCGTCGAGGCGCCGGCCAGGCGTTGGTGCATGACCTCGAAGATTGGTTATGTGTTCAGGGCTTGCTCAAGGCACGACTCAACAGCACTCGAACCGGCGAAGCGTTTTACCGGCATCTGGGGTATCAGCCTTGCGCCCAGGCCTTCATGGTCGCGGGACTGCATGCCATCCCCATGCACAAAGACCTCCAACTTCCTGCATATAAAGCTGATCGCGGGTGTAAATCCTCGGCGTGCTGATGCGTTTCCAGAACAGGAAAGCGCACCTGCCCGGTGTGCAGTTTTGGTCACTATCCACAGCGTATTGAGGGGTCGAGAGATGTCAGTCGCTACCAGCCTTATCGAAGAGCCGTCGGCCCGGGTCGCCCCGACACCTGCCGAGACGCTTTATCAGTTCAACGAATCGCCGTTGCTGGCCCGTCAGAGCCAGCAGGAATCCAACGCCCGCAGCTACCCGCGACGCATTCCCCTGGCACTCAAGCGCGCCAAGGGCATTTTTGTGGAAGACGTCGAAGGCCGCACCTTCATCGATTGCCTGGCCGGCGCCGGTACCCTGGCGCTGGGGCACAATCACCCAGTGGTGATCGACGCGATCCAGCAAGTGCTGACGGATGAATTGCCGCTGCACACCCTGGACCTGACCACACCGGTCAAGGATCAGTTCGTTCAGGACCTGTTTGCCTTGCTGCCGCCAGATTTGGCCGCGCAAGCGAAAATTCAATTCTGCGGCCCCACCGGCACCGACGCTGTGGAAGCCGCGCTGAAACTGGTGCGCACGGCTACGGGTCGCAGCACCGTGTTGTCGTTTCAGGGTGGTTACCACGGCATGAGCCAAGGGGCATTGAGCCTGATGGGCAGCCTGGGGCCGAAGAAACCCTTGGGCGCCTTGCTCAGCAGCGGCGTGCAGTTCATGCCATACCCTTACCAATACCGTTGCCCGTTCGGATTGGGTGGCGCGCAGGGGATCAAGGCCAATCTCAACTACCTCGAAAACCTGTTGAGCGACCCCGAAGCCGGCGTGCAATTGCCTGCCGCGGTGATCGTTGAAGTGGTGCAGGGCGAGGGCGGGGTGATTCCGGCCGATCTGGACTGGCTGCGGGGTTTGCGCCGGATCACCGAAAAGGCTGGCGTCGCGCTGATCGTCGACGAGATCCAGAGCGGTTTTGCTCGCACCGGCAAGATGTTCGCCTTCGAACATGCCGCAATCATTCCCGATGTCGTGGTGATGTCCAAGGCCATTGGCGGCAGCCTGCCGCTGGCGGTCGTGGTGTACCGCGACTGGCTCGACACCTGGCTGCCGGGTGCCCATGCCGGAACCTTTCGTGGCAACCAGATGGCGATGGCTGCTGGTTCAGCCGTCATGCGTTATCTGGTCGAGCACAAGGTTTGCGAGCACGCCGCCGCCATGGGCGAACGCTTGAGCGAACACCTGCGCATCCTGCAACGGGACTTCCCGCAGTTGGGCGATATTCGCGGTCGTGGCTTGATGCTGGGCGTCGAACTGGTCGACCCGAGTGGCCCGCTGGACACACTCGGTCATCCACCGGCATTTGCGCGACTGGCGCCGCTGGTTCAGCGCGAATGCCTGAAACGTGGCTTGATCCTGGAGCTGGGCGGCCGTCACGGCGCCGTGGTGCGTTTCCTGCCACCCCTGGTGATTACCGCAGCCGAAATAGACCGGGTCGCCGAGATTTTCGGCAGGGCTTTGCTTGCGGCGACTGCCAGCCTCTAAATTTTCCAGGCCCTGGTACGTTCCTTCTACATACCGGCTGCACGCGGCGTGCAGCCCACCCTACAGCGATGGAGAGACAGCATGACGTCAGTATTCGACCGCGAGGACATCCTCTTTCAGGTCGTGGTCAACCACGAAGAGCAATACTCGATCTGGCCCGATTACAAAGCCGTGCCACAAGGCTGGCGTACCGTGGGCAAAAGCGGGCTGAAAAAGGAATGCCTGGCTTACATTGAAGAGACCTGGACCGATATGCGTCCACTGAGCCTGCGACAGAAAATGGACGAGCAGGCGGCTGTGGCTCACTGAGATGCTTGTGCAAAAAAAGCCCGCTGGACCGGTAACGGTCAGCGGGCTTTTTTATGGTTTCGTCAGGATCGACGCATTCCTTCTGTAGGAGCTGCCGCAGGCTGCGATCTTTTGATCTTTGCCTTTTAAAATCAAAAGATCGCAGCCTCGTTGCACTCGACAGCTCCTACAGGGGAGCGCTCCAACCCGATAGCAGCGCGAACTGCTCTGTCTCTGGCTCTGGCTCTGGCTCTGGCTTGTGATCTTGCTTTGGCTTTTGATCTTGATCTTGATCTGCGCCGTCGGAAGGCCGAGTGGAGGTGTTCATCCGGGGGTTAGGCGCGCAGCGCCGTGCGGCGAAGCCGCACACATCGAGAGGAGGTGCAGCGCAGCAAACCGGAGGCGATGCCCCCGGATGGACACCGGAGCGAGGGAATGCCGAGCCCAGGCGAGGCACCGTACGTCAGGTGATAAAAGCGCTTGGTTACTTGGCGCTTTTCCAAGTAACCCGCCGTAAGGGCGGAACCAAAAGCAGCCGTTACCGCAGCAACGGATATGTAAACAATCAAAAATCACCGCCCAACACCCAAACATCGCGAGCCGGCTCCACCACAAGGATGAAAATGCAAAAAAGCCGAAGCATGAGCTCCGGCTTTTATCGTTAACAGCTACCTGTCACGCAACAACCTGATAACACGGCACATACGCCGCGCCACCCGGCAGTTTCATCCGGTGCTGGGCGACGAAGGCTTTGAGCAGTTGATCCAGCGGTTGCATGATCTCTGCATCACCACGGATCTGGTAAGGGCCGTGCTTTTCGATAAGGCGGATGCCCTTGTCCTTGACGTTGCCGGCAACGATACCGGAAAACGCCCGACGCAGATTGGCGGCCAGTTCGTGGGCTGGCAGGTCGCGGCTCAGCTTCAGGTTGGCCATGTTTTCGTGGGTCGGGTCGAACGGGCGCTGGAAGCCTTCGTCGATTTTCAGCAGCCAGTTGAAGTGGAACGCATCGGCGCGCTCACGGCGGAACTGTTTGACGGCCTTGAGGCCCTGGCTCATCTGCCGGGCGACTTCGGCCGGGTTGTCAATGATGATCTGGTAATGCTGCTTGGCGGCTTCGCCAAGGGTGGCGCCGACGAAGGCGTCGAGTTGTTCCAGATACGGCGCTGCATGTTTGGGGCCGGTGAGGATGACCGGGAAGGGCAGGCCCGCGTTGCCCGGGTGCATCAGGATGCCGAGCAGGTAGAGGAATTCTTCAGCCGTACCGGCGCCGCCCGGGAAGATGATGATGCCGTGGCCGACGCGGACGAAGGCTTCAAGGCGTTTCTCGATGTCCGGCAGGATCACCAGTTCGTTGACGATCGGGTTCGGCGCCTCGGCAGCGATGATGCCGGGTTCGGTGAGGCCCAGGTAACGTCCGCCATGGATGCGCTGTTTGGCGTGGGCGATGGTGGCGCCTTTCATCGGGCCTTTCATCACGCCGGGGCCGCAGCCGGTGCACACGTCGAGGCTACGCAGGCCCAGTTCATGGCCGACTTTCTTGGTGTATTTGTATTCTTCGGTGTTGATCGAGTGGCCGCCCCAGCACACCACGATCTTCGGCTCCACGCCGGGGCGCAGGGTGCGGGCGTTGCGCAGCAGGTGGAAGACGTAGTCGCTGATGCCTTGGGAGGTGCTGAGGTCGATGCGTTGGCTGTCGAGTTCGTTTTCGGTGTAGACGATATCGCGAAGGGCACTGAACAGCATTTCACGGGTACTGGCGATCATTTCGCCGTCGACGAAGGCGTCGGCCGGGGCGTTCAGCAGTTCCAGGCGTACGCCGCGGTCTTGTTGGTGAATACGGATTTCGAAGCTCTTGTAGGCTTCGAGGATGGTTTTGGCGTTATCGACGTGGGCGCCGGTGTTGAGGATGGCCAGGGCGCATTGGCGGAAGATGTCGTAGGTACTGCCGGATCCGGCTTCGCTCAGTTGCTGGACTTCCCGTTGAGAGAGTGTTTCCAGGCTGCCTTTCGGGCTGACCGAAGCGTTGATTACTTGTCGTTGGGTCATTCAATGATCCTTAAAACGATGTCATTCCTACAGAAACAACGGATGGCATCCGAATAGTGTGTATCCATGAAAGAAGATGGCACGAACTGCGTTGTCTCGCCATGTCCCCGTTTGACGATGAAAAGATGAAAAGGAGCCCCAGCATAGCTAAATCCCGCGCAGAGGCGATAATGGCGCGCAGTCTTTTTTATCCTCCGAACCTTTTTAGCATTCAAGCCAGGGAAGCCCCACACAATGTTCGAAATCCAGCCGATGAACGCCCAAATCTACCGGCAACAGACACGGCGCAGCACGCTGGTGATTGCCTTGGTCTTCGTGGCGCTGGCGATGGGGCTGTCCACGGCGGCGGTGGCATTGTTCGGCGAGCCTGGCGCAGACAACCTGCGGTTCAATATCGGCGGTGTGTTCGCCGCTGTGTTGCTGATGGCGGCGCTGATGCGCAAAGTGTTCTGGACCCAGGAATGGATGGCGCCAGCGGTCTATAGTTGGCAACTCAAGCGCAGCCTGATGAGTATCACCAATGTCATGCACCACGTGACCGCTGCCGTGGACGCCGGTGATCCGACTGCCATGAAGCTGCTACGGTTCTATCATTTGGGGTTGAGCCAAATGCATCAACTGGATGGGAACTCCAGCGACCATGGTCAATTGAGCAGGGAAATGGACCAGCACAAAGCGCGAATGGAAACGCTGGGGCTGGATACCGACCAGACTCGACTGAACCCGGCGTGGCTGGAGGAAGTGAAACAAGCATCGCGCTGATTGCTCTGATTGCCGATCAGGCCTGTTGATAAACAAAAGCGAGCGGGAAGCTTCGACTTACCAGACTCAGGGAGTGAGCGACATGGGGCATCCATCCATTTACGATCGAATTGAAAAAAGCCGTCCAGGCATCGCGCCGCTCAAGTCTCGCTCTGTGGTGACACTTCTGATTGCGGTGTGCCTGTCGATGGCGGTGATTGTCACCTGGCAAGCCTGGAGTTCTCGCCAGTACCGTCTGCATGATAAGGATGTGACGTTGTCCAACCTTTCGCAGACCTTGGCTTCCCAGGCGCAAGCTTCGATCAAGCAAGCGGATACGCTGCTGCTTACCCTGGTTGACCGCCTCGAAAATGATGGCATCGACCCAGGCCGGCTCAATCGCCTGCAACGCCTGCTCAGCGTCCAGCGCGGTGAGTTGAGCCAGCTTCATGGCCTGTTCGTCTATGACGAAACCGGCCAATGGGTTGCCAATTCCAACGGCGCCGAAGTCGCCGTCGCCAACAATGCCGACCGTGAATATTTCATCTTCCATCGCGACCATCCTGATCGCGGTCCGCACATTGGCCCGTCGATCAAGAGCCGTTCGAGCGGTGAGTGGATCATGACCGTGTCGCGCCGGGTCAATCATGCCGATGGCAGTTTTGCCGGCGTGGCGCTGGCCACGATCTATCTGACGCACTTCCTGCAGCTCTATGACAGCATCGACATGGGCAACAATGGTGTCATCAGCCTGATCGCCGACGATGCACGCATTATCGTGCGTCGACCGTTCCACGAAACGGACATCGGCGCCAGCCTGGCCCAGAGCCCGCTGTTCACCCGTTTGCTGCCCGAAAACAGCTTCGGGACGGCCACCATCAAATCGGTGATCGACGGTGTGGAACGGGTGGTGGGTTACCGACGTGTCGAGGGTTACCCGCTGATTGTGTTCGCCGCGCTGGAGAAGCAGGAAGTGCTTGCAAGCTGGCGAAAGGAATCGATGCTCAGTGCGCTCATCGTTGCGTTGCTGCTCGGATTTCTCGGCGTATTGGGTTACCGCCTGATCAAGTTGATGAAGCAGCAAGACCGCATTCAGGTCGAGTTGCTGGGTGCCCAGGACAAGCTGCTTGAGGTCAATCGCAATCTGGAACTGCTCGCACTGGAAGACGCGCTCACCGGGTTGGCCAACCGGCGTCAGTTCGACTTGTTCATCCAGGCCGAAGCGGGTCGTGCCCGGCGCAATGTGACCGCTCTATCGCTGCTGATGATCGATGCCGACTATTTCAAAGCGTTCAACGACCAGTACGGCCATCTGGCGGGCGACGAGTGCTTGCGCAAGATCAGCGCAATCATTGTCGACAACATCAATCGCCCCGGCGATCTGGCCGCGCGTTTTGGTGGTGAAGAGTTTGCCGTGGTGTTGCCCGGCACCGATTACGTGGGCGCATTCCTGGTGGCGGAAAAAATCCGTCGCGCGGTGCAAGAGGCTGGCTTGCTGCACAGTGCAAGTCCCGAAGGCGTGGTGACGGTCAGCGTGGGTGTCTGCGGCTACGACCCGGCGGCGCAGACCTCTACCGAGGACTTGATCGGTGCCGCCGACAAAGCGTTGTATGTGGCCAAGGCCAGCGGTCGCAATATGAGCGTCATTGCCAACTGACGTTATCTCCGTCGCCCTTTCCTTTGCCTGATCACCCGAAGATAGACCAGCACGTTCACCAGCAGCACCACGCCGGCCAGCCATAGCTGAATGTCAGGCGTCAGCCCGGCCGGGTAGATGATCGGCCACACGTAATGTTCGATGAAACCACCGCCATAGCCCGTTTCCCCGGCGGCGTGGCGCATCAGGTTTTCCCAATGCGTCAGCGGGCAAGGCAGGTGGAACATCTCCACCGCCACACCCCAGGCGGCAGCAGGCAGGTGCCACCCGATCAGGCGGCGCCATTTGAGCACCAGCAGCCCGCCGAACAATACGAACACAATGAACGCCAGGTGAAACAGCACCAGCCCATCAGCGGCGATTCGGTAGAGCATGTTGATTCCCGCAGGCGTCAGGCGATCGTTTCATGGTACTCGGGTGCTCTATCGCTTGTTCAATGCATCGAGTACCGCCTTCAGGCGCGTGACCATGGCCTCGCTGCTGCGTTGCATCGGCGCGCGCAGTTCATCACCGATCAAGCCTTCGAGGGCCAGGGCGGTTTTCACCGGGGCGGGATTGGGTTCGATAAACAGGCTTTGAATCAGCGGCAGCAGTTCAAAAAAGGTTGCACGCCCATCCGCCAACTGGTTGTCGCGGATCTGTTGATACAGCCTCACAAAGCGCTCGGCATGCACATGGGCCGACGCCGCAATCGCGCCTTTTGCACCCAGGCACAAGGCGCTGAAAATCTGGTTGTCTTCACCACACAGCACATCGACTTTTCCCGAGTTCAGTAGCGCCAGGGTGTTGGTCAGGTTGCCGCCGCAGTCCTTGATCGCGACGATTCGCTCGTGGTCGACGATGTTGAGCAGGGTCGCCTGTTCGAAGGCCACGCCGGTGCGATAGGGGATGTCGTAAAGAATCAGCGGCACGCTGGAGGCATCGGCGACGGTCTTGAAAAACGCTTCAAGCCCAGCCTGGGAGGGACGAATGTAATACGGTGCAGGCACCAGCAAACCCGCTACGGGACGCTTGAGGATTTCACTCTGAAATTGCAGCAACTCAGCCAGGTTGTTGCCCGCCAGACCCATGACGACGCGGTGCGCCGGCACCAGCTCCAGCACGGCATCGAGCACTGCAAGTTGCTCGTACTTGCCCATGGCGGCCGGCTCCCCGGTGGTGCCACAGACAATCAGGCCGTCGACACCTTTTTCCAGCAGGTGGCTGACCAAGCGCCGCAACCCGACGAAATCGATGGCGCCGTTGTGGAACGGCGTGACCAGCGGAACCCAGATACCTTGGAACAATGACATGCGTTTTCTCCTGATGATCGACCGATTTCGTCACCGTCAGGAGCGTAGAAGGAGGTAAGCAAGGGGAGGGTGGTCCGTCGCGCTCAATGTCCTGTCAGCTCATCTGACGGGACAGCGCGCCCCGGTCACATGAGCGACTGTTTCTTCGATTTGAGGGCGTGCGCAACGCAACCTTGCGCCT
>NZ_JBOIBY010000255.1:0-5318 GCF_050739655.1 Pseudomonas sp. | reverse complement strand
TACATACCGGGACGTTTGCGTACGGCATCCAGGCCTTTCAGCACTTTAATGCTCGTTGAGTCGTACGTATTTTCTTCGCTCAATGCCTTCACTCCCGATGGTCGTGGGTCTGGGTGATACGGCCCTGTTCCACGTGGAACAAAGCGACTGGCGTTTCCGTCTGCCAGCCTTCCCTCAATAATTCGTGATCTACACAGGTAATAAAAACCTGGCAGCGTAAGTCTTCCAGCAAGCGGCAAAGCGCGCGACGGTGCTGCTCGTCCAGCTCAGACGGCAAGTCATCCACCAGATAAATACACTGACCGCGTCGGGCCTGGCTCACCAAATGCCCTTGGGCAATTCGCAAGGCACACACCACCAACTTCTGCTGCCCCCGGGACAGAATGTCCGCGGCATTGTGTGCGCCCAATCTAAGACGCAAGTCAGCACGTTGTGGTCCGGCTTGGGTATGACCCATTTGCTGATCCCGTTGAAGGGACCCAGCGAGCACAGCGCTCAGCTCACGGTCTTTGTCCCACCCTCGGTAATAACTAAGCGTAAGGCCCTCAAGCTCAACCAAGTCGCTCAAGGTCCGTTCAAAGACTGGCTTTAAGGCTTTGATGTAAGCACGGCGGTATTCATCGATTTCAGCGCTGGCCTGGCACAGTTCCCTGTCCCAAACCGCTTGCGAAACGGCGTCAAGTGTACCATGCCGCAGCCAAGAGTTTCTCTGGCGCAGGGCCTTCTGCAAGCGCTGCCAAGTGGACATGAAACGCGGTTCCACGTGGAACACACCCCAGTCGAGAAACTGCCGGCGAATCTTCGGCGCCCCTTCCAATAATCGAAAGCTGTCCGGGTTGATCAACTGCAGGGGCAGAATCTCAGCCAGTTGCGCTGCGCTTCTAGCGTTCTGCCCGTCGATGCGGATCTGAAACTCACCCTGACGGTCCCGCGAGATGCCCAAGGCACTCTGACCACTCTCGGCGAGTTCAACCTGGCCGAACACTGTGCACGCCAACTGCTCATATTGAATGACCGGCAATAAACGGGTGCTGCGAAACGAACGGGCAAGCCCCAGCAGGTGAATGGCTTCCAGAA
Organism: Pseudomonas sp.; assembly: GCF_050739655.1. Classification (GTDB taxonomy): domain Bacteria; phylum Pseudomonadota; class Gammaproteobacteria; order Pseudomonadales; family Pseudomonadaceae; genus Aquipseudomonas. The sequence goes on along the minus strand of NZ_JBOIBY010000255.1, from coordinate 4,241 downwards.
CACTGGTTTTGCCGCTGCCGTTGGCGCCGTAAAGAATATTGATTCGGGGAGAAGGGGAGAAGGTCACCGGGTGCAAATTGCGCACCGCGGTGACCGAGACGCGACTTAAGGACATCTAGCTTCTGCTGAGCATAATTACAGACGCATCGGCATGACAACGTAAGCCGAGTCATCATTGTCCGACTCTTGCACCAGCGCACTGCTGTTGGAGTCAGACAGGATCAGACGAACCTGTTCGGTGGTCATCACACCAAGGACGTCAAGTAGATAGCTCACGTTGAAGCCGATTTCCAGAGAGCCGCCGTTGTATTCAACCCCTACTTCTTCTTCCGCCTCTTCCTGCTCCGGGTTATTCGCCTGAATCTTCAGCTGCCCAGTGGCCAGTTGCAGACGGATACCGCGGTATTTTTCGTTGGAAAGAATCGCAGTACGGCTGAAAGCTTCACGCAGCGCCTGACGGTCACCGAGTATCAGCTTGTCGCCGCCTTTAGGCAGAACGCGCTCATAGTCAGGGAATTTGCCGTCCACCAGTTTCGAGGTAAAGGTGAACTCGCCAGTGGTAGCGCGAATGTGATGCTGACCCAGAACGATGCTGACAATGCCGTCCGGTTCGGTCAGCAAGCGCGCCAACTCAAGGATACCCTTGCGCGGCACGATGACCTGATGGCGATCCGGCTGGCCAATATCAGCCTGCATCGAGCACATTGCCAGACGGTGGCCATCGGTGGCGACGGCACGGATCACACCGGCAGAGACTTCCAACAACATGCCGTTGAGGTAGTAACGCACATCTTGCTGAGCCATGGCGAAACTGGTGCGTTCAATCAAACGACGCAGCTTGCTTTGCTCCAGGCTGCAGGTCAGCGAACCTGGACCTTCTTCTACAGTCGGGAAATCGTTGGCCGGCAGAGTCGACAGGGTGAAGCGGCTCCGACCGGCTTTCACTACAAGCTTCTGTTCGTCTACCTTGATGTCGATCAGCGCATCGTTCGGCAGGCTTTTACAAATGTCCATCAGCTTGCGCGCAGGCACGGTAATGGACCCTGTCTCAGCAGGCTCTTCGAGTTGAACACGACCGACCAGCTCGACTTCCAGGTCGGTACCGGTCAGCGACAATTGCTGGCCTTCGACAACCAGCAGCACGTTGGATAGCACCGGCAAGGTCTGTCTGCGTTCGACGACGCCTGCGACCAGTTGCAGGGGTTTCAACAGGGCTTCGCGTTGAATGGTGAAATGCATGGTCTAGTCCCTTGCCTTAATAAGCTGCGCTGGTGTTCATCAAGTGGTCAGTGTACGCAGCAGGTTCTTGTAGTCCTCGCGGATGTCCGCGTCGGATTCCTTAAGTTCGTTGATCTTGCGACACGCGTGCAAAACCGTCGTGTGATCTCGACCACCAAACACATCGCCGATTTCCGGCAGGCTGTGGTTGGTCAGTTCCTTGGATAGCGCCATCGCCACCTGACGTGGGCGAGCGACCGAACGCGATCGGCGTTTGGACAGCAGATCGGAGATCTTGATCTTGTAGTACTCGGCGACAGTGCGCTGAATGTTATCCACAGAGACCAGTTTGTCTTGCAGCGCCAAGAGGTCCTTCAGGGATTCGCGAATCAACTCAATCGTGATGTCGCGCCCCATAAAGTGCGAGTGAGCAATCACGCGCTTCAGCGCACCTTCAAGCTCACGGACATTGGAACGAATGCGCTGGGCAATGAAGAACGCGGCATCGTGAGGCAGTTCCACCTTGGCCTGGTCGGCCTTCTTCATCAGGATCGCCACTCGGGTTTCCAGCTCCGGCGGCTCGACGGCAACCGTCAGGCCCCAGCCGAAACGGGATTTGAGGCGCTCTTCGAGGCCTTCGATCTCTTTCGGGTATCGGTCACTGGTGAGAATGACCTGCTGACCACCTTCGAGCAGCGCGTTGAAGGTGTGGAAAAACTCTTCCTGCGAACGCTCTTTGCGGGCGAAGAACTGAATGTCATCGATCAGCAAGGCGTCCACCGAACGGTAGAAACGCTTGAACTCATTGATTGCGTTCAGTTGCAAGGCCTTGACCATGTCGGCCACAAAGCGCTCGGAATGCAGGTACACGACCTTGGCATTCGGGTTCTTCTTTAATAGATGGTTACCCACAGCATGCATCAAGTGAGTTTTACCCAGACCCACACCACCATAAAGGAAGAGCGGGTTGTAACCGTGCTTCGGGTTATCCGCCACTTGCCAGGCAGCAGCCCGGGCCAGCTGGTTGGACTTACCCTCAACGAAATTTTCGAAGGTGAAGGTCCGGTTCAGGTAGCTGGTGTGCTTGAGCGCACCTTCGACCTGCACTGTTCGTTGTTCTGCGCGAACCGGAGCTTGTTGCGAGCTGGCGCCGGCCATCGGGTCGAAGCTTTCCCGCGAAGGTTCTTCTTCAATGACCTCGGCGACCTTTTGCGTAGCGCGCTTGGTCGGTGCGGCGACTGGTGCCGCAGGGACAGGTGCCGAAGCGACCTGGGCCTGGGCTGCAACAGCAGCAGCCAGTGGAGCATTTGGCGCAGCGCGCGGTGCCGAGCTGCGTTTGCTTCCTATTAATAAGGAAAGCGCAGGCGTCGAACCGTTGCCGTGCTCGTCGAGAAGTTCCAGGACACGGCCCAGATACTTTTCGTTGACCCAGTCCAGAACAAAACGATTGGGCGCATAGACGCGTAACTCGTCGCCTTCGGCTTCGACCTGTAGTGGACGGATCCAAGTGTTGAATTGTTGGGCAGGCAGCTCATCGCGCAGAAGCTCTACGCACTGCTGCCAAAGTTCCACTGACACGGATATCCCCTAAGTTGAAAGCCGGTGAGGCAAAAACAAGCGGCCATTGTAACGACCAGACGCCGACTTATCCACACGTAGGTGGCTCACCGTCCAAGAAGAATCAACGCGTTATACGGAAAAAAGACGACCAATGGTCTGTGCATAAGCTCTGTGGATAACCGCCCCTGAGATCATTGCACAACTGGGGGTGGAAATCGGTGGATAACCTGCCTGTGGATAAGCCGGCCTTTCACACACAGGTTTTCCGATGGCACAGCACAGGCTGAACACGGTTTTCCACCGTAGTTGTCATTCTCTGTACAGCTTGTCAAATAAGGCCTCAAGGTAGTTATCCACAGATGAACGTGGCCCTAGCTTTTATAAGCTTTACAGAAAAGCTTTAAATACTCTCCTTCTTTATTTTTATGTCTAATGAACGATCTGCGCACTTCAAACCACCCGAAGAGCTATTTAGAAGGAAACGTTGGTTGGAAATTGACCTGAACGCTTGCTTTCTCTAGAATCCCCGGTCTCTTAAAACGGGGGCCATTCCGGCCCGTTGTGGACGAACCAGGTAACACGACATGAAACGTACTTTCCAACCAAGCACTATCAAACGCGCTCGTACCCACGGTTTCCGTGCTCGCATGGCTACCAAGAACGGTCGTGCCGTCCTGTCGCGTCGTCGCGCCAAAGGTCGCGCACGTCTGGCAGTTTGATAATCCGGCACTGGAGGTGAGTCAGGACTTCAGTCGGGAAAAGCGTCTGCTTACACCCCGGCATTTCAAGGCAGTCTTTGACTCCCCTACCGGCAAGGTTCCGGGGAAAAATCTCCTGCTCCTTGCGCGCAACAACGATCTTGATCACCCCCGTCTCGGGTTGGTTATCGGGAAAAAGAGCGTAAAGCTCTCCGTCGAGCGCAATCGCCTCAAACGTCTGATGCGCGAATCGTTTCGCCTGAACCAGGATTTGCTGGTCGGCTGGGACATCGTTATCGTCGCGCGCAAAGGTTTGGGTGACGTAGAAAACCCCGAATTGATTCAGCATTTCGGCAAACTCTGGAAGCGTCTGGCACGCAGCAAGCCGATACCAGCAGTCAAAACCGAAACTGTAGGGGTAGACAGTCCAGATGCGTAAACTGGCACTCGTTCCGATCCAGTTTTATCGCTATGCCATTAGTCCCCTGATGGCCAGTCACTGTCGTTTCTACCCCAGTTGTTCCTGCTACGCGTTAGAAGCCATCGAAAATCATGGCCTTCTTCGCGGTGGCTGGCTGACCTTTCGTCGTTTAGGTCGCTGTCATCCGTGGAATCCCGGTGGTTATGACCCGGTTCCACCTATCCCTACCTCCCGTTCTTCTTCGATGGCCGAGTAATCATGGATATCAAACGCACGATCCTGATCGTCGCCCTGGCAATCGTGTCCTACGTTATGGTTCTTAAATGGAACCAGGACTATGGCCA
>NZ_JBOIBY010000254.1:0-14373 GCF_050739655.1 Pseudomonas sp. | reverse complement strand
GCAGAACGCAGTTGGCTGGATTGGGGCCGCTTCGCAGCCCAGCGGGAGCAAGCTCCCTCGCCACATTGTGCGGATTTGGCAACTAGGCCCGGATATAGGTCCCGGTGCCCTTGAGAATGTTCTGCAGGGTTTCTTCCACTTCGGCCAGATCCGACTCGGCGGTGCCGTGGGTGATTGCCAATTGATCGTGGCCGCCCAATGCATCGGCATCCGCCGCGCCAATCTCCACCAACAGTGTCGTGGCACTCAGGGTGATCTTCAGCCCGTCCAGGGTCGACGGCTCGTAATCCCAGGTGACTTCCACCTCGTCCTCGTCCGGATAACGGGTCACCATGAACATCTCGCCCTTGTCGCCGTGGCAGCAGAGCATGGCCATGTTGTCTTCTTCGTCATCGCACGGGTTGACGATCAGGTGGGCGGTGGTGAGTTGCAATGGCATGGTTAATCCTGTCTGGGGGAGGGCGAAGCAGGGCAATTGTGCCATTGCGGCGAATTTTGTGCTGCATCGTGTGTCAGACCTTGAGGCATGACCTGGCGGGCAATATCAGTCATTTCCGGTACTCGGCGCCTTGGGGTTTCTCCGAAAACACCCGGTTGCCCAAGTCGCAACCCGCCGGCAGCGTGCCGATGACCGAATATGTCGCAGCGTCGCAAGCAGCTTGCTTCCTACACTCGTTAAGCTGCGCAACGGATGTGCCTCGCCAGGAGTCTGACCTGCCCGTCGTACCGTCACCTGGCAAGGTGCGCATCTTATGGAAGTTGAATGTGACCTCATTGTCTTGTCCAGCTTCACCCACCTGTCACTCTGAATTCGTTACTGTAGACCGCGAACAGAGCTGACGGTCTCCCCGCAAGGGGATAACACGCGACGCTTCCATCAATAACAAGCCCAAGCGGAGTACCACAGATGGCGTTCTTCACCGCAGCCAGCAAAGCCGACTTCCAGCACCAACTGCAAGCGGCACTGGCGCAGCACATCAGTGAACAGGCACTGCCACAAGTGGCGCTGTTCGCTGAACAATTTTTCGGCATCATTTCCCTGGATGAACTGACCCAACGTCGGTTGTCCGACCTCGCTGGCTGTACTCTTTCTGCGTGGCGCCTGCTTGAGCGCTTCGATCACGCGCAACCGCAAGTGCGCGTCTACAACCCCGATTACGAACGCCACGGCTGGCAGTCGACCCATACCGCGGTCGAAGTGCTGCACCACGACCTGCCATTTCTGGTGGACTCGGTGCGTACCGAGCTGAACCGTCGCGGCTACAGCATTCACACCCTGCAAACCACCGTGCTGAGCGTGCGTCGCAGCGACAAGGGCGAACTGCTGGAAATCCTGCCTAAAGGCACCCAGGGTGACGGAGTACTGCAAGAGTCGTTGATGTACCTGGAAATCGACCGCTGCGCCAACACCGCTGAATTGAACGTGCTGACCAAAGAGCTGGAGCAAGTGCTCGGTGAAGTGCGCGTCGCGGTGGCCGATTTCGAACCGATGAAAGCCAAGGTCCAGGAAATCCTGACCAACCTGGACAACAGCAAGTTCGCCGTCGACTCCGACGAAAAGAGCGAAATCAAAGGCTTCCTGGAATGGCTGGTGGGCAACCACTTCACCTTCCTCGGCTATGAAGAGTTCGTGGTGACCGACCAGGCCGATGGTGGCCACATCGAGTACGACCAGAATTCGTTCCTCGGCCTGACCAAACAGCTGCGTGCGGGCCTGACCAACGAAGATCGGCGCATCGAAGACTACGCCGTGCAATACCTGCGTGAACCGACCCTGCTGTCGTTCGCCAAGGCTGCGCACCCAAGCCGTGTACACCGTCCGGCTTACCCTGACTACGTGTCGATCCGTGAAATCGACGCCAACGGCAAGGTCATCAAGGAATGCCGTTTCATGGGCCTGTACACCTCGTCGGTGTACGGCGAAAGCGTGCGGGCCATCCCGTACATCCGTCGCAAGGTCGAGGAAATCGAACACCGCTCCGGCTTCCAGTCCAAGGCTCACTTGGGCAAGGAACTGGCGCAGGTCCTCGAAGTACTGCCTCGCGACGATCTGTTCCAGACGCCGGTGGACGAGCTGTTCAGCACCGTGATGTCGATCGTGCAGATCCAGGAACGCAACAAGATCCGCGTGTTCCTGCGCAAAGACCCGTATGGCCGTTTCTGCTACTGCCTGGCCTACGTGCCACGTGACATCTACTCCACCGAAGTGCGCCAGAAGATCCAGCAAGTGCTGATGGATCGCCTGAAAGCCTCGGACTGCGAGTTCTGGACTTTCTTCTCCGAGTCCGTGCTGGCCCGCGTGCAACTGATCCTGCGCGTCGACCCGAAAAACCGCATCGACATCGACCCGCAGCAGCTGGAAAACGAAGTCATCCAGGCTTGCCGCAGCTGGCAGGACGATTACTCCGCGCTGACCGTTGAAGCCTTCGGCGAAGCCCAGGGCACCAACGTGCTGGCCGACTTCCCGAAAGGCTTCCCGGCCGGTTACCGCGAGCGTTTCGCGGCGCATTCGGCCGTGGTCGACATGCAACACCTGCTCAACCTCAGCGACAAGAACCCGCTGGTGATGAGCTTCTATCAGCCGCTGGGCCAGGTGTCCGGTCAGCGCGAACTGCATTGCAAGCTGTACCACGCCGATACCCCGCTGGCCCTGTCCGACGTACTGCCGATCCTGGAAAACCTCGGCCTGCGCGTGCTGGGTGAGTTCCCGTACCGTCTGCGCCACACCAATGGCCGCGAGTTCTGGATTCATGACTTCGCCTTCACCGCTGCCGAAGGCCTGGACCTGGACATCCAGCAACTCAACGACACCCTGCAGGACGCGTTCGTGCACATCGTGCGCGGCGATGCCGAAAACGATGCGTTCAACCGTCTGGTGCTGACCGCCGGCCTGCCATGGCGCGACGTGGCGCTGCTGCGTGCGTATGCCCGTTACCTGAAACAGATCCGCCTGGGCTTCGACCTGGGCTACATCGCCAGCACCCTGAACAACCACACCGACATCGCTCGCGAGTTGACCCGGTTGTTCAAGACCCGCTTCTATCTGGCCCGCAAGCTGAGCAGCGACGACCTCGAGTTGCGCCTGGAGCACGCGATCCTCAGCGCCCTGGACGACGTTCAGGTGCTCAACGAAGACCGCATCCTGCGTCGCTACCTTGACCTGATCAAGGCCACGCTGCGTACCAACTTCTACCAGACCGACGCCCACGGCCAGAACAAGTCCTACTTCAGCTTCAAGTTCAACCCGCACCTGATCCCTGAGCTGCCCAAGCCGGTGCCGAAGTTCGAAATTTTCGTGTACTCGCCACGGGTTGAAGGCGTGCACCTGCGCTTCGGTAACGTGGCTCGCGGCGGTCTGCGCTGGTCCGACCGTGAAGAAGACTTCCGTACTGAAGTCCTGGGCCTGGTAAAAGCCCAGCAAGTGAAGAACTCGGTCATCGTGCCGGTGGGCGCCAAAGGCGGCTTCCTGCCGCGTCGCCTGCCACTGGGCGGCACCCGTGACGAGATCGCGGCCGAAGGCGTTGCGTGCTACCGCATCTTCATTTCGGGCCTGTTGGACATCACCGACAACCTGAAGGATGGCGCGCTGGTTCCGCCGGCCAACGTCGTGCGTCATGACGACGATGACCCGTACCTGGTAGTTGCAGCGGACAAGGGCACTGCGACCTTCTCCGACATCGCCAACGGCATCGCCATCGACTACGGCTTCTGGCTGGGTGACGCCTTCGCGTCCGGTGGTTCGGCTGGTTACGACCACAAGAAAATGGGCATCACCGCCAAGGGCGCGTGGGTTGGCGTACAGCGCCACTTCCGCGAGCGCGGCATCAATGTCCAGGAAGACAGCATCACGGTGGTCGGCGTCGGCGACATGGCCGGTGACGTGTTCGGTAACGGCTTGTTGATGTCTGACAAACTGCAACTGGTCGCGGCATTCAACCACCTGCACATCTTCATCGACCCGAACCCGAACCCGGCGACCAGCTTCGTCGAGCGTCAGCGTATGTTCGACCTGCCACGTTCGGCGTGGTCGGATTACGACACCAGCATCATGTCCGAAGGTGGCGGCATCTTCTCCCGTAGCGCCAAGAGCATCGCGATTTCCCCGCAGATGCAGGAACGCTTCGACATCAAGGCCGACAAGCTGACCCCGACCGAACTGCTCAATGCCTTGCTCAAGGCGCCGGTGGATCTGTTGTGGAACGGCGGTATCGGTACTTACGTCAAGGCCAGCAGCGAAAGCCACGCCGACGTCGGCGACAAGGCCAACGATGCGTTGCGTGTGAACGGCAACGAACTGCGCTGCAAGGTCGTGGGCGAGGGCGGTAACCTGGGCATGACCCAACTGGGTCGTGTGGAATTCGGCCTCAATGGCGGCGGTTCCAACACCGACTTCATCGACAACGCCGGTGGCGTGGACTGCTCCGACCACGAAGTGAACATCAAGATCCTGCTCAACGAAGTGGTGCAGGCCGGTGACATGACCGACAAGCAACGTAACCAGTTGCTGGCGAGCATGACCGACGAAGTCGGTGGCCTGGTGTTGGGCAACAACTACAAGCAGACCCAGGCGCTGTCTCTGGCTGCCCGTCGTGCCTTGCCGCGTATTGCCGAATACAAGCGCCTGATGAACGACCTGGAAGGTCGCGGCAAGCTGGATCGCGCCATCGAGTTCCTGCCGGCCGAAGACGCGATCAACGAGCGCGTCGCCGAAGGCCATGGCCTGACCCGTGCCGAGCTGTCGGTGCTGATCTCCTACAGCAAGATCGACCTCAAGGAGCAGCTGCTGGGCTCCCTGGTGCCGGACGACGACTACCTGACCCGCGACATGGAAACCGCGTTCCCGCCGACACTGGTGAACAAGTTCTCCGCCGCCATGCGTCGTCACCGTCTGAAGCGTGAAATCGTCAGCACCCAGATCGCCAACGATCTGGTCAACCACATGGGCATCACCTTCGTTCAACGACTCAAAGAGTCGACCGGCATGAGCCCGGCGAACGTGGCGGGCGCCTACGTGATCGTGCGTGACATTTTCCATCTCCCGCACTGGTTCCGTCAGATTGAAAACCTGGACTATCAGGTTTCCGCCGACGTGCAACTGGAACTGATGGACGAGCTGATGCGCCTGGGCCGTCGCGCTACGCGCTGGTTCCTGCGTGCCCGTCGCAACGAGCAGAACGCCGCTCGTGACGTTGCTCACTTCGGTCCGCACCTCAAAGAGCTGGGCCTGAAACTCGACGAACTGCTCAGCGGCGAAATTCGCGAAACCTGGCAGGCCCGTTATCAGGCCTATGTTGCAGCCGGTGTTCCGGAGTTGCTGGCACGCATGGTGGCTGGTACTTCGCACCTGTACACCCTGCTGCCGATCATCGAGGCCTCCGACGTGACCGGCCAGGACCCAGCGGACGTGGCCAAGGCCTACTTCGCCGTGGGCAGTGCGCTGGATATCACCTGGTACCTGCAACAGATCAGCGCTCTGCCGGTTGAAAACAACTGGCAGGCCCTGGCCCGTGAAGCGTTCCGCGATGATGTCGACTGGCAGCAACGTGCGATCACCATCTCGGTCCTGCAACAGGGCGACGGCACCCAGGACGTGGAAACACGCCTGGAGCTGTGGATGGCGCAGCACGTAAGCATGATCGAGCGCTGGCGCGCCATGCTGGTGGAAATCCGTGCCGCCAGCGGCACCGACTACGCCATGTATGCGGTAGCCAACCGTGAACTGCTGGACCTGGCGTTGAGCGGGCAAGCGGTAGTGCCGGCCACTGCCACTGCCAGCCCACAGCTGGAACCAGCGGCCTGATCAGGCGCTGAATGAAAAAGCCCCGCATTGAGAGATGCGGGGCTTTTTTATTCAATTGAGAGCACTAAGTGCAATCCGGGTTTATTCAGTGCTCACCGTAAGACGCTAAATCACGTGGTGTCACAACGCTCCTCTCCAGGATTTCCAGGTTGAATATGCTGATGTCTCCGGTCTCGCCGGTAAAACAGTGATATTTGTTCCTCTCACCCTCCCAGATCGATTGTCTGATGATTCGTGAATGACGGGCTTTCAAATAGATATTCATATTGGAGCTTCCAAAGTCATCCAGCGTGACTATTCCATAATGACTGTCCAATAAATTAAAGGATGTTGTGTTGCCTCCGGCGGCGGGGAAAGCGCCCAGGAAACCGTGTTCGTCCTTGCTTATGTATTTATTGTCTTTGCTGAGAATCTGCAGATTGTAGTAATCGTCATAACAATGAAAGTGTACGAGGATGGAGGATTTTATTTCAGCTTGACCCGTAGGGATCCATTCGTTTCTGTACGGGTGGTAAGCTACGCGCCGACCTATGACTTCTTCAGTTGTCAGTAGGGTGGCGGGTGTTGAAGTCTCAAAAAAACTCAATTTTTTTCCGTGGCAATATAGGCGAGCGATGAATGATCGTTCCTGATCCTTGTTCATTTGGACGTCCTTTGTCTGAAGATATCGGTTATTGATAGTGTTGCATCGCTGAAGATAAAGTTATTTTAGCGACTTGGGTGGTGGTCAATTATTTCGCAGTGCAACTTAATGCTGCGAATGATGGGCAAATTTCTACGAGTTGAAGTAAAGCGCATCGCGGGCAAGCCCTGACTGGATAAGCGGGTTTGCCGCGATGCTTAATGGCTGTCAATACAGTTTCTGCTGTGGTGTATTGTCATTCATCGACACGCTGGTTGACGGTCTGGTCAGTAAATTGCTGAGCGACTGGTCAAACTTCTGCAGCGCCCTTACTTGCACGTTCTGCTGTTCGTTAATGTCGGCAACGATGTCTTCACTGCGTTTGAAGTCCGCCCATACCGGGCTGAGTGCTTTCGTATCATGACCTTGTGCGGTGCCGATGTAGTTGAAGTGGCTGTCATAGAAGTCCGCACTGACTTTCGACTCGATGTCCGAACTACGGGAGGTAATCAACTGACTGCGGCTGTCGACGATTGCCACCACATCCGGTTTCGCTGCTTTAAGACTCTGCATGTCGGGATACACCGTGACCGAACCAAACTGGCGTTGCAGCGAGGCCTTGACCCAGTCCACGGCCATGTCGGGCTTTGAGGTGGCGATGTAGGCATCGTGGATGGGTTCTACCAGCAGGCTCTGACCAAAACCGGTGCCGGCGTTGGCCTGGTAGTCCTGCAGATAAGCGCGGTTGGCCTGGGTGTTGCGGCTATACACCACGCCCAGTGACACATCTTTACCGTTGGGGATTTGGGTCGCGTTGCTGCGGCCTACCGGGGCTGTGAAGATGCCGTCCAGCGAAGATACCGCCGAAGGTGCCGTGGGAATCGAGCAGCCGAGCAAAAAAGCAGACAAGGTTAACGTACTGACAAGTGCAAGTTTCATGGTGTTTCTCCAGTGAAACAACATCAGTCGGGAAAGTTCAAGTCGTCGGCTGTGACCGACAGTCACTCCAGACTAAACCGGCACAGACTAAATGAAATAGCCAATATCCAGAGTTCTGGGGTGACCAATAGTTTTATTTGGTTTAAACAAGGCGGGGTAATTGCCTCGGGCAATAAAAAGGCCCGATTTGAAGTTTCGGACCTTTTTATTTATGGCTGTACGTTCTGTCATCAGTTTTTCAATGGGACCAGCACTTTTTCGTCGGGTGACAACACCATGAATACCAGCAACTTGGCCGGCTCAGTGGCGCTGGCGTTTTTTGACACCAGATGTTCGGAACCCGCAGCTTCGTACCAGTATTGGCCAGCTTTGTAGGTGATTTCCTTTTCACCTTTCACTTGTGAGGTCACCGCGCCCGAAAGCACGTAGGCCATGGCGGTACCGTCGTGTTTATGGGCGATGGAGGCTTGGCCGGGCTTGTAGTCGACCTCAATCATCATGGCTTTTTTGCCCGGTACGTTTTTCAGCATTTGATCCTGCAGCACCGTGACATTTTCGGCAGGCGCGTCGGTTCCATGGGCAAATACCGGAGCGCAAACAGCCAGGGTCAGGGCAGCAAGAGGTGCGGCACAGCAGCGCAAAACATTCATGGTTAATCACCTGCAATGGGTTAGTGGTCAAGGACCAATCTAGTGCGACGCGGGTGGCAATCAAACAGCCAATATTCGAGAAGGTCAGGGGACCAATTCAGTAAACCAATAGAGGGTCCGAAACGTAAAAGACCGCAGTCTCCGGCAGTTCTCACAGAGGTACCCATGCCCTGCGACAACTGCCATGAAACTGCGGTCTATAACCGTTTTTTCTTATCGAATCGGAAAGCTGTTGAAGTCAACCGCGTTGGCCAGTTGGCAATCGATCAGGTCAATGAAACCTTGCACCTGAGGGCTGTTGAAATGCGATTGCATGGCAGCTTCCGACTGCCAATGGGCGCTGACGGTCCAGCGGTTACTGTCCTCGGGGCAGCGGTCGACCATATAGGAATCACAGCCCGGTAAGTCGCGAAGGGTTTCGACAATCTTTTGCAGTTGCTTACCCAGCTCTTCCGAGCGGCCGGCGACGGCCTGCACCTTTACGGTATTGATCACTTCTTTGGACATCTGCACACACTCCTGAATCAGGCACGGATAAATCCTGCTCATTGAGGGATAACGCCCTTGCAGAATAGGCCCGCACCACCGGACCACCAATAGCCAATCCCCAGATAAAGTCGCAGTCCAATTCATCAGGCAACTTGTTGCAGGATATCTCGAAGGCGATCCAGGGCTATGTCGATGTCCAGGGTCTCGATGGCACCAAAGCCCAGGTAAAACCCGTCCTGGGGCGGTTGCTGATCGAAAAAGCTGTCGATGGCGTAAAGCCCTACTTCAACTTTTTTCGCCAGCTCAATCACCAATGGCACATCGATGGGGACTTTACACAGCACCACCATGTGGAAACCGGCCATGGTCGGCACCGCTTCAAGCCATGGCGAGAGGTCGCCGGCCATGCGCGCCAGTATTCGGTCGCGGCGACTGGCATAGATCGTATGGCAGCGCCGGATGTGCTTGAGCAGGCAGCCTTCAGCGATGAACTTGGCCAGCGCCCATTGGGGCAGGGTAGAGGTGTGAAGGTCGGTGAGTTGCTTGGCACGGACCACCGCGTCGAGGATCGCTGGCGGCAAGATTGCGTAACCCAGGCGCAGCTCCGGCAGCAGGGTTTTGGAGAATGTGCCGACGTAAGCGACGATGCCTCGCTCATCCATGCTCTGCAGCGAGTCAGTGGGCCGGCCTTCGTAGCGAAATTCGCTGTCGTAGTCGTCCTCGATGATGATCGCCCCCAGTTCATGGGCCTTGGCCAGTAGAGCGACCCGGCGTTCCTGGCTCATGGACATGCCCAGCGGAAACTGATGCGAAGGGGTGACATAAATCAGGCGGGTGCCACGGGGGATCTTGTCCACCTCAATGCCCTCGGCATCTACCGGCACACCCACCACGGTGGCACCGTGGGTGCCGAACAGCAGGCGCGCTGGCGGATAACCGGGATCTTCCATGGCCACGACGCTGCCTGGGCGGGTCAGCACCCGGGATATCAAATCCAGGGCCTGTTGGGCGCCATTGCACACCACCACGTCCTCATCCTGACAATTGACCCCGCGGGAAAACGCGATGTGCCGTGCGATGGCATTGCGCAGCGCCGGCAGACCTTCAGGCGCGCTGTAGAAACCCTTGGAAGCCGCAATCTGACGCAAGGCGTGGGAGGTGCAACGTCGCCAGTCGTCCTGGGGAAACTGACCCTTGCTGGTGGCGCCGCCGATAAAGTCATAACGCAGCGAGCCTTCCAGCGTGGGGTGACGCAGGAACACCGGCAGGTTGCGCCAGGACTCGATCACCTCGAAACCTGCAAGCTCCGAATGGCTTTGCTTGCGTTCGATTTTCGAGGTCCGCGCATTGACGTAGGTGCCTTTGCCGATCACCCCGGTGAGAAAGTTTTCGTAGGTCAGTTGCGTGTAGGTATCGGAAATGGTTTTGCGTGAGATTCCCAATTGCTCGGCGAGCAGACGGCTGGGTGGAAGCTGCGTGCCCGCAGCCAATCGGCCCGATTCAATGGCGCTACGCAGTTGGTTGTACAGCTGCCCCGCCAGGTCCTTGCGTCCATTGATGACAACGTGTAGTTCCATAACGGTGAAGCTCCAGAGCAATTGAAGCGCGTGTTCGTCATTTCAGATTAACCTCATCCGGTGTGTGTGCAGAAGTTGCGTGGTAGAAAAACCGCCAATTGGTCTGGCGCCAGGTGGTCCACGATTAATTCGCCCAATTGGACCTGTAACACTCGCGTATCAACGACTACCTTGAGTGTTACATCACCGTTGCACGAGGTCGCGTCATGAGCCCCCGCCTGGATTACTACAGCGCTTCACCCAAAGCGATGAAAGCGATGATTGCGATGGAGGCGCTGACCAGCAATTTGAGCATCGAACCGGCGCTATTGCACCTGATCAAGATCCGCGCATCGCAGCTCAATGGCTGCGCGTTCTGTACCGACATGCACTCAGTGGATGCCCGGCGCCTGGGCGAGACTGAACGGCGTCTGTATTCGATCGTGGTCTGGCGCGATAGCAACTTCTTCAACCCGCGCGAGCGTGCGGCCCTGGCCTGGACCGAAGCGGTGACACTGCTCTCGCAAAACCATGTGCCGGACGACGTCTACGAGCAGGCCCGGACCCAGTTCAGCGAAGGTGAACTGGTGGATCTGACCATCGCCGTCACCACCATCAACAGCTGGAATCGTCTGGCGGTGAGTTTTCGCCAGGTGCCCAGCACCTGATCCGGCTAAGTACCGCTCGCGCCCCAGGTCGTACACCAACTGCGCGTATCTGCCATGCTCAAGGTCTGCAGCACTGCTTCAATCAGGGGAGCACCGCAATGGACGACGTACAGCAGTTGGGCGAGATGCTTCGTCACTACGCAGAAAGTGAAGCGCACAAGAAACAAGTGTTCGAGTCGCAATCGGCGCAATGGGCGATGCATATTGGCGATCTGTTTGATCAGATTCAGGAATGGCTGGCGCCGGTACTGGTACCGAGTCTTTTGGAGATGAGTCGTGAGGCGTACGTTGCCTCGGGGCCGAGTGCTCCGGTGGAGACGTCGACGTTCAAGACCGAGAAACTGAGCATCCTGATCATCGGTAAGCCGGTGGAGTTTGTACCGGACGTAATGGGTGTTGGCGGGCAGATTTCGGTGGCGGTGATGGGGTTTACTTCAGCACGTGTTGGCAGTGTGTCGCTGGTGTGCCTGCCGCCATCCACTGGCTGGCAGTGGCGCAAGACCAATGGTTTGAAGGACCCGGATATCTTTGACTTTGATGCGGATTTTTTGGCGCAGCAGCTGCAGAGTCTGGTGCCTCGGGATCGGAGTTGAGGCGAGGGCGGCTGTTGGTCTGCGGTCACGGCTGCTTATGGTTGCGCCCTTATCTGTCGGATCGTGTTCCCTGAAGGAGCTGACGAGTGCAACGAGGCTGCGATCTTTTGATTTTAAAAGGCAAGATCAAAAGATCGCAGCCTGCGGCAGCTCCTACAGGGGACTGCGTTCATTGAGCGGCGTCGGCGCATATCTATCGGCCATTCCAAAACAGGCTCAGGAAAAACTCATTTGTACGGATCAGAGGAGGACTCGACCACGCTGCTCTGAAAAGGAATCTGATACGGGTTTTTCTGAATTAAGTGAGTCTGTATCTCGCTGACACGCAGGCTCATAGTCGCTACCTCGCGAAACTGTAGGAGCGAGCTTGCTCGCGAGAGTCGTCAACGATAACGCAGGAAACCTGACACCCAGCGTTATCTCTGAGTTCTTCACGAGCAAGCTCGCTCCTACAGGGAAGCGGAACCCAGCCCTGATGAGGTACCCAGATGTATCAGTACGACGACTATGACCGGGCCCTGGTGTTCGAGCGGGTTGCGCAGTTTCGTGATCAGGTCGAACGCTTCCAGGCAGGCGAACTGAGCGAAGAGGAGTTTTTGCCCTTGCGCCTGCAAAACGGCCTGTACATGCAAAAACACGCCTACATGCTGCGTGTAGCCATTCCGTACGGCACGCTGAGTGCCGGGCAGATGCGCACACTGGCGAGCATCGCCCGGGATTACGATCGCGGTTACGGTCACTTCACCACGCGGCAGAACATGCAATTCAACTGGATCGAGCTGGCCCAGGTGCCGGACATCCTCGAACGCCTGGCTAACGTTCACATGCACGCGATCCAGACGTCCGGCAACTGCGTGCGCAACATCACCACCGAAGCCTTTGCCGGGGTCGCGGCTGACGAAATGATCGACCCGCGTCCGCTGGCGGAAATCCTGCGGCAGTGGTCAACCATCAATCCGGAATTCCTGTTCCTGCCGCGCAAGTTCAAGATCGCCATCTGCTCGGCGCAGCAAGACCGGGCGGCGATCATGATGCATGACATCGGCCTCTATCTTTACCCCGGGGATGACGGGCAAATGTTGCTGCGAGTCATCGTCGGCGGTGGTCTGGGGCGCACGCCGATCCTCGGCTTGCAGATCCGCGAAGGCTTGCCCTGGCAGCACTTGCTGTCTTACGTGGAAGCGGTATTGCGGGTGTACAACCGCCATGGCCGGCGGGATAACAAGTACAAGGCGCGGATCAAGATTCTGGTCAAGGCGCTGGGCATCGAGGCGTTTGCCCGGGAGGTGGAAGAAGAGTGGCAGTACCTGCGCGATGGTCCGGCGCAGTTGACCGACGCCGAGTTCCAGCGCGTGGCCAGTGCTTTCGTCACACCGCAATACCGTGAACGGGCGGATATCCAGCTCGATTTCGGCACGCACCTGGCCGAGAACCCGGCGTTTGCACGTTGGGTGCTGCGTAACGTGCAGGCGCATAAAGTGCCCGGTTACGCCAGCGTGGTGCTGTCGACCAAACCCGGTATTTCAGCGCCACCGGGAGATGTGACAGCCGAGCAAATGCAGGCGGTGGCCGAGTGGTCCGAGCGCTTCGGTTTTGGGGAGATACGCATTGCCCATGAGCAGAATATTGTCCTGCCGGATGTGCCCAAAGGTGATCTGTTTGCGCTGTGGTGCCTGGCCTGCGAACACAATCTGGGCAGCGCCAATGTTGGCTTGCTGACCGATATCATCGCCTGCCCGGGTGGCGACTTCTGTGCGCTGGCCAATGCCAAGTCGATACCGATTGCCCAGGCCATTCAGGCACGTTTCGAAGACCTCGATTATCTGCATGACCTGGGGGATATCAGCCTCAACATCTCCGGTTGCATGAATGCCTGCGGGCATCATCACATCGGCAACATCGGGATTCTGGGCGTAGATAAGAACGGCAGTGAGTGGTACCAGATCACCCTCGGCGGCGCCCAAGGCAAGAACAGCGCACTGGGCAAAGTTATCGGGCCGTCCTTCAGTGCAGCGCAAGTGCCGGACGTGATCGAGCACATCGTCGATACGTTCGTGCGTTATCGCGAGAGCGAAGAATTGTTCGTCGACACCTTGCATCGCATCGGTCTGGAACCCTTCAAGGAAGCGGTGTATCCGAAGGTATTGGAGGTGTCGGCGTGAAAAATCTGTTGCGACTGCAAGAGGGCGAGGCGCGCATTGATGCCCAGGATCCGTGGGCACTGGTCAGGGATCTGCAAGCGCCGTTGCCTGAAGGCCCGGTCATTTTGCCGCTGACCCGCTGGCTGGAGAGCGCGCAGCATCAGGCCGTTTGGCTGGGGCCGGATGACGAAGTGGAAAGCCTGGAACCTTGGTTGGCCCAGCTGTCCTTGATCGCGCTGGATTTCCCGAGTTTTCGTGATGGTCGCGGCTACAGCCAGGCGTATCTGCTGCGTACGCGACTGGGCTGGACCGGCGAGTTGCGGGCTATTGGCGATGTATTGCGTGATCAACTCAGCCACATGCGCCAGTGCGGTTTCGACAGCTTCGCCGTGCGTGAAGACAAATCGGCCGAGGATGCATTGAAGGGATTGGCGGGGATGAGCGTGTTGTATGGCCGCTCGGTAATCGAGCCGCGGCCGTTGTTTCGGCGACGGTAGAACGCGCACCCAATCCCTGTGGGAGCTTGCCCGCGAAGAGGCCGGAACATCCAATATTGATGCTGACTGACACGACGCCTTCGCGGGCAAGCCTCGCTCCCACCGGGTTTTGTGGTGTCCACAAATCTTGTGGTCGACCCATGAACCTGTGGGAGCGGGCTTGAACGCGAAGAGGCCGGAACATCCAATATTGATGCTGACTGACACGACGCCTTCGCGGGCAAGCCACGCTCCCACCGGGTTTTGTGGTGTCCACAAATCTTGTGGTCGATCCATGAACCTGTGGGAGCTGGCTTGCCCGCGAAGAGGCCGGAACATCCAACATTGATGCTGACTGACCCGACGCCTTCGCGGGCCTCGCTCCCACCGGGTTTTGTGGTGTCCACAAATCTTGTGGTCGACCCATGAACCTGTGGGA
>NZ_JBOIBY010000253.1:0-2817 GCF_050739655.1 Pseudomonas sp. | reverse complement strand
GACATTCTGCTTGTAAGGCAGACGCTCTCCCAGCTGAGCTAATCACCCGTTTGCATCTCCGAGGCCGCGAAATTTACGCAGGTAGCGAACCTAAGTCAATAGCAGGATTGAAGTTTTTTTCAAAAACAGCTTTCAGCGCCAAGCTTCAAGCGGCAAGTAAAAGCTGACACGTGTAAAGCACCTACGACGACATCGTGCTTTTACTTGCAGCTTGCAGCTTGCAGCTTGCAGCTTGCAGCTTGAAGCTGCTTCTCACTGCTCATAAATCATCTTCTTGGTCATGCCGCCATCGACCACGAATTCCTGGCCTGTAACGAACCCGGCATTCTTCGACAGCAGCCAGGCCACCATCGCCGCCACATCCTCGACCGTCCCTACCCTGCCCGCCGGATGCTGCGCATGGTCCGCATCAGTCAGCGGCTGGGCACGCCGCACGGAAGGGTCGCGCGCATCGATCCAGCCAGGGCTGACCGCATTGACCCGTATTTCCGGACCAAGGCTGATGGCCAACGCATGGGTGAGGGCCAACAGGCCGCCCTTGCTCGCCGCATACGCCTCGGTATCGGGTTCCGACTGCCCGGCACGGGTCGAAGCCAGATTGACGATCGCGCCGCTGTGGGCTCGCAGGTACGGCGCACAGTGTTTGGCCAACAGCATCGGCCCACTGAGATTGACTGCCAACACCCGATTCCAATAGGCCAGATCAAGACTTTCCAGCGTGATGTTGTGCGGATCAGCCACCGCCGCGTTGCACACCAGCGCATCCAGGCGCCCGAACTGGCCCAACACCTCGGCAACACCAAGCGCAACCTGCCCTTCATTGGAAACGTCCATGGCGATGAACCAGGCATTGTCGCCGAGCACCTTCGCCACTTTCGAACCCCGCGCCCGATCCAGGTCCGTCAGCACGACTTGCCAGCCCTCGCTGATCAACCAGGCTGCAATACCCAGGCCGATGCCCCGCGCAGCACCGGTCACCAGTGCTACACGGCCATTGGAACCACTCGGGGTGGACAATTCGATCACAAGGCAGCCAACCCGCGCGCCAGGTCGGCTTGCAGGTCTGCCACGTCTTCCAGGCCGACCGCGACGCGGATCAGGCTGTCACGAATGCCCGCCGCCTCACGCTCTTGCGGCGCCAAACGGCCGTGGGAGGTGGTGCTCGGATGCGTGATGGTGGTTTTGCTGTCGCCAAGGTTGGCGGTGATCGAAATCAGGCGAGTCGCATCGATAAAGCGCCAGGCGCCTTCTTTGCCACCCTTGACCTCGAAACTGACCACGGCACCGAAACCCTTCTGCTGACGCAGGGCCAGATCATGCTGCGGATGGCTCTTGAGGCCGGCGTAATGGACTTTCTCGATGCCGTCCTGCTGCTCCAGCCACTCGGCCAGTTGCTGGGCGTTGGCGCAATGGGCCTTCATCCGCAGGTTCAGGGTTTCCAGGCCCTTGAGGAAGATCCAGGCGTTGAACGGGCTCAGGGTTGGCCCGGCGGTACGCAGGAAACCGACCACTTCTTTCATTTGCTCGCTGCGACCGGCTACGACGCCGCCCATGCAACGACCCTGGCCGTCGATGAACTTGGTGGCCGAGTGCACGACGATGTCCGCGCCCAGTTTCAGTGGCTGCTGCAGCGCCGGAGTGCAGAAGCAGTTGTCGACCACCAGCATCGCGCCTTTGGCGTGAGCGATTTTCGACAGTTCGCTGATGTCCACCAACTCCGCCAGCGGGTTGGATGGCGATTCAACGAACAGCAATTTGGTGTTGGCCTTGATTGCCGCATCCCAACCGGACAAGTCCGCCAGGGCCACGTAATCGACTTCGATGCCAAAACGCTTGAAGTACTTCTCGAACAGACTGATGGTCGAGCCAAACACGCTGCGCGACACCAGAACATGATCACCGGCGCTGCACAGGCTCATGACCACAGCCATGATCGCGGCCATGCCGGTGGCGGTGGCCACGGCCTGCTCGGCGCTTTCCAGCGCTGCAATGCGCTCTTCGAAGGCGCGCACGGTCGGGTTGGTGTAGCGCGAATAAACGTTGCCCGGCACTTCCCCGGCAAAACGCGCCGCGGCGTCGGCGGCAGTACGGAATACGTAGCTGGAAGTGAAGAACATCGGATCACCGTGTTCGCCTTCCGGCGTGCGGTGCTGACCGGCACGTACGGCCAGGGTATCGAACGCTACGCCTTCGAGGTCGCTGTCCAACCGACCGGCATCCCAATCCTGACTCATGCTGTCACTCCTTGCGCTGCTCTTGATAGAGAAAGTCTTTTGATAGATACAAAACCGGCCCCTAGGGGCCGGTAGAAACTCAGTTGTTGTACAGATCGATGATCGCACTGACTGCCTGCGTCTTGACCTTGGAGGCATCGTTACGTGCCTGCTCGATCTTGTTCAGGTAAGCCTCGTCGACGTCGCCGGTCACGTACTGGCCGTCGAACACCGCGCAATCGAACTTGTCGATCTTGATCTTGCCGCCACCAACAGCTTCGATCAAGTCAGGCAAATCCTGATAGATCAGCCAGTCAGCGCCGATCAGATCAGCCACGTCCTGAGTCGAACGGTTGTGGGCGATCAGCTCGTGGGCGCTCGGCATGTCGATGCCGTAGACGTTCGGGAAACGCACGGCCGGGGCTGCGGAGCAGAAGTAAACGTTCTTGGCGCCTGCTTCGCGTGCCATCTGGATGATCTGCTTGCAAGTGGTGCCGCGCACGATGGAATCGTCCACCAGCATCACGTTCTTGCCGCGGAATTCCAGCTCGATGGCGTTGAGCTTCTGGCGTACGGATTTTTTCCGTGCCGCCTGGCCCGGCAT
>NZ_JBOIBY010000252.1:0-61417 GCF_050739655.1 Pseudomonas sp. | reverse complement strand
TCGCTGGCACCTACATGCGATGAGTTCGACTGCGTCGAACGGCGCTGCGCGCCAATCCCCGGATGAACACCTCCACTCAGCCTGCCGAGGGGGCGGGTGGATCAAGATCAAAAGCTGCAGGCGAGCTGACACTCGGCCTGTTGAGTGGTGAGAAGCAATGGGTGGGCGCATCAACTGTAGGAGCCTGGCTTGCCAGCGATGGCGTCCTCACTACCACCATCGCCAGCAAGCCGGCTCCTACGGATTTGTGACATGCCAAACCATCACCAAACACCCGCAACACTGTAGGAGCTGGCTTGCCAGCGAAGATCGTCAACGATGACGCGTCAATCCTGATGCCACCGTGGCACCTCGATGCCTCGGCGTGGGCGAGTCCATACAATTACAGGGGGATTACGGGTCATCGCCAAATGTGTAGGAGCTGTCGAGTGCAACGAGGCTGCGATCTTTTGATTCTTGAAAAGCAAGATCAAAGGATCGCAGCCTGCGGCAGCTCCTACAGAGTTGTGTGCGTTCCGAGATTACTCACCAAAGCCGACGATGGCTTTGGTTTCCAGATACTCCTCAAAACCGTACACACCAAACTCACGACCATTGCCGGATCGTTTGTAGCCACCAAATGGCGCCATTGGATTCCACGCAGGGTGGTTCAGCAGCACTTGTCCTGCGCGGATTCGCGAGGCTACAGCTCGTGCACGTTCAAGGCTCTGTGATTGAACATGAGCACTCAGCCCATACACCGTATCGTTGGCGATAGCGACTGCCTCATCGATCGTTTCATAGGCAATGATGCACAGCACCGGCCCAAAGATTTCTTCCTGGGCGATACGCATGGATGAATCGACCTCGGAGAAAACAGTCGGCCGAGCATAGAACCCCGTTTCATAGCCCGGTACGCGACCGGGGCCGCCGCAGACGAGTTTTGCCCCCTCGTTCAGGCCCGCCTCGATCATGGCTTGCACGCGCTTGTATTGGGCCTCGTTGGCAATCGGACCGAGTACCGTCTCTTCCGATTGTGGATCACCCACGATGATCGCATTGGCGGTCGCGGCAGCCAGTGCTTCGACCTCCGCCAGCCTGTTCCTGGGCACGATCATTCGGGTCGGGGCGCTGCACGATTGTCCGACGTTACGAAACGCAGTCATCACGCCCAGTGGCACGACTTTGGCGAAGTCGGCATCGGGCAGCAGCACGTTTGGCGACTTGCCCCCCAGTTCTTGAGTGACGCGTTTCACGGTATGGGCGGCCGCTTGTGCCACCAGCGCGCCCGCGCGGTTGGAGCCGGTGATCGAAATCATGTCGATATCGGCATGGGCAGCGATGGCTTCGCCGACATCGGGACCACTGCCATTCACCAGGTTGAAGACACCCGGTGGCAAGCCTGCATCGTGTACCAGTTGTGCGAAAAGCAGGGCGCTCAGCGGTGACAGTTCGCTTGGCTTGAGGACCACGGTGCATCCGGCCGCAATCGCCGGGGCGACCTTGGCGGTGATTTGATACAGCGGCCAATTCCATGGAGTGATGAGGCCGCAGACGCCGATGGGTTCGCGGGCAATCGCGGTGCCGGCTTCAACTGTCTGGAAGTCATAGGTGGACAGAAGATCACGGGCGACCCGAACGTGTTCGGCCGCCAAAGGCACCTGCATGGCCCGTGAGAAACTGATCGCCGCACCCATTTCCAGAGAGAGGGCCTGTGCAAGTTCCTCTTTGCGTTCAAGGATCAGGTCGTAGATCTTTCCAAGAAAATCCGCGCGCGATTCTGCGCGGGTGGCAGCCCATCCTGGAAACGCGGCACGGGCTGCAGCTACTGCCCGGTCAACATCCTCGGCAGTCCCCCGTGCGACCTCTGCCACAACGGCTTCACTGGCCGGATTGACCACCGGCAAACTTGCCGGGCTTGCCGGGGAAGACCAGCGACCGTTGATATAAAACTGGTGAGATGTTTGCGGATCAACGCGGTAGCTATTCGAAGATTGTGTCGTCATCCAATTAGCTCCTTGGAGCAGAAATAAGCGCTGCGAACAGCAGGGCAGAAGAGATTGCGAGTCAGGGCAGCGCTGTGGCGAAGAACACATCCCCAGGGCCCTGTCTTGTCAATAAACTAACAAAACGATCCAGGCAAAAGATGCCGTAGTTCAAGTTGCCAAGGGATAATCTGCTGTATATAGAAACTAAACGAGGCGCAGCACGGATATGACTTGTCAGGCAACCCGACCTTGTCGCGGTTGGTCAGCGCGGGGAGATTGCATACGTTGTGAATCGAACGGTCGACCTTGAGGCATTCTTAGGCATTCGACGGCATCCGATGATAAAAATGTAGTTACGCCAACGACTCAACGCTCTCTTGAGGTGTTGCCGCATGGTGAGAGACCACCCTACGGTTTTAAGCTCTTGAATACCTCGGAATGGGTTTCCCACAGAGTGTTGATACACAGAGCTTCATCCTCCTCGGTCACGGGGTTCAGTGAAAGTGGATCCAGCTTTCGTCTATCTACCAACGCAAGCAGCACAATTCCGTTTTTGTCCAAAAGCACGCGAGCCATACACTCACATATGGCTCGAGGTACTGCCTCTGAAGGGGGCATTATATCCGAGGCTTCAAGCTCCATTTCATATCGAACAGTACACTCCGGAATCAGCTCGGCCATTGCATGTGAGGCGAAGTGGAATGAAGTGAGATAGATTGCTATAAACGCAAAAAAATTGACAGAAGGATAATAATCTCGCGATTGCCTATTAGCGATTCGGTAACAAATGGACGTCGCGCGCTTACTTCTCGCCACCAACTTTGTATTGCATGTACGCAATTGGATAGTTTGCTGTTTATCATGACCCAGACCTCCCACTCACGCTTACAACAAGCATGGTTCCCTCGGAAGGACGTTTTTTGATCTGGATCAAACTGTACGACATGGAAAGTCAGCGAGGCCCCTGCCAGGTGACTGGCAGGGGCTTGCTTTAGACTACGTTGAACGGCTTGCAGAAGAATCGATATTCAAAGCTCGACGCTGTCACGATACTCCGGTACTGAAACCGACCATCCCAGTTCCAGAGCGATGCGACGCCGCAAAACATCCGAGGCATCAGGCTCCCCGTGTACGACAAAGGTATGTTTGGGAGGTCGTTTGAACCCATGTAGCCACTGCATGATTTCATCGGCATCAGCGTGTGCGGACAGCGTTTGCATGGGTACGACTTCAGCTCGGATAGGTACATCCTGGCCGTGAATACGCACCGTAGGCGCTCCTGCCACAATTTGCGCTCCACGTGTTCCGCCTGCCTGGAAGCCAGGCATGAGAAGTGTATTCATCGGATTGGGAGCCAGTGCCTTGAGGTGATGGACGACTCTTCCTCCTGTCGCCATACCGCTGGCAGCGATAATCACTGCAGGAGTACTTTGCTGATCAAGTTCTCTGGAATCCTCGACGGTACGTACGAATTGCGCCACATGGCACATGCCTTCGCACTCCTCCAGAGTTAGTCGGTGCTCTTTATGAAATTGCTGGTACAAACGCGTGACATCGGTGGCCATCGGGCTGTTGAGGTAAATGGGAACATCGGGAATCGCCCGTTTTCTCTTCAACTGATACAGGTGATACATCAACAGTTGGGCGCGACCAACCGCAAACGAGGGTACAAGGGTGATTCCTCGGCGCAGCGCGGTACGTGTGATGACTTCGGCTAACTGTTCCTGTGGCGACTCTACAGGATGCTGACGATTACCGTAGGTCGACTCCACCAGCAGATAATCCGCCTGCTCGACAGTTTCAGGAGCAAACATCAAAGGATCTTTGGGCCGCCCCAGATCCCCTGAGAACACCACAACCAGGCCGCCGACATCCACCTCGACTGTCGCGGCTCCCAGGATATGTCCGGCGCAACGAAGCTCAATAGTCACGTCCTGGACAATTTCGATCTTTTGATGCAACTCCATCGGCCGCAATAGTTTCAGTGCTTGCTCGGCGTCTTGCTCGGTGTAGAGCGGTAACGCGGGGTTGTGCTTGGAGTAGCCGTGTCGATTGGCGAACTCAGCTTCTTCTTCTTGCAAACGGCCACTGTCTAGCAGCAGAATTTTTGCGAGCTCGCAGGTCGCCGACGTGGCGTAAACCGGGCCACGATAACCATTGCGCACCAGTACCGGCAGATAACCGCTGTGATCGAGATGGGCATGGGTCAGCACAATGGCATCGAGGTCGCTGACCGGGATGTGGAACGGGTCGCGATTGTGTAATCGCAGCTGTTTGTAGCCCTGGAAGAGACCGCAGTCGATCAGTATGTGCCGGTTACTGTGCTCCAGCAGATACTTGCTGCCCGTGACTGTACCTGCGGCACCCAAAAAAGTGATTCGCATGGCCGTTTCCTTGAGTATTCTGAGGAGCGCTATTCATTGCTCCTTTTGACTCAAGACCAGTTGATTTTTATCAGGTACGCGCATCGACGATGCCACGCTCAGTCGGAAGGGGCAGTGGCTTGACGATCATCAAACCGCAGGGTGCACGATTGAGCACGCATTCGGCCGTATCGCCTATGAACCGGTCATGTCCATGGTGATAAACCGTGCCTAGCACCACGATGTCAAAGCTATTGTTTTTAGCGAAAAGTCCGATGATCTTGTGAGGGGTTCCCGTCAGTGAATGTCGATGCGGATGCTTAATGCAATAGCGCTCGGCAAGCGCATCGAAAGCCTCTTGCTGGGCATCTTCAATGGCAGCCCTCAAACTGTCATCGAGACTACCTGTCGGAACACTGATCGGCGCATCGCTCATCTGTGACCAACGGCTGACGTTAAGTACATGCAGCTCGGCCCCGAAACTTGTCGCCAGTGTCGATGCCAGATCGAGTATTCGGTCATTCAATCCCTCAGTCAGTTCTTCCAGGTGAGACAGATCGATTGCCGCAAGAATTTTCAAGGGTTTGGGATTTTTGCCACTGGTCACCAGGTGCAGGTGGGTTGGGCACTCGCGAAGCAACCGCCAATCCAGTGGCCGATGAAAGGCACGGTCAAGTGCTGGCACATAATGACTGTCCTTGATTACCAGGTCTGGACGAACTTCATTCACATACTGAAGCAGATTAGCGACGCTCGACCTGGCCCAGACCACCTCCGTGGTCACCTGCATTCCGATACATCGTTCGAACCGTGCCTGTTGCTCCAGCCAGTGCCGATGCATCTGCAGATATCCTTCCCGTGCCAGTGCCATTGCATCATGGTCAAGCAGGCCGGCCACTGCCAGCGCCGGGACATAATCGAACGCCACAATGTGCAGTGACGCACCGGTTGCACGCACCAGAGCCTTTGCACGTTCAAACGCCGGGGTCAGGCTCATTTCGCTAGGCGCTATCAATAGAATGCGTTTGAGTTTGAGCATGACATGCCTCCCTGAATCCACTTATCTGCCAGCCCGAAAGCCCATTTTCCCAACCCGCCGGGGCTGAAATACCCGTAGTTCGAGTATCTGGTGTTATTTGGCGCAAGTTATGATTTTTATCAATTGAATTAACAAGTCTCCCTCACGGCGAAACCTCCTGTTGATATACCTCAAAGACGTCTGCGTTCTGGGGCATTAAAAAGACTGGCCGGCAATCACGGATCGCCATGGCCCCAAACTTCACGGAGGGCGTCATCAGGTGCGAATCGAAGCGGCGTTGAATAGCCTGGAATGGCTCGAAGCCCCGACATTGCTGGAGATACGCCATGCTGACAGTCATGCTGATCAATGCCCTGGTGGTCATCGCTGCCGTGGTGATCCATTACGAATGTCTGTTACGTCTCAATGACTGGCTACCCCGGCTCAAGCTGTGGAGCCGCTTCAGAATCGTGCTTGGGGTATTTGGCGCTCTGCTGGCTCATGCCACAGAGGTCTGGTGTTTTGCTTTGGTCTACTACTTGATGGTGCACTCCGGCAGATGGGGCAGTCTGACGGGCAACTTCGATGGTTCGTTGATGGACTGTGTTTACTTTTCCTTTACGACATACACGACAATTGGCTTCGGTGATATCTCACCGGTGGGCAACCTCAAATATTTGACCGGGCTGCAAGCCCTTACCGGGCTGGTCCTCATCACGTGGACCGCATCCTTTTTGTTTCTGGAAATGCAGAAATACTGGAAGCGAAAATGAGCTTTCCACGTTCATCATTTGCAGCCGTTTAGCTGCGTATGGATTCCATCTAAACGGCCAGAACACAGCAAGGCACCTGATACAGAATATGTTCGGTCGTGCTGCCCAGAAGTTTGTCCACCCGATGGGACTGGACTCGGCCCATCACGATCACATCCATATGGTGGTCATTGGCGAACTTACTCAAAGCTGTGACCGGATTTCCCTCAATGAAATGTCGACGATTGGAGGGTACTGCGAACTGGCTTGCCAACTTCAGAAAAGACCTTTCAAGGTCACAACGAAGCGCCATGGTAAGGTCAGCGAGCGTCAGGCCGCCCATGTCCGCCAGAAAAGCGGCCGAGATATCGCATGCGTATAACAAATGCAATTGCGCGTTGCACTGCATGGCAAGACTGCAAGCCTGCTTGATAATCCGCTCGTTCAGCTCATTGTCGACTGACTCACTGGCAGACACTTCAACCGCGGCAACCACTTTACGTGGCAATACAAAGCCGCTCCCTCCCACCAGAAACACTGGTATCGGACAGTGGCGCAGCAGGTGCCAGTCCAAAGGTGTGAAGAAGGCTCGATTGAGTACTGATTCGTACTGTATCTGCTTGATCAACAGGTCAGGTTGCAGCTCCGTGACGTGATCGAGGATGTCCTGCTTCATGTCGTCGGCCCAGACAACCTCAACAGTGACCTCGATCCTTCTGTCACGCAGATTTCCAGCCTGAACCTCGAGCCAGTCGCGATGGTCTTGCAGATAGCGCTTGCGAGCCAGCTCGCGATCACCTTCTTCAAGCAGCCTCAACCATTTGAATGAGGGAACCAGCGCGGCGATATGCAAACTCGCGCCGCTGGCCTTGGCCAGTGCTGCTGCATGGGTTAAGGCCGAGGAATGGCGCAGGGTCGGATCGACGATCAACAACAGACGTTGATACTGACTCATGGCGGGCCTCCATTCAGGCGAAAAATACAATGCGAGCCGCTGATCGATTGGACGCCAATTGACGCGCAACCATTGAGCAGTGCGTGCGGCTTGATAGGTCGATTCTGCGAGCGGCTTGCCCTTGCGACTTGATCTACATCAACAACGGGAACCGCGGCTGATGCTCAATGAAGAGGCGCGCGTTTGCACTCATCAGCAGTCGCATCGAGGACAACGGGCCAGAGGAAATCATCACGTCATCGGGTAGCTTTGCGAAAAACATCGAAATGGAACATTCACTGAACAGGCGGACCTTCGATGTATCAAAACCTGGCGATAATTGCCGCTTTTCTCCTGATCTACAGCCTGTTTGCGGGGCGTTTCGAGTCACGCCTGCTCAATGGTCCGCTTATGTTCATGCTTGCGGGCCTGCTTCTCGGCCCATCGTTTCTGGGCATTCTGCAACCCCGGATCGACAGAGAAGGGCTCAGGATCCTGGCTGAACTGACTTTGGCGATTGTGCTGTTCAGCGATGCGGCGAATGCCGATTTGAAGGTGTTACGGGCGCACGAAGGCTTGCCACTGAGATTGTTGATGATAGGGCTCCCGTTGACCATCCTCGGCGGCTGGCTGATCGGCATCTGGTTGTTGCCACAGATCCCGCGATTGGAACTGGCTATTCTGGCAACGCTTCTGGCCCCCACCGACGCAGCGCTGGGCAAGGCTGTGGTGAGCAACCTGAAGGTTCCCGCGCCGGTGCGAGAGGGCCTGAATGTCGAGAGCGGGCTGAATGACGGCATCTGCGTTCCGGTGTTGCTGATGCTCCTGGCACTGCTGGTGGAAGAGCAAACTCAGTCTCCCTTGTCACTGTCACTGGAACTGGTTCTCGAAGAGTTGGGCATTGGTGCATTGGTGGGTATGGTCCTGACGTACATCGCCTGGCTGTTGCAACGCTACTCAGGAAGACATCGTTGGCAAACGCCCATGTGGTCACAGTTGACCCTGCCCGGTCTCGCGATCCTTTGCTTCGCTGCAGCGCAAGCACTCGGCGCCAGCGGCTTTATCGCTGCGTTCACCGGCGGGTTGCTTGCAAGCCACTTGTTCAGCGAACAAAAGCACCATTTGCTCGAGGCTGGCGAAGAAATTGCCAGCCTGTTATCGGTCATTACCTGGGTTGTATTCGGCGCAATGGTGATTCCTTGGGCCTGGAGCAGTCTCACCCTGAGCATTTGGCTGTACGCAGTGCTCAGTCTTAGCGCAATTCGCATACTGCCCGTGTTGATCAGCCTGACGGGGACAGGCTTCAATTTTGAAACCCGCCTTTTCATCGGTTGGTTCGGCCCGCGAGGACTGGCCAGTATTGTCTTCGCCGTCATGATCCTGGACTACCCTATAAGCGCCAGTCGTACGCTGGTGGCTACGGCGGTCTGTACGGTCTTACTCAGCGTGGTACTCCATGGCCTGAGTGCCAACCCATGGACTGCACGGCTGGCCAGTCGTAATCATTGACAATTGTCAGTTGGACCGCTCGTTACTAAGGTTAGCGTGGTGACCAGCTGAGCAATGCAAGCTGACATTGAGCAAATCAGGGAGTGTGCGATGGCCGAAGCGAGCAAGAAAATGAGTCTCATGGGACTGACGACTCTGGTGACGGTGAACATGATGGGGTCAGGCATCATCCTGTTGCCGACGAGCATGGCCCAACTTGGCGCCGTATCGTTGCTGTCATGGATTGTGACCGCTATCGGTTCCATGGCGATCGCTTATTGTTTTTCCCAGTGTGGAATCTTCTGCCCGCGACCGGGAGGATTGTCTGCCTACACCGAAGAGGCGCACGCCAAATCCGGATTTTTCCTTTGTTCGTACCTGTACTTTCTTTCTCTGGCGATTGCCAATGTGGCCGTCGCGATCTCCGCAGTGGGCTACATGACGGCTTTCCTGCCTTGGCTGGGCAGTGGCGCCGTGCCGCTGTTCGTCGGTACGGTCAGCCTGCTCTGGTTGACTACCGTGGCTAACTTTGGTGGTCCGGGCATCACCGGCAGGATCGGCGCAATAACCGTCTGGGGTGTCATTATTCCGGTCGCCGGCTTGAGCATCATCGGCTGGTTCTGGTTCAAACCCGACGTCTTCGTAGCCGCCTGGAACCCGAACAACTTGCCCATCCAGGACGCCATCAGCAAGGCTATTCCCTTGACCCTGTGGGCGTTTCTCGGCATGGAATCGGCGGCTCAGGCTTCCGATGCCGTGGAAAATCCCAAACACACCGTACCGTTGGCCTGTTTGCTCGGTACGCTGGGCGCTGCCGTTGTCTATGTGCTGTCCACCACAGTCATTCAGGGCATCATTCCCAATATGGAGCTGGCCAACGCCTCGGCTCCCTTCGCACTCGTCTACGCGCAAATGTTCAATCCGGTCGTTGGTAACATCATCATGGTGCTGGCTGTGGTGGCCTGCATCGGCTCACTGTTGGGCTGGCAGTTCACCTTGGCGCAGACGGCGAAAATGACCGCTGACCAGCGTATGTTTCCATCACTCTTCAGCAAGGTCAGTACACGGGGCGCCCCCATTGTCGGCATGATTGTCTGCGCGGTGCTGCAGAGTCTGATGGCACTGTCGACCATTTCGCCCAATGCCAGCACCCAATTTGCAAAACTCGTCAGCCTGGCAGCAGTGACCAACCTGATCCCTTACGTGACGGCTGCCACCGGTCTGCTGGTGATGATGTACAAAGCCCATGTCAGTGCTGGCGTATACGTACGCAACACGACGTTACTGCTGATCGCTGTGTCGTATTCCCTATACGCGCTCTTTGCTTGCGGAAGGGATGCCGTTTTCGGCGGTGCCATCGTCCTTGCGTTCGGTTTTCTGCTTTACGGCTTCCTCGCCAAACGTTTTGTCCAAGAGGACCCTGCGTAAATGACAGAACCGATAACGCGTAGCAGTCACTTCAGAGTTGCAAAAGCAGCTGAATCCGGGGCATCAGGATATGAACATCAAAACCGGCAACACCACTTATCTACTGCTTGCCAGCCTTTTGATGCTGGCGCCGCCACTCGCCATTGCAAACACCCTTGAACGCGTGCAGGCGAGCAATACCTTTACCCTCGGCTACTTGCCGGGCTTTGCGCCCTTCAGTACCCAGTCGGGCGATAAGGCCAGTGGTTATGCCATTGATCTATGTTTGAAAGTCGCCGAGAAACTTAAGGTCCAGTTGAATCTGCCAGCGTTGCAGGTGCGCTACCTGCCCGTGGAAATCGCTGGGGAGATGGATGCCGTGAGCTCGGGCAAAATCGACATACTGTGTACACCGACACCACCCACGCTGGTGCGACGCAAGTCCGTCAGTTACTCGGTGCCGGTCTACACGGCAGGACTTTCGTCGGTCGTACGACAGGATGCACCTGCCGGGTTGCTCAATGTGCTCAATGGCAAGGTCGCCCATACCGGGCCGACCTGGCGTGCGACAATCAACGGTGGGCTGGCCAACGCAACCTTCGCCACCACTGCCGGTGGAGTCACCGAATCATGGATTCGTCAGCAGATGCAATCACTGGGGATAGTGTCCAGGCTGGTCACGGTAGATAGTACCGAGGCAGGCCTGAAACTGGTGGCTGACGGCAAAGCCGATGTGTTCTTTGCTGAGCGCATGCTATTGAGCAACCTCCTCAGCACCCATGACGCTGCAGACAACCTGACATTACTCGACCGTATATTCGAATACGCGCCCACTGCGATGGCGCTTGATCGTGACGACGAAAATTTCCGCTTACTTGTCGATACCGCACTAAGCGAGATGTACCGTTCAGGGGAAATAGAGCTGGCTTACAACAAATACCTGGGAGGTATCAGCGTCACAGCCAGAAAGTTGTTCAAGGTCTACGCGATCCCATGAGGAACAAAGAGCTTATCCACTGAATGCGAGGAACGGCGCCAAATTCAATCTGCCTGGCTGGATCAGGACGTGCTTACCATTCATCGGCATCACTGAGAACGGCCTTGTTGGCAGGTCTGTCGCCGTGAGCACGCCCTATACTGAATGCACGTTTGCCAAAGGCACATTCGTAAGGACAGATTGGAAATGTCGGAATCCCGTGCCAATCAAGCTCACTACCTCAAAGCGGCATGTTCCAATTGCAGCGTTCTGGAGTTGTGCTTGCCGATTGGCCTGACAGATCTGGAAATCGAGCGGCTGGACACGCTGATCGTGCAACGATTGAAGGTCCGTAAAGGCGCAGCGCTCTATCGTGCAGGCGATCCGTTGCGTTCGCTGTATGCCGTACGCATCGGCTCCTTCAAAACCAGCGTGCTTTCAGTCGATGGTCGCGAGCAAGTCACGGGGTTCCAGATCCCCGGGGAAATGCTCGGTCTGGACGCCATCAGCACCGATCAACATGCGTGTAATGCGATTGCCCTGGAAGACAGCGAGGTCTGCCCCATCCATTTCACGCAACTGGAAAAACTCGCCCGGGAACTGCCTTCGTTGCAGCACAATCTGAACAAGATTCTCAGCCGGGAAATTGTTCGCGATCACGATATGTTGATGATGCTGGGCAATATGAACTCGGATGAACGCCTTGCGGCGTTTCTGCTGAATTTGTCTCAGCGATTGAATACACGCGGTTATTCGTCCACCAGCTTCGTGTTGAAAATGCGCCGGGAGGAAATCGGCTCTTATCTGGGCCTGCGACTGGAAACCATCTGTCGAGGCATCGCTCACCTGCGTGACCAGCGACTGGTGGAAATCAGCGGCCGCGACGTCACCATCCTGAACATGGACGGGCTCAAGCAACTGATCGCGGGCTGCCATCGCCACCTCAGTTGACACTCAGTGCGTCCACCACCGCCAAGGTCGTGTTCACTCCCGAACACGCTGCCCGACCGCCAGAATGCTGCCCGGCACCGTATACAGTGCGCGCTCTGTATTGCTGCCGATCAGCCGGTCGAGGCCCACTCGGTGTAAGGTGCCCATCACAACGACATCGGCCAGATATTGCTCGACGAACTCACTGATGACCGGCACCGGCAGCCCCATGACGAAATGCCGTCGCTCCGATGGCACGCCGTAGCGCTGCGCCAATGTAATGAACGCCTGATGCAAGGACTGGCGCAGTTCCTCGCTGACGTCCACCCCCCAACCGCCTCCAGCCAGTGGCGCGTCACTGTTGAACGCGGGCGATAAGTCATAGGCGTACAACAGGTGCAGCGGCGCATCGCATTGCAGGGCCAGGGCGTTAGCGGTCTGAATGATGGTGTCGTTCAACCCGCTGATTTGTGTCGACGGATCGAACGGGTCCACTGCCGCCACAATCCGATGCGGCAAGCTGTAACGGACATGGTTGACCAAATGCACGGGGATCGTGCACTCACGTAGCAAGTGACAATCAAGCGGGGTAATGAATACCCGTTTGAGTACGGGTTCAAGGGTGACATCCTTGATCAGCAGATCGGGTTGCAGGTCTTCAATCGTCTTCAGAATTTCCAGCAGAGGATGAGTGGTAAACACGGCTTTGACCGTCACCTCCAGCCCCAGGTCTCTGAGCCGGTCAAGCTCTTCGGCCTCCCAGCGGCGATAGCGGCGCAAATAGCGCTGATGCTCTGTGTCGTCGACTTTTTCCTGCCACAAATGAACCACCGGCGTCGGCTCGATAAACGCTCGGACGTCCAGCACGGCCCCGGCTGCCTTGGCCAGGGCAACAGCGCGCATCAGGGCAGGGGACTGTTGCAGGGTTTGGTCGGCGACCAGCAGAAAACGTTGATATTGACTCATCACGCACCTCCGTTCTGACCGAGGTATCACGTACAGGCATGTCTCAAGACTGCGCTCCAATACTGCGCGCCGTTTGATTTACATCAAGCGCACCTCAATCATCGCCACCGGCACAGACGCCTGATCCAGATCAGATTCAAGTCCAGGTAACGGCGTAGAAAAGGAGTCAGACGCAGTTTTTTTACTGCGCGCCTACCTTCCAACCGCGCTGGAGGAACACCCCATGCTCACCGTCAAAGATCACAATGATCGGGCTGCGGCCCCCTATGCCAAGGTCGAGGGTCAATATTGGATCGAATCGCTGCGGGACGGCCGCCACGTGCTGATCCGACCGCTGACAGAAAAGGATCGCGACCGTGAATACGCCTTCATCAAAAAGCTGTCTCCAGAGTCTCGACACATGCGCTTTCTCGCGCAGATCAGCGAACCAAGTGCTGCGATGCTCAATCAATTGATGGATACCGACGATAGCTTGCGCCTGGCCTATGTCGCTCTGGCCCATGACAACGGCCAACTGGTCGAAATCGGTGTTAGCCGCTATTCGGCGACCGGCGAATATAGCTGCGAGTGCGCTGTCACCGTCGCCGATGAATGGACTCAATTGGGATTGGGCACATTACTGATGGGGCATTTGATCAAGGCTGCACGTAAAAATGGCTTTCACCAGATGTATTCGGTGGACGCCTCCAGCAATGCACCGATGCGTGACCTGGCCAAGGCACTGGGCTTTGAGACGCACAATGACCCTGACGACAGTCGCCAGGTCATCCATCGCCTATACCTGTAGGAAATCGCCCCGCGATGTTCAGCCATAGATACATCGCGGGGTGAGCCAGCTTTCAGCATTGAAGCGATTGTCCTGGCTTGATCGCCAGCACACTGCACGGCGCCCGATGCAGGAGTTGCTCGGCCGTGGTTCCCAATAGTTTACTCAAGCCCTTGTGCTGCACCGTGCCCATGACGATGACATCGGTGCCGTATTGCGAGACGAATTCGCAAATACTCGGCACTGGGGCACCTTCAATGAAGTGACGACATTCCACAGGTACGCCGTGGCGCTCAGCAATGGCTGCGAAAGCTTCCTGCTGAGCCGCTCCCAACATTTCATAGACCCCGCTTGCCAGCGGCAACGCGGCAAAGCCCATGTCCTGCGCATAGACCGCCGTCCAGTCATACACATGCAGCAACTCAAGGCTTGCATCACAGAGCGCAGCCAGTTTCGCTGCGGCATCGATAATCTGATCATTGAATACGCGGTCCTGGTCCTCATCGCGCAACACATCAATGATGGCAAGCAGGCTGCGTGGCCGGGGATGCAGCGGGGTGGTCACCAGATGCACCGGCACAGGGCAGTCGCGCAGCAGTTGCCAATCCAGCGGCGCAAAAAACACGCGCTTGAAGGTCGACTCCTCATGGGCGTCCTTGATGATCAGTGTCAGCGGCATTTCGTTGATGAAGTGCAGGATCTCCTCATACGGATGTTGTACCCACACCACCTCGCTGGTGACCTCGACGCCGTGCTTGCTCATCAATCCGGCCTGCTCTGCGAGCCATTGGCGATGGGTTTGCAGATAACCGTCCCGAGCCAGACTGAACTGTTGCGGGTCGAAAAGCCCCGCCACCGCCAGAGCCTGTGAATAGTCGAACGCTACGATATGCAAGGGCAATTGCATCGCAAGGGCTATTGCAGCGGCCCGATCGAATGCGGGTGTCCGGGTCATGGCTGAAGGAGCGATCAGGAGTAACCGTTGAGTCTGCAACATGGGGCACCTCGGCACATGGGCGTTTCAGACCGGTTGGTCAATCACAGATTGATTGTTCCCCGTTGCGACCATTTGATTTTTATCAGTGATGTCCCTCATGACACCCACATGCCTGCCCACATCGCCAGAGTCAGCAACGCCTGCCCCGGAATCACGAAGGCGGCAAACCGTCGCCCGCCGCTGACCCAGGCCACCACTCCTTTGGTGACCGAATTACTGCTGATCCCGATGAGCAGCGGGCCAACAATGGCATCGAACGGCAATATGCCCAACCGCGCCCACTGCCATCAACAATACGGTCAGACTGCAAATGGTGCGCAGGTTGATCGCCGCGTAGGGGCCGATAAAGCGATCCGGCGCCAAAGGCAGCACCACCAGCGCAGCCGTCAGCAGGATCAGGCCGTCACCCAATTCCGCATCGGTCAGTTGGCTGCGGGCAAAGTAGTGAAGCTTTTCCCGATAGGTCAGCAAGCCCGCCATCACTACGGCGACGGCAATCGCCAGTTCGGGGTTCGAGCCACACAACGCCCCCAGTACCAACACCATGAATAACGCCACTTCACTGGTCACGCCAGGGTCTTCACTCAAGCTTCGCCAGTACGCCACGGTGACCAGTATCCCCACGACCATGGCTACGATACCCACGAGCAGGCTGCCACCGACCTGCATGGATACATACCCCAACAATGAAGATATCGCGAACGTGCGCAAACCGGCACAAGCGCGTGCCTCGTCCTGTCCTTTGTGCCGTTCGCGCTCAAGACCGATGAGCATGCCAACCCCCAAGGCAGCGGCTGCACCTGTCAAATCAATGGCTTCATTCATCAGGTTGTCATCTGCTTGAGCCCCCCGGCGCCTGGCCTACATCACTTCTCCAAACGGTCGGCGTAACCCCATTTGCCATTAGGGTAGGCCGCTTGATTGTCAGGTGTTGGTCTTGTGTCGTTTGCCGGGGCAACGCGACCTGGCCAGACATGTGGCGCATCGATACGTGCCTTGAGTTGGCCAACAAAAGCCTGTGCCTCTCCCAGACTGTTGAAGTTCACTTCCAGGGCATCCATGCACACGACCCAGCAATGGCTTACCGGTTTCTGCGTGATATCAATGATCATAGGGACCTCCGTACTGCTTCGAGTATCAGCGCGCACAACGTAATCCAAAGTTTTGCACGAGCCCACAGACTGCGCCGGGGAGCCGGACGGAAGATTGATAATGGTCAATAAATTCGTCACTGGACGAAGCGAGACAACCGCGTGGGGCAACACCATCTTTTCCCCTCTCTTTGACAAAGATCAAACCCGATGCCCTGAACAGCGGCAGGCTAAGTGCAAGATTTCACGACCCACTATCGCCACAGCATCAGGTGCTGGCGAATGCACGACTACCTACCGGAGATTTGTCATGTCTGATCAATCACGTTTCATGCTGGTCGTATCGTCGTTGATGGAAAATAGCCCCGCCTTCGACCGGGCCGCCGCGTTGGCCAAGGCTGCAGGCGCTGCCCTGCACATTGTGGCGTTCGATTATCTTGAAGGGCTGGCGACTGCTGGAATGGTCAACGAACAGGCGCGGGAGCAGATGCGTGTGGGCTATGTCGAGCGCCATCGTCAGTGGCTCGAAGACCAGGCTCGCCCCTTGCGCAAGATCGGTGTGCACGTGACCACTGAAGTCGTCTGGGTTGAGAGGCCCTTGCAGGAAATCCTCATTCATCTCAAAGAACAGCCGATGGCCGTATTGATCAAGGCCCTGGAGCATGAATCGCTGCTGTCACGCCTGATGTTTACGCCACTGGATATCCACCTGCTGCGCGAATGCCCGGTGCCCCTGCATTTTGTCAGTCATCTGCACAATGTCTTGCCGCGCAAGATTGTCGCCGCAGTCGATCCTTTCCATTGCGATAACCAATACGAAGGCTTCAACGACCGGATTTTGCGCGAGGCCAGCAAACTGGCGAGCATCTGTGATGCACAACTGGACGTGATCTACGCCCATGATCTTTCGAGCATCAGCGCGGATGAATTCGGTTTCAGCAATGGCTCGGCGTTTTTCTCCACGGTAAAAGCCAAGACCCTTTACGACGCGCAAGCTGATGCATTTCGCGAACTTTGTGTACGCAACGGTATTACGCCGGAGCGCCAGCACATGATCATGGGCAATCCGGCCAAGGTGCTTTCCAGCTATGCGCAAGCCTATGACATCGATGTGATTGTCATGGGGCGCGTCGGACATCGCGGCCTGGAGCGGTTGGTAGGCAGTACGGTGGAACATCTGTTGTACAAGTTGCCGTGTAGCGTCTGGGTGGTCTCACCAGAAGTCATATAGATCATGAATTCAATTTTGCCGTTTTATGAGCGACCAATCTCCAGAGTGGAGCGCAGTCCTGTAGGTAATCGATTTTCCCGTCTGACCCACCCGCCCAGGTGCGCTGCAATGGGCTTGGCGATGCTCAACCCCAAACCAGCGTTGGTCATTGCCCGTACGCAGGTTGTCTTCAGGCTGCGTTAAGGCTGGGCAGTCAGGGTACACGCCAGCGGACTGAAAAGTCGCAGTCCGCACTGCCCCTCAAGAGGTCCACCATGGCTGGAAAATCCACACCCCATCGTTACGCAAGACTGTCGATTACCCTGCATTGGTTGATGCTGGCGCTGTTTGTAGGCGTGTATGGCTGCATCGAACTCAAAGGCCTGCTGCCCCGCGGCGGTCATTTGAGAAGCCTGTTTCTGGGCCTGCATGGGGTATTCGGGGTGAGCATTTTTGTCCTGGTCTGGGTCCGGCTATTAGCCCGGCTCACCCCTCGGCCGCCCATCACGCCGACACCGCCCGCCTGGCAGACCGGTCTCTCGCACCTGATGCATCTGGCGTTGTATGTATTGATGATCGCCACCCCGGCCTTGGGCTGGCTGATGCTATCGGCTGCTGGCAAGCCAATGCCGTATTTCGATTTCTCCCTACCGTTGCCGATGGCTGTCGATACGGACATGGTCAAACAATTCAAGCACTGGCACAGACTGCTCGGCAGTGCCGGTTACTGGCTGATCGGCATGCATGCGGCGGCAGGCCTGTTCCATCACTACTATGTGAGGGATAACACGTTGCGCCGGATGCTACCCAGACGTTGATTCCTGGTGACGCCGGGCGCTATCGCCGCACAGGTTAAGGCGCTGGAAAATGGAAGCACTGATGCAGTTGGCGTAGAAGCTTATGGTTGTTGATTCGTAGGCTCGTGTGCAGCCGCCCTTGCTTGAAACATTGGCGAAACATAGCCGCCGTATGATCAGCGCCAACCAAATTGGAAGGGCCAACAATGAATCGTCCATCAAGAAGCGTGCGCAAGTTACTTGACTCCGTCGCCAGCAACAATGAGGCCGCGGCGCTGGATGTGATGCGGGCAACCGAGCAACTAAAGGACGAGGTGTTACGTCAACGACTGCTCAACCTGATTCATCGGCTCAACCAGGACGCCACCGACTTGCGCATCGCGCGGGACGAGATTCAGGGTGGTGCGATCAAACTCGCTTAAGCCTACGCACGTAATGTAGGAGCGTCGACCGGCTGCTCCTACAATTCGCCGCAGCTTCAATACGACCCCGTCGATCAGCAATCAAACTAACGCCCACTTTCACGGATCATGTCGAATGTTCTGTCAGAAGAGGGCGCGCAAGTCCCAGCAAGTTGCCTGTCCTTCCTTTGCGAGGCCATAGGCGCCACAATTCGGCGCTTGAGTTTGACTTCGGCCTTAACGATCAAGATGGAGTAGGGCATGTCGCTGGTTGAGTTGTTCTTGTTGGGGATACCGGCGGTCTTGCTGACCGGGATATC
Organism: Pseudomonas sp.; assembly: GCF_050739655.1. Taxonomy (GTDB): domain Bacteria; phylum Pseudomonadota; class Gammaproteobacteria; order Pseudomonadales; family Pseudomonadaceae; genus Aquipseudomonas. The sequence continues at coordinate 43,034 of NZ_JBOIBY010000252.1, read as the reverse complement.
GAAGGGTGGTTTCGGTGGCGCGCTGGGTGGTATTGCCGTGCCGCTACTTGCACTGAATATGCCGCCCACTCAGGCCGCGGCGATCATGCTGCCGATCCTTTGTATTGCCGATATCACTGGCCTGCGCCGTTTCCGTGGTAAGTGGGACAAGGGCAATCTCAAGATCATGCTTCCAGGCGCCCTGATAGGTGTGTTGATTGGTGCACTTTCGTTCGGCGCTTTAAGTGAACGCCTGATCGCACTCATGATGGGTGCCATTGCGATCATATTTTTCTGCCTGAACGTGTGGGCTGCCCGGCACACCCTGGCGCCCGCGCAACCCCATGTTGGCAAGGGAACCTTTTATTCCGGATTGGCGGGCTTTACCAGCTTTGTCGCCCACGCAGGCGGGCCGCCGCTGATGATGTATTTGCTTCCTCAACAAATGGACAAAGTGCGGTACGTGGCGACGACCAACGTATTTTTCCTGTTAACCAATGCAATCAAGTTAGTGCCCTATGCGCTGCTGGGTCAGTTCTCCACGACCAATCTGGGTGCCAGCCTTGCACTGGCTCCCATAGTCATACCCGGTGTCTGGTTGGGGATCTGGCTGCAAAGTCGCGTGAATCAGAAATGGTTTTATCGCATTGCCTGGTTTGGACTTCTTGTCACCGGGGTTCAGTTGGTGATGCGCAATTTATAGATGTAATTTCTGGATGAAATCGCACGGGAGTACCGAAACAGCCCCACTTCATTGCGTTAATCCAGTTACGACCCATCATCTGTTGCTTATTCGTTTAAGTCTTTTTAATTGCGTTCAGTGACTATCGCTTTCAACAATTTGCAATATACTCTTAGCCAACTATCAAAAAGGGATCGGTCATGTCCAAACTCGCAGAATTCCGCCAGCTCGAAAAACACTTGGCCGAGCAGCTTCAAGCACTCGAAGCACTCAAGGGTGATGCTGGTCTCAAGCAGGAAATTGAATTCGAAACCAAGTTGCGCGCTTTGCTGGCAGAGTACGGTTACAGCCTGCCGAAGGTGATCAACCTGCTGGATCCACACGCGGGTCGTCGTGCTCCAGCCGCTGAATCCAAAGTGGGAACTCGCAAGCCTCGCCAGGTCAAGGTCTACAAAAACCCGCACACCGGCGAAGTTGTCGAAACCAAAGGCGGTAACCACAAGACGTTGAAAGAGTGGAAAGCTGAGCACGGTTCAGCGACTGTGGAATCCTGGCTGGCCAAGTAAGTTGGTTTGAATACACGCTAGTGACACAGCAAAAAACGCCCCGACTTGTTCGGGGCGTTTTTTTTGTGCTGATTTTTGCGGATAACGGCCGCCCAATTGCCCATCACCCTTGCCTGGTAGAAAAAATCGCCGGCATCTGAAGATGCTTGTAAATCGCGAGGGATCTGAGCCCAAAGGTGAACATCGAGGCAATGCTGCCGGCGATCCAGACTGACGGGAACAGATCGCGCAACAGCACATAGAGGGTGCAACCCAGCAAGATCGGCGTGGCGTAGATCTCGCGCGACATCAGTAACGAAACTCGACCAGCCAGCACATCACGGGCGATGCCGCCGCCAATGCTGGTCAGCACCCCCATCATCACGGCCAAAGGCGCCGCGAGGTGCAACGCCAGCACCTTCTCGGTAGCTGCCAGGCCGAACAGCGCGGCCGCCAGACCATCCAGATAAAGCAACAGCTGATAACGTTGTTGCAGTCTCTGTGTCAGAAAGAACGCCAGCAGTGCTGCGAACAAGGCGGCCCAAATGTAGTTGAAGTCGGCAATCCAGAATATTGGAAGTTCAAGTAGCAGGTCTCTGATGGTGCCCCCGCCAATCGCCGTGATGATGCCGAGTACGACTGCGCCAAACAAATCGACGTCAGGCTTTTTTATCGCCAATACACCGGTAATTGAAAAGATGGCAGTGCCCAGCATTTCATGGAAGTACAGCATGCGTGGTTCCTTACTCAGGTAACGAGGTACCTGAGGGATGTCGAGGATTTGAGGCAACGATAGCTGAACGTTCAACGGCAGGCTTTGAATAAAGCCTGTGGGGGGGCCGCCAGGAAAGGCGTGATGTGAAAACCTTGGCCTTCCAGGTGCGTGAAACACTGAAAAGCCAAGGTCTGGAACAGGTATCAGCCGACCGACTTCAACGGAATCGGTCCCTGGAGACGATCCAGCATGGTCGCGCAGTACCAGTCATCGAACTGGCATACGCCGGTCTCGGCCGTTTCGGAGTAAGGTCCTGGCTCGTAGGACGGCGAAGTCACACCACGTTGAGTGCCCTCCACCAGCGTACGGTCCTGATCGTTGGTGGCGATCCAGACCTTGGTCAGCCGATCGATATCGTAATCAACGCCTTCTACCGCATCTTTGTTCACCAGCCATTTGGTGGTGACCATGGTTTCCGTTGCGCTGATTGGCAGGACGCGGAAGCTCAGGGCGTGATCGCCCAGGAAGTGGTTCCAGGTCGACGGGTAGTTGAAGTACAGCAGGGCGCCGATATCGGATTCACCGGATTTGTCCAGACGGCTGGTGACCGCAGGTTTACCGTCCATGGTGTAGCTGACCGCGCCTTTGGACAGCGGAATGCGAGTCATGCGGAATTGGCCGTTAATGTCCATCACCAGGCGGCTTGGCAAGCCGGCTTTTTCGCACTTGTTCCAGTAGGCGGAAAGTTCGGGATCGTCGTCACCACTGGTGCCGCCGACGGAAAGGTTGTCCACGAACGATTGCAGCAGTTCAGGGTGCGAACCGTCGCAGTGGTAGCACTCGCGGTTATTCTCGAAGACCAGCTTCCAGTTGCCACGCTCGATGATGCTCGACTCGAAGGCCACTTTGCAGTCGTCGAGATTGTGCGGGGCAATGAACGGCGCAACAGCTGTGCGGAAGGGTTCGAAATCCGGTGCCTTGGTCGCCACGCACACGTAAATGTAGGTGTGGACGATCTCGCAGTGCACGGTTTTCAGGTTGTATTGGCTCTTGTCGAAATCCTGGCCCATGTTGCCGGCAAACAGCAAGTTGCCATCCAGTTCGTAAGTCCATTTGTGATAAGGGCAAACCATCTTGGCCATTTTGCCGTGATCGGCTTCGCACACTTTCGCGCCACGGTGACGGCAGGCGTTATGGAAAGCGCGTACCTGGCCATCCTTGCCGCGAACGACGGCGACCGGGTAATCACCCACTTGAAGGGTGAAGTATTGGCCGGGTTTTTCGAGTTCAAAGGTGTGACCGGCGAAAATCCAGTCGCGGTGCCAGATCTGTTCCAGATCCTGGCGAAAGGCGCCTTCACTGCTGTACAGCGCCCCTGGGAGAGAATGCCAGGGTTTACGTTGGGCAATCAGGTTATACACGGTTTGTTTGTTATCCATCTTATCCTCCCAGGATATATACCTTGAGCGGTCACCTTTGAACGTGACTTATATTGTTTTTAACTAACCAAGTTGATGCGCGACTGAATCAAATACGGGTGACAATGAGCGCAGCCTATATCGGCTGCGCCGGGCCTCACAAACGACATTTCAGGGGTGCAATCCATGATTTGAGGTTATCGATTTGGTTCGAGAACTAACCCACGGAATCAAATATCGGCGCCAGGGCGGTAATGGCGGACGCTGATTGATCAAGCTGAGTAATCGCCTTTTTCACCGCCTGACTTCTGTTCTGACCGAGGCCGACAGCGAACAGCTCATATTTTTGATCCAGTTCCTCGACGGTCAGCGCTGTATGCGGGTCGCCCTTGGCAGCGGTGATCGGGCTTGTGATCACGGTGCCGTTTTTCAGGGTAATGGTCAGGCGCGAGAGGATTTCGTCGGGGAATCGCGCCGAGATATCGGCGGCTTCGACGACTTCGATCCGCACACTCATCGACAGGATGTCTTGGGCGTTAATGGCTGCACCTGTGACTTCGTCTGGACCTACCTTGCCCCTGACGATCAGCGCCGCGAGTGGAAAGGCGAGTGCGTATTGGGCTTCATCGGCATTCGATGGGGTATGGCCTTGCAGGCACATCGACTCGTAGAAGGTTTCCACGCGGATGGTTTCGATCGCCTGCGCGTTGAGTTCAGGGTGCTCTTGCTGTAGCGCCAGCATGGCGGTCAGCGCCGGTTGCGCCCAGCGGCAGACGGGCCAGGGTTTGAAGTACTGGCTGTCGATCTCCCAGCGCTTGCCGATGTCGGTCCAGTGCGCAGCGACGGTGGGATCCTCCACGGTTTCCGCCGGTGCGCCGGTCATGCCTTCCTTCGCCATCAACAGCGCATTGAGGCCTACAAAGGCGCCCGAACCATGGGCGTCGCGCAGCATTGTCGGAGCCTGGACCACGCGCATCATCGGGCAACGGGCGCTGAAGTATTCGGCGATGCCCAGGGCATGGCGGAACGTCTGTTCATCGAAGCCGAGTAAGCGGGCTCCGGCGCACACCACGCCCATGGCGGAAAAACCACCGGAGGCGTGATAGGTCGCAGAAGTGGCCATCAGCGCTACGCCGGCGCGCAGGCCGGTCTCGTAGCCGATGCACAGTGCGGTGAGGAATTCATGGCCGCTGATGTCTTTGCCCTGGGCGTGAAGGGCATCGGCGAGGGTCAATAGCGCGGGAACCACCGTGGCGCCTGCATGGCCCTTGGACAGGAAATGGCCTTCGTGGGCGTCCAGGCTGTCGGCGGAAAATCCACCGGCCCAGGCCGCGCCCAATACGTTGACCCGCTGGCCATCGAAAACCAGTCGACTGGTGTAGGTCCCGTCCGGGTAGTGCAGCTTGGCGAAGCGCCGCATCAGTTGGCTGGTGTCGTTGGACACCGCACCGGCCATGACCCCGACGATATCGAGCAGGCTGTTTTTCAGGATTTGCTGGGTCTTGAGCGGGGCGTCGAAGAAATCAAAGTCGCGGCAGAATTGGAACAGTGACATTCAATCATTCCTTCCTGTGATTTGGCCCGCTCAACAATGAGCTACAGGAAGGGATGGCTCTAGCGACTTTTTGGTAGGGCAATTGATAACTAAATTTGATGGAAATGCAGCAGACCTACAATCAACTCAAAACCTGTGGGAGCTAGCCTGCTAGCGATGACGGCGGCATATTCGACATCTTATTTGAATGTGAAGGCCCTATCGCTAGCAGGCTAGCTCCCACAGGTACAGCTATCGACACTAGCGGCGGGGGAACTTGGACAGAATCCACTCCCGAAACCGACGCAGTTCATCTTCATTGTCGGCATTCTCCCGACAGCTCAGGTAATGCCAGCTATTACGCAACTGCACTTCCTGCTCAATCGGACGCACGAGCAAACCTTGCTCCACCAGCCGTGTCACCAGGTGATTCCAGCCCAGCGCAACCCCTTGGTGAGTCAAAACCATACTGATCAGCAGGTTGTAGTCATTGGCATTGAAAATCGCTGGACTGCTGGCGGGACGGTCGTCGATGTCGATGGACTGGAACGCCAGCCACACGCCCCAATCGACATGCTCGGCGACCTGGGAACGGCCATAAGGGCTCAGGTTCAACAGCGCCGAATCGCGCACGCCCTCGATGGTCGAAATCTCCGGATGCTGCTTGAGGTACTCCGGCGAACAGACCGGATAGATGACGTCCTGGCACAGCGGATAACTTCTATAGCCGTCGCGGATGCGCGAGATTTTGGTGATGAAGATGTCGGGCTGAACGCCGGGCTCCATGGTCAGAAAATTCTGGGTGGTGATCAGGTTAAATTCGATGTCCTGACTTTGTGCGACGAATTCAGGCAAGTGGCTCGAGAGCCAGAGTGCGGAAAAAGCAGGGGAGCAGCAGACGGTAAGCACCTTCTTTTGCGTCTGGCTGCTGCGAATCCGTTCAGCCGCTTGCGCAATGTTCACGAAGGACAATTGCGCGGCATCGAAAAACAGCGCGCCGGCGGGAGTGAGTTCAACGGCGCGACCAACCCGCGTAAACAACTGGGCGCCCAGGTAGCTCTCGAGCTCACGGATCTGCCGACTGATCGCGGCCTGGGAAACGCACAAGGCCTCGGCCGCGCGGGTGAAACTTTCGTACTTGGCCGCGGCCACGAACGCCTTTACAGCTCTCAAGGACGGCATCTTCAGCAGGATCGTGTCCGGATCGACATGCTTGGACATTACTACGTTCTCCTAACGGTACAGCTCCCCAGCGAAGCGCGGGGAGGGTAACGGAACCGAGATGCTGCGGCTACGTTGGCGTCGTTGCAGGGCCAAGGACAGTCGCTCTTGAGCGGTAGCGGCGGTGCTGCAAATGGATGCTTTGGACCTATAACCCGACGTTATCAAAATGTCCCTGTAAATGTAGTTGGATTTAGAAAGGGGATGCTAATAAATTTGAAACATCCCCTCTTTCCTGGGTTTCAAAAATAATAAAAGGAAGACCGTCGTGAAACTACGCAATTACTACCGCTGCCGTTTAAGAACAATTTCGCTCGTTTGCATCTCGCTTAAAGCGAATACTGCTAAACACGAAGGAGGCAAGGTATGAATATGAATAGCGCCGACGAGATTATTTCCGTCAAGAATGTCTTTAAAGTATTTGGAACCCAACCGAAACTGGCCATGAAGATGCTGGCCGAAGGCGCCTCAAAAGCCGAAGTTTTCCAGAAAACCGGCCAGGCCATTGGTGTGTTCGACGCGAACTTCGCGGTTCGCCGTGGCGAAATTTTCGTCATCATGGGTTTGTCGGGCTCTGGTAAATCAACCATGGTCAGACTGTTCAACCGTTTGATCGAACCCACTTCCGGATCCATCTTTCTTAATGGCAAGGAAATCACCGGGCTGGGGGACAAAGACCTGCTGCAAGTTCGTCGCAAAGACATGGGCATGGTCTTTCAATCCTTCGCGCTGATGCCTCATATGAGCGTCATCGACAACGTCAGCTTTGGTCTGGAAATTAGCGGCGTCAGTGAAAAAGAACGCTATTGCCGGGCCATGGGCGCCCTGCAACAAGTGGGGCTGTCGGGCCAGGAATACAGTTACCCCCATCAACTGTCCGGTGGCATGCAGCAACGTGTTGGCCTGGCGCGCGCACTGGCAAACGACCCGGCAATCCTGCTGATGGACGAAGCCTTCTCTGCCCTGGACCCGATGATTCGCAGCGAAATGCAGGGCGAGTTGATCAAACTGCAGGCCGAGCAGAACCGCACTATCATCTTTATTTCCCACGACATCGAAGAGGCCGTGCGCATCGGGCACCGCATCGCGATCATGGAAGGCGGGCGGGTCGTGCAAATCGGCACGCCGCGCGAGTTGCTGTGTAACCCGGTCAACAACTATGTCCGCGACTTTTTCAATGGCTTCGATACCAGCCGCATTCTCAAGGCCGGCGATATTGCCCAGCAAGACTCGGGCATCACCTATGAGCCTGGCCGTCAAACTCCGGTTAAAGCGGAAGCTTCTTTAAGAGAAATACTTCATATCGTCGCTGCTTCGGCAACTCCTATTCCGGTCGTGGACGAAATTGGCCTGTACAAAGGCTCGATTTCCCAAGGCCATCTTCTGAGCTGCCTGAATAACCATTAATTCCATTGATCAGAATGTTCAGTAGTTCTGAGGCGAGGAAGCATCATGTCGGACTTTAACTTTTTAGACCCCTTCCAAAGTATCAATATCCCATTGGGGTCGTGGGTTGAAACAGCCCTTAAATATCTGGTGCATAACTTCCGAGAGGTGTTCCGCTCCATTCGTTGGCCGGTGGACCAGGTACTCGATGGTGTGCAGTGGGGCTTGCTCTCCGTGCCTCCGTTGGTGTTCATCATCATTGCCGGCTTGATCAGTTGGCAGATCGGCGGTAAACGCATCGCGATCTTCAGCGTTGCAACCTTGACCGGGCTTGGGCTGATCGGCGTCTGGAACGATGCCATGGTCACACTGGCACTTGTTCTTACTTCACTGTTGTTCTGTGCCGTTATCGGTATTCCCCTCGGCATCCTTTGTGCCCGCAGCGACCGAACCGAAATGATCGTCCGCCCGGTTCTGGATGCGATGCAAACGCTGCCGGCCTTCGTGTACCTGGTGCCGGTGGTGATGCTGTTCGGTATCGGCAACGTGCCGGGTGTGATCGTCACCATCATCTTCTCCGTCGCACCGCTGGTGCGTCTGACCAACCTGGGGATCCGCCAGGTGCCGGCCGACAAGGTCGAGGCTGCACGGGCCTTTGGATGCACCGCCACTCAAATGCTGATGAAGGTCCAGTTGCCCCTGGCGGCGCCGACCATGATGGCCGGCCTGAACCAGACCTTGATGCTGTCCCTGTCGATGGTGGTGGTCGCGTCGATGATCTCCGTAGGCGGCCTCGGCTTGATGGTGTTGAGCGGCATCGGTCGCCTTGACATGGGCCTGGCGAGCGTCGGCGGTGCGGGGCTGGTGCTGCTGGCAGTGTTCCTCGACCGGTTGACCCAAGCCATGGGTCAACGCAGTAGCGACCTGGCATCCGGTCAGCGCTGGTATGAGACCGGGCCTGTAGGCCTCGTCATGAAATTGAAGAAAAAGAACGTTACGCGCCCAGTGATTAATTAATTTACCGGCTCACCTATTCCTGCCCACTAAAACTAAAACCCAAAGCGTGGTGAAAAATGAAACTTGCAGAGCTTAAGAAAACGGTAGTTGCGAGTCTGGTTGCTTCAGTGTTTGGCGCGATTGCTTGTTCGGCAGTTAATGCCGCTGATGCGAACAAACCAGGGGCGGGCGTTTCCATCACGCCTATTTTCCCGACCATCGCCGAAGAGCGTTTCCGTGGCGAGATCGCAATGGCTGGTCTTAAAGACCTGGGCTACGACGTCAAGCAGCCAAAGGAAACCGACTACCCCGCGATGTTCCTGGCGCTGTCCTACGGCGATGCGGATTTCACCGTGCATGAGTGGGAACACCTGCATGAGGCTTTTTACGATAAAGCCGGTGGCGACGACGTGATGACCAAAGTCGGGCAAGTCATGAAAGGCGTCCTGCAGGGTTACATGATCGACAAAAAGACCGCCGATGCTTATCAGATCAAGGATCTGTCGGACCTGAAGAAACCGGAAATCGCCAAGCTGTTCGACAGCAACGGCGATGGCAAGGCGGATATGACCGGTTGTAACCCGGGTTGGGGCTGTGAAGTGATGGTCGAGCATCACATGAAAGCCTACGGCCTCGGCCCGACCGTAGTGGACAACCGTGGTTCGTACTTTGCGCTGATGGCCGACACCATCGCTCGATTCCAGCAAGGCAAGCCGGTGCTTTATTTCACCTGGGTCCCGCAGTGGATCGCCAGTGTGCTGGTGGAAGGGCGTGACGTGGTCTGGCTGCCGGTTCCCTTTACCTCGCTGCCTGATGGCAAGGAGAGCAAGGACACCTTCTATCAAGGCAAGAACCTCGGCTTTCCCGTGGATACCATCAACGCCGTCATGAACAAGGAATTCGCAGATAAGAACCCTGTGGCGGTCAAGTTCCTGTCCGAGTACCAGATCAGCACCGATGACGAAAGTGCGCAGAACTTGCGTATGCAGAAAGGTGAAAAATCCCTGGCCGACATCAAGCGACATGCCGCCGAGTGGATCAAAGCTCACCAGACCGAATATGACAAATGGCTGGCTGACGCCCGGGCTGCTGCCAGGAACTAAGTCTTAGCTGTCAATATTTCAGATGCCGTTTCAGGTGTCGTTTCAGGTGCTGTTACAAGTAAAAGTGATCAGGTGGAAAATGATGGATACATTCCAAAGCACGTTGAAGTTCCAGAACATTGGATTTCGGCAAACTACAGATTCAATGGGTCATGAAAAGGTAGTGCGGGTTGTATTCATTCTGCTTGATCACTTTTCGCTGACCGCGCTTTCAACGGCCATGGATGCCCTGGCAACCGGCAACTTGATCAGCAGCAATACCATTTACAAGGTGTCCACTTATTCGCTTCAAGGCGGTCTGGTTGAAAGTGATATCGGTGTCCCGCTTTCCTCGGAAAGGCTGGTACTGGAGAAATTCAACTGTGACGCGGTAATTGTTGTGGGAGGGCAGAGGGTCAGGCTGTCCGCCAACCCATTGCTTCGTCGGGTGTTAAAGAAATCCGCCGCCGGCAAGGGCATCGTCGCCGGTGTCTGGAATGCCGCGTTTTACCTGGCCGACGCAGGTTTGCTCGATCAGCAAAGCAGTGCCTGCCACACCGATAGCTGCGGGCTGATGAACGAGTATTTTCCCCAAGTGAAAATCGCCGCTTCGGATTTTGTCTTCGAACAGCGTCGCGGCACTTGCTCCAGTGCTTCCTCGGCGTTGGACATGACTCTGGCGATCATGCAGGAGCTCGGTTGCCGGGGCGATGCCGGGCTGACCAATGAAATAAAGCGCGTGCACCAACCTAAAGCCGTGCAAAGCAGCGAGGCCGGGATAACCGTCTTGCCGAAGTCGATTCCTCGTCCACTCAACATCGCGCTGAACCTTATGGAAAATCATATCGAGGCGCCGATGGAAATCGAGGAAATCGCCAGCCAGGTCGGTGTATCACGTCGGCAACTGGAAAGACGTTTTGCGCGTTATTTGAATGCCGCCCCCAATCGTTACTACCTGGAGTTGCGTCTGACTCGGGCAAGGCAACTTATTGTTCAAAGTGATCGTTCCTTGACCGATGTTGCATTGGCCACTGGTTTCGTCAGTTACCCGCACTTCTATAAACGCTTCAAGGATTTGTTTGGCCTGCCGCCCATGACCTTTCGCGATAATTATTATTCCGATGATGGTGGCAGTGCAGGGCGATATGCGGTTGCGGCCAACTTTTGACAGGCATTAGTAAGTTCTGACACAGCTGTTTGCGTAGCGGTAAGAAATGGTTGGCACGAAGTTGCCAGGCAGGGTGTCCCGTGGACTGTCGTCAGTTGATTTCAATATAAGCAATTAAACAATAAGCGGTTTAAGACTATGAAAGTGACCTCGCTACCCGCCGATGATAAAAGTTGTGGCTGGTTCCATCTGAGCCGCCCGCGCCAACCCCGGCCTGCGCACCAGGGGCATACCTCAGCTCGCTGGGTAATTATCGGGGCTGGGTTCACTGGACTTGCCGCTGCGCGTCAACTGGCGCTGAATTTCCCCAATGACGAAGTGGTGCTGATTGAAGCGCAAGAAGTTGGCCTGGGCCCATCGGGGCGCAACGCCGGCTTTGCAATCGATCTGCCCCATGACATCGGTGCCGACGACTACATCGGCGATATCAAGCTCGCCCGCACCAGCCTGAAGCTCAATCTGGCCGGGCAGTCGATTTTGCGTGACCTGGTCAATCAGTTCGACATCGATTGCCAGATGAAAGCCTGTGGTAAATACCAGGCGGCCGTGGAAGATCGCGGCATCGCGGTGCTCGAAGCGTACCGGCGAGGGCTGGATAAACTCGAGCAGCCTTACCAGATGATCGAGGCTGACGAATTGCCCGAGCATCTGGGTACGCATTTTTACCGCAAGGCGTTGTACACCCCCGGCGCGATCCTGATTCAGCCGTCGGCGTTGGTGAAGGGCCTGGCCGACAGCCTGCCATCCAATGTCACGCTGTATGAACGCACGCCCATTCTTGAAGTGGAGTACGGCGCGAAGACCGTTCTGACCCACGCCAACGGCAGCATCACGGCGAACAAACTGATTTTGGCCAACAACTCGTTCGGCATGCGCTTCGGCTTTCTTCAAGGCCGCATGTTGCCCATCTACACCTACGGCAGCATCACTCGCCAACTGACCGAAGAAGAACAGGCACGCCTGGGTGGCAAACCGTACTGGGGCGCCATTCCGGCAGACCCATTCGGCACAACGGTCAGACGCACCCCGGATAACCGACTGCTGATCAGAAACAGCTTCAGTTTCAACCCGGACGGGCGCAGCAACAGCAAATACAACGAGCGTTTTGTGCGTCGCCATAAAGCGTCATTCGATCAGCGTTTCCCGATGCTCCCCAATGTTGACTTCGAATACACCTGGGGCGGAGCGCTGGCCATGTCGCGCAACCACAACGGCTTTTTCGGCGAACTGGCACCCAATGTCTACGGCGCTTTGGGTTGCAACGGACTGGGCGTTACCCGCGGCACCGTGACCGGGAAACTGCTCGCCGACTGGCTCGCTGGCGATCGCGGCGCACTGATCGAGTTTTTGCTGCAAGCGCCAGGGCCGAACAGCAACCCGCCTGAGCCGTTTCTTTCGATGGGCGTAAACATGAACCTCAAATGGGGGCAATTCCGCGCCGGCAGAGAAAGCTGAGCCGCCATATCCCTACTGGCTGTCCCGAACCCGCTGTAAGTGCAACTCGCTTCCCGATGTATCGAATATAAGGATAAGAAATGAAGAACGTTGGTGTTTCAATTGAGGATGTCCCACTTAACAGTTTTCATCGACTGCTGACGATTCGCGCGGCAGGTGGTTCTTTTGTGGATGGCTACGTCCTCAGTATCATCGGCGTCGCGCTGATACACATGTCCAAGTCCCTGGCCCTCGATGATTTCTGGGAGGGCATGATTGCCGCTTCGGCACTGATCGGCATCTTTTTCGGCGGCTTCCTCGGCGGCTGGCTAACCGACATTCTTGGCCGTAAGCGCCTGTTGTTCGCAGGCCCCACCATTTTTATCGCCGCGTCCCTGGCCCAGTACTGGGTGGACTCGGCCATTGCGCTGTTCTTCCTGCGCTTGTTGTTGGGTGTGGCGGTGGGCATCGAATACCCCGTTGCCACTTCGCTGCTGGTCGAGTTTCTTCCCCGCAAATACCGCGGCCCGCGGCTGGCGATGCTGACCATCATGTGGTTCGCCGGTGCGGCCATGGCCTACATCGTCGGCGCGGCGATGTTCAAGATCTGGGGCTCCGATGTTTGGCGCCTGGTGTTGGCCAGCGCTTCGATCATTGGCTCCTTGTTGTTTCTAGTGCGTATCGGCACGCCGGAATCGCCACGCTGGCTGCTCAACAAGGGCCGACCTGCCGAAGCCGAAGCGATCATCAAGAAGGTCTACGGCGCCGGATTTTCCCTGGGGAACCTGCCGGAGCAGTCCTGCGGCAAGAAAATCAGCATCTCCAACCTGCTTCATTCGGGCTACGGCAAACGAATGCTGTTCGTGGTGATTTTCTGGACCTGCTCGGTCGTTCCCCTGTTCGCCGTCTACGCCTTCGCGCCAAAAGTATTGGCCGCCCTGAATCTGCAAGGGGATTGGGCATCGCTGGGCTCAGTCGCCATTACTTTGTTCTTCGTGATCGGCTGCGTGATTTCAACGCGAATCATCAATGCGGTCGGTCGTCGCAACCTGCTGATCTACAGCTTCCTGTGTTCCGGCCTTGCACTGCTGGGCCTGGCCATCGGTCACGCCGGGCCGAGCGGTCTGGTGCTGTTCTTCTTCATTGCCTACGCGCTGTTCATTGGTGGCGCCCAAGTGCTGACGCTGGTGTACCCCAACGAATTGTTCCCGACGGAGATCCGTGCATTCGCCGTGGGTGTCGGCACCTCGCTCTCGCGGGTCGGAGCTGCTGCGGGGACTTATCTGGTGCCGATTTCACTGAGCAAATTGGGGATTGCCGAGACGATGTACGTCGCCGCTGGCGTCACGCTGGTCGGGCTGTTGCTGTCGTGGCTGCTGGCACCTGAAACCCGTTCGCTGAATCTGCAACAGGCTGCATCGCTGAATTAATCAATTTTAGAACCAACCCTTTTTGAACCCGGCTGATGACAGTCGCGGGCAATCAACACGGAAACCACTGGAGGAAACATCATGAACTTCGACGGCATTTTTACCCCGGCCATTACGCCACTGACTTCGGATGGCCAAATCGACTTCCCGGCCTTCGCTGAGGTTCTGGAGTATCTGGTCGAGTCCAAAGTCCACGGCATCATCATTGGTGGTTCTACCGGTGAGTACTACGCGCAAACCACAGCCGAGCGGCTGGAAATTGCCCAGCGTGCGAAAGACGTGCTCAGGGGGCGCCTGCCACTGGTAGTCGGTACTGGCGGTATTCGCACCGAGGATTCGGTGTACTTTGCCGAGAAGGCCAAGGAGCTCGAAGCCGACGCGCTGCTGGTGGGTTCGCCGCCTTACGCCTTGCCGACCCAGAAAGAAATCGCCGCCCACGTGCTGGCCGTGGACAAGGCCGCGGGCCTGCCGATCATGCTCTACAACTACCCGGCTCGCATGGGCGTCTCCATGGGTGACGAGTTCTTCGCCGCAGTGGCCCAGTGCAAGAACATCGTCGCCATCAAGGAAAGCTCGGGCGAAATGAATCGTCTGCATCGCCTGGCGCATTCCCATCCCGAGATCCAGCTCTCCTGCGGTTGGGACGATCAGGCCCTGGAGTTCTTCGCCTGGGGGGCCCGCAGCTGGGTCTGCGCAGGCTCGAACTTCATCCCCCGCGAACACGTGGCGCTCTATGAAGCCTGCGTGATTGAAAAAGACTTCGCCAAGGGGCGTCGCATCATGTCGGCCATGCTGCCACTGATGGACTTCCTCGAAGGCGGCAAGTTCGTCCAGTCCATCAAGCACGGCAGCGAATTGAACGGCCTGCGCACCGGTGGCGTGCGTGCACCATTGCAACCGCTGGAAGCGTCCGAGAAGCAGGCGCTGAAAGAGGTTATCCAGACCCTTAAACAGAACGTCGCCGCAATCGTCGGGGAGGCATGAAATGGCAGATCTATTGACTAAAGAGGCGTATCGCGACCTGGCCGGCAAGCTGGAGTTTCGCAATCAGGCCTTTATCGATGGCAAGTTTCGCGACGCACAATCGGGCAAGACCTTCACCACGACCAACCCGGCCACCGGTGACGTGCTGGCTGAGATTGCCGCCTGCGATTCAAGTGATGTGGACGTCGCTGTCGCCGCGGCCAAGGCAGCGTTTGACGACGCGCGCTGGCATTCGCTTTCACCTTCGGCTCGCAAGTCCGTGCTGCTGCGCTTCGCTCAACTGTTGGAAGACAACGCCCACGAACTGGCAGTGCTCGAAAGCCTGGACAGTGGCAAGCCCATCCGTGAATGCCAGAACGTTGATGTGCCCGAGACCATTCACACGCTGCGCTGGCATGCCGAGCTGATCGACAAGGTCTACGACTCGACCGCGCCGACCGGCTCGGGCGCGGTCACCATGGTGGTGCGCGAGCCCATCGGTGTCGTCGGCCTGGTGTTGCCGTGGAACTTCCCGCTGCTGATGCTCGCCTGGAAGATCGGCCCGTCCCTGGCGGCGGGCTGTTCGATCGTGGTCAAGCCTGCGAAGGAAACCACCTTGAGCACGTTGCGCGTGGCGGAGCTGGCTTATCAGGCGGGTATTCCGGCGGGCGTGTTCAACGTGGTGCCTGGCGGCGGCAAGGACGCTGGCGAACCGATGGGCCGGCACGCGGATGTCTCGATGGTCAGCTTCACCGGTTCGACCGACACCGGGCGTTTGTTCCTCAAATATTCCAGTGAGTCGAACCTCAAGCGCATCGTGCTGGAGTGTGGCGGCAAGAACCCGGCGGTGGTGATGGACGACGTCGAGGACATCGATCAGGTCGCCCAGCATGTGGTCAACGGTGCTTTCTGGAACATGGGCGAAAACTGCTCCGCGTCCTCGCGCCTGATCGTTCACAGCGACGTCAAGGACGAACTGCTCAAGCGCGTTCAGGTTCACCTGGCCGACTGGCAGATGGGTGATCCGCTCGATCCGGAAAACCGTCTGGGCTCGATGATCAGCAAGGCTCACTTTGAAAAAGTACGGTCCTACATCGAACACGCCAAGGACCAGAAGCTCGATGTACTCGCTGGCGGCAACACGGCCAAGGACATCTTCGTTGAGCCTACGATTCTCGATGGAGTAGGGCGCGACAGCCGCTTGTTCCAGGAAGAAATCTTCGGCCCGGTTTTGAGCGTGACCACCTTCAAAACCTTGGACGAAGCAATCGAACTGGCCAACGACACGGCTTATGGGCTCGCGGCGTCGGCCTACACCGGCAACCTGCGTAATGCCTTGAAGCTCTCGCGGGGTATTCGTGCGGGCATCGTGACCGTGAACTGCTTCGGCGAAGGCGATGCGTCCACGCCGTTCGGCGGCTACAAGGAGTCCGGCTTCGGTGGTCGGGACAAGTCCATCTGGGCCCATGACCAGTACACCGAATTGAAGACCATCTGGATCGACGCGTCCTGATAAAGCTTCAATGTTGTGATTCAAGGATCGCCTCAACCCCAAGGGTTGTGGCGATTTTTGTGCTTGTTTGATTGGAGCGGGGTTCAAGCAAGGAGCTCTTCTTCTGCTCGCTGATATTTCCAGTGCAAACGATGTTTTTCCTCTCGCTCAAGGGCAAGGCTGCACATGTGGGTGATAGCGTTGGCGCCGCTACTCAAAACATGAGCCACGCGATACATGACGCCAGTGATCGGTTGACGCGCAATACGCAGGTGTTGGGTCAGCAGTTCAACCAGTTGCTCAAGGAACAGCCATTGATGATGGCCGCAGCGGGTATTGCCGTAGGGGCGATGATTGGTGCGGCGTTGCCGACGACCACCACCGAGCAGCGTTAAATGGGACGGACCAGCGCGGGCCTGGTGGACAAGGTGAAGAAGCAGGCCCAGGAGGGCTACGAAGCGGTGCGCGACACCGTTACCAAAACCACCGACCAGGCCGATGCTCCAGCAAGACCGGACTCGCCGCAAAACAATGCATCCAATGCATCGGCGGATCCTTCTCGGGGATTAGGTACTTCCTGAGCGTAGCGTTACGGTAGGCCCGCAATGGGTCTCCCGTAACGTTCCAGCGAAATCGTCAACGATAACGCGTGAATCCTGGCACTCCGGGGTGGCCGCGAATTTTTCGCTGGCCGGCTCCTACTGATTGGGGGTGTACCCACTATCAGAATGCACCCGCAATACCTGTGGGAGCGAGGCTTGCCCGCGAAGGCGTTGGTTCTGACGCATTGATGTTGGATAGGTTGACGTCTTCGCGGGCAAGCCACGCTCCCACGGTGGTTGGCGTCGATCAATGAAATTGTGAACGCCACATAACCTGCTGCTTAACCGGTAGAGACCGTAAATATCAGCTGATTTCTGTAGATGCCCACGGCACTATATGCGTTCTGCGCATTGGGGAAATCAGGATGATATGGACTAAACGGCGCAGCTCGCTGATGGGCTTCATTGTTCTTGCGACGGGGCTGGTACTTTTTTCAGCCTTTCTGTTGCTGAAGTCGGAGACGCAGCGAAGGGAAAGGTATTTTTCAGAGTACGTGCAGAATATTTCCGGCATCGTGCGCAATCAGCTCGATACCAATGAAGCGGTGCTGTCGGGGTTCTCGGCGTTTCTGCAAGCTGTCGATCAGAGTGATACCGAGGCTACGGCCCGATACGCGGCAGCCGTCTTGTCAGCCTATCCCCACATCTACATGCTCGAAGCGGCCCGCGCTGTACCCATCGCGCAGGAAAATGAGTTTGAGCAATTGCTGCGGCGCACCTGGCGCCCCGACTTCAAGCTCAAGGATTTTCCAAGCCTCACTCAGCAACCGGTCCAACCCCAAGCCTATCTTGGCGAGACATGGCCGGTTCTGTTCATGTACCCGTCGCTCCCAGGATCGAGCTCGATCTATGGCGTCAGGCTGGAAACCGTCGGGCACCTGTCCTACGCGCTTGCTCGAACCCGCAACAGTCAGAAGCCCATTGCCTCGCCTGTTTTCTCAATGTACGAGGGCGATAGCGCCTACATTCTGATGCAGTCTGTCACCCGCCCGGCAGGCACACGAGAAAATGCTTCCCCTAATTTTTTTGGTAGCACGATGGTCTCGTTGCTCTTGATCAGGACGGGCTCGCTACTGGATGCCGTGAACGACGCTAACGTCGATCCCTTGGTTCACATCGCCGCCGTACTGAAGACAGCTGCCGGAATTGAAAGCGATGTGTTTTCAACGCAGGTTCAACACGCCGGTTTTCTGGATCGCCTGTTCTTGCCGCAATTGACTGACCGTGTCGACGTTCGCAGCGCGTCGCAGCCCATGACGCTGATATTCGAACGTCAACTGCGCATGGGGGATGTGCTGACCGAAGAAATCCTGATGATCTTTTTGGTCCTCGCCGCCGCACTGGTGCTGATGCCGATTGTGCTGATCCGGCATTTCAAGGCAATAGAAAGGGCTGAAGTCGAGCACGAACGATCGACCTATCTCGCGACTCATGATGTGCTGACGCAACTGCCCAATCGGTATCTCTTTGCCGAACGGTTCGCCCAGGCCTTCTCGGATTGGGAGGAGAAAGGGATTGCGTTTGCCGTGTTGTTGATCGACCTGGATCAATTCAAGGAAATCAATGACAAGCACGGCCATGAAGTCGGCGACCAGGTGCTGCGAGCGGTCGCACACCGTATGCTTCACACCTCGCGCGCCTGTGATACCGCTGCACGCTACGGCGGTGATGAATTTGTAATGCTGATTTCCGGTCTCACGGATCCTCAGAGTGCTGAGTTGAAGGCAGCAAGAGTGTTCGACAGCATCTCGCAATCAGTCATGACGAGCGCAGGAGAACTTTCGGTATCGTGCAGTATCGGAATTTCGCTGTGTCCGTTTCATGGCCAGAGTCTCGATACGCTACTCAAGGCGGCAGATCAGGCCATGTATGGCGTAAAGCAATTGGGGCGAAAAGGCGTTGCGATGACTGAATCCCCGGACGCTTGAGAGTCCTGATGATTCGGTCATTGCCTGGTATTGCTTCTTGCGGAGTCATCAGGCGGTGAAGGAAACCAGCGCACGTAAATCTTCTTGATCGTGCCGTTGGCTTCGAGGCGTTGATAGCCCTCGTCATACAGCTTGAGCGCTCGCACTCCGTCTGGATGAGAAAGGCTGAAGCCGATGAAGGAGTTTTGCACGCCGCAATTGAAGGCAAAGCGCACGGTGTCCTCCGTACCCGACTGCCTGGCTTTCTGATTCCTTGCCTCGATGTCATTGCTCATGACCACCGCGGCCTGAAAGCGTTGGGCGGCGAGTTTTTGCAGGCTTGTCAAATCCGAGAGGGAATTCTCGAAGATGACCCCTGAGCTCTGCAGTGCCATGATCTGTGCTGAGTATTCGAAATCCCGGGTGATGCCAACGACGGTGCCAGGCGGCAAGACGCACTTGCCATCCGGCGGTTTCGGCAAGGGGGCTTTGACAGGTTCAAACAGGTCGTTGCTGACTTTGAAGATCGGTCGCGCCGCCAACTTGATCTTGCCCTCGAAATCCGACTGCCAGCTCATGTTGAAACAGGCGACAACCTGGCCGCTCAGCACCATGTACTTGCAGCGTGAGTAGGGGACGACTCTCAGGTGCGCCTCCACCCCCATCTCCTTGAAGGCGGCGACCACCACATCGTTGGCGTAACCTGTGCCGTCGCTGTGGGACCAGGGTGCTGCAGCATCCTCCACCATGATCGTCAATGTCTCGTGCGCCTGCTGTGCGATGACGGCGTTCGCTGCAAGCATCTGGAGTGTACACGTCAGAAGGGTCGGTAAAACGTGTGGCCACATTCCGTGGTAAGTCCTTTTCTACAAGCGGGCGTCTTTGCGTCGTTGATACCATCTCAAGTCAATAAAGTCTCTGACTACAGCCTCAAAGCCTGAAATTTTCAGATGAGGCGGCCTCTGCGATCGTACGTGCTCCTCATCGGAAATCGATATTCGTTCCTTGCCATGATGGCAAACAGCCGCTAAACATTAAGGGAAATGGAGAGGGCCTGAATATGATTTTGAGATTCGTCGTTGTCCCTGCAATCCCGACAGAAACAGGAACTGTGCGCAGCGGAGTGCGCTACTACTGCGAAACCGCTCCGATCGGTTTCAACGTCTACGACAACGAAGAAAAGATGCGCCTGAAGATTGTCTATCAAGCGCGGGCCGAAGCCGAAAATGCTTGCATACAGCTCAATCAGGAACGGCTGCAAAGGATGATTTCAGAGCGCGAGTCCGTAGCTTCCCTATAGCAATGCCCATTTGGAGGAGCTGGCTTGCCAGCGATGAGGTCGGCACCTTCACTACCCATGTTGCCTGACACGACGCCTTCGCGAGCAAGCCCGCTCCCACAGGTTGATCGTATTCGTACACAAAATTTCCGATCACCGCCGACCTACTGTGGGAGCTGGCTTGCCAGCGATGGCGGCCTCACAGCCAATCTGACTCTCACGACCGCACCCAGTCCAACTGTGGGAGCTAGCCTGCTAGCGAAAGCGGTGTGTCAATCAACAAAGATGTTGGATGTGCCGACCCCATCGCGAGCAGGCTCGCTCCCACAGTGATTTTGGTGCAGTTTTCAAATGTGGGAGCTGGCTTGCCAGCGATGGGGCCGTGTCAGGCGACATCTCCATTGCCTGACACTCAGCTTTCGCCAGCAAGCCGGCTCCTACAGTTTGATCATTGTCGTGCACAAATTTCGTGTTAACAGCAGATCCACTGTGGGAGCTGGCTTGCCAGCGATGAGGCCATCAAATCCAACATCAGTGTCGCCTGACACGACGCCATCGCCCGCAGGTCCGCTCCCACAGTTGATCTTCGGCGAATACAGATTTCGTATACTGGATCCCTTTCAGCTTCTGACACGGTTAAACGATGCTGAAAGTAGCCTTTTAACAAAACCGGAAACGGGCACTTCGACTTTTTTGTGGATGAGATAAGACGCTTCTATCATCAAAGCGATTGTGCCCCACAGCAGCAGGTGTGAATTGATGCCCGGGTAAGCAACGTTGAAGATCATGAACCCGATCATCTGATGCAATAAATAAAGTGGGTAGGTGATCGCACCAATGGTTGTCCAGTTCA
Source organism: Pseudomonas sp. (assembly GCF_050739655.1). GTDB lineage: Bacteria > Pseudomonadota > Gammaproteobacteria > Pseudomonadales > Pseudomonadaceae > Aquipseudomonas. The sequence goes on along the minus strand of NZ_JBOIBY010000252.1, from coordinate 22,348 downwards.
TTTGCCCGATGACGCCTGTCTTGTTCATCGCGATCAAATAAAACGTCATGTAGAACAGGACGATCAGGCTACAGACGATCAACGGATTGTATTCGGTGGCGTATTTGGTTTCGATCAGTTCGGCCCAAACGACTGCCGTGTAGCAGGCCAGCGCCAATGATCCCGCCAGCAAGAGCACTCGCGTTTTTGTAAAACCCTTGGTCCATATGATGTAGAACGTTGCACCTGCAATGAAGTAACACGCGTAGTCGGTGATTAGAATCGAGCGCAGCTTTTCAAAACCGAGTACTTCTGCCGTTGCAGAAATCAGCAGCCAGAACACAAGGCACGTCTCGATCTTTTCAATTTTCTTGAAACCCAACAGGATCGATATCATCAGGTAGAACTTTATTTCTACAAATAAAGACCAGTAAACGCCGTCTATGGGCGCGACGCCCACAAACTCGCTGAGTAATGTCATGTTGACGATGTATTGATAAAAGTCAGCTGTAAACCTGGGTTGTCCGATGAACAGAGTGATGACAAACGTGAGGGTGCAGCACGCCCAGAAAGCCGGGTAGAGGCGGATGGCGCGGGAGATGAAGAACTTTTTCAGATTATTGTTCGAAGCGGTCATCAGAATGACGAAGCCGCTGATCATGAAAAACAGTTCGACGCCCAGATAACCGTATTTGGCAGGTTCGGCCAATAGCGGGTAGGGCATCGCAGACATGTCGCCCTTGGCATAACCACGAAAAGCATAGTGAAAAAACACTACGGCAATCGCAGCCAAAAAGCGCAGCAAGTCCAATTCGTTCAGCCGGCGTTTGATCACGTTTATGCGCTCCATACTCGTTGGCGCTAATCGAAAACTGACAACCTTGCCGATTGAAATCTGTCTCGGGCGGCTTGGTGTGGCCCCTATTGACTGCGTTGCCACATCTTCACGTAGTCGACGCTGAAGGTAGACGGCAGATCGGCATCGTCGACGACGCCGAACCATTGCCACATGGCTTCACTGTCAAAGATGATTTGCATGGGGAAGAAGAAGTGCTTGTTCTTCGACTCCCTGACCAGCACGCCATCGACGTACCAGCGCAAGGTGTCGGGCTGCCAGTCGAAGCCGTAGACGTGAAAGTCGTCCGCCAGACGCCAGGGGCTGATCCAGACGCTGCCGTCGGCGATATGTTCGGTGCTTTGCGGCGTGGCCCACAGGTGGGCGTTCATGTTGTAGCTGCGGTCGAAGGCAGCGTTTTTGGTTTTGCCGCCGATTTCAAAGATGTCGATTTCAGTCGCATTGTCAGCCATGCCCGTCCACGCCAGCCAGAATGCGCTGGAGCCTGCGGAGTTCATGGGTTTGGCACGTGCTTCGTAATACCCGTAGAAGCCGCGTTCAAGGGTTCGGACCATGGCGGATGTGTAGTCCTTGAAACCGAGCTTGACGTATTTCTGCGCCAGGGTTTCCTTGCGAAAGACGATGTTCAGGTTGCCATTGCCGACGCTGGCGTTGTTCGGTGTGAACAGCGCCGGTTTGCGTCCGAGCGATTCGTTCCCGATGCCGTTGTTGACGTGCCAGCGCCCAAGGTCGAGGGTGGTGCCATTGAAGTCGTCGGACAGCTTCGCGTTGAGCGTCCATCGACCGACATTGGCCTGGTCCGACAGCGGCAGATTGGCGTTGGTACTGGTCGGTAATGCGCCCAGTGGCCCGACACGGGTCCATGTATCGGCCAGTACGGGAATTGCAATCGACCACTTCTGCGCCAGGTACCCAAACGCATGCTGACGCTCTGCAAGGGAAGCAAACGGTCGGTCATACACCAGCACTTCTGCGATGTCGCCACGGAAGTTATCGGAATTGCCGACGACATTGCGCCCGATGGCATAGGGACCGATCGGCACATCAAAAAGCTCCAGGACGGAAACGGTTGGCTCATACGCAGTGGCCTGTTGCAGGCTGATGGCGAAATTCGGCAGCACGTTATCGTTGGTGGCGGTATTGGGTCGTGAACTGAGCAGCCGCTGCCAGGGATCGACTTTCGCTTGATCGGGTAATCGTCGGGAGACGATCAAAACCGTCACAGGACCTTTGGACGCGCGGATCGTTTTGCCGAGAAATCCCGAAACGTTACTGAACCGCACAACCGAATGACCATTCAAGGCGTTTGCCACGCGCTGTGGCTGCGTGGCGGCATCGTCTGCCGTGGCGTCATTGGACTGACCGGATTTGTCTTTCCAGCGCGCAATGCCTTGCTGCGCATCGATAGTCATCGTCGAAGCATCGGCCCCGTCCAGCCACAGCACCAGACCTGTGGCGGGTGGCTGCGACGGCGCCTGCGCAGCGTCACAACCAAACGCCACCATCAACACACACAGCAGCAGGCATTTGCTCATTCGCGGCATCACTTGACCGCAACCCTTGCCGGAGTTTCGATTGAGGACTGATAACCCTGCGGATTAGACGACTGCCAGCGCCAGGTATCCGTGATCATCTGTTCCAGGCCGCGTTGTGCACTCCACCCCAATTCACGGCCTGCCTTGCTGGGGTCGGCCCAGCACTTGGCGATATCACCGAGGCGGCGCGGGGCGAAGCGGTAGGGAATGGTGATGCCGGTGATGTCCTCGAAACTGTGGATGATCTGCAGCACGCTGTAGCCGATGCCGGTGCCAAGGTTCCAGGAGTTGATGCCGCTGTGGTGCTGCATCACTTGCAAGGCCGCGAGGTGACCATTGGCAAGGTCGACCACATGTATGTAATCGCGCACGCAGGTGCCATCCACGGTGGGATAGTCGCTGCCAAAGACCGTGAGTTCGGGAATTCGGCCGATCGCCACCTGCGTCAGGCACGGCAACAGGTTGTTGGGACGGCCCTTGGGGTCTTCTCCGATCATCCCGCTTTCATGGGCGCCAATCGGGTTGAAGTAGCGCAACAACGCAATGCTCCAGCGTGGGTCGGAATGGCACAGATCGGTGAGCAATTCCTCGATCATGAGCTTGGTGCGACCGTAGGGATTAACCGGTTTGCCGGTGCCGAAGTCTTCCAGTATCGGGGTCTGGGCGGGATCGCCATACACCGTGGCCGAGGAGCTGAACACCAGTTTGAACACCTCATGGGCCGCCATCACCTTGCACAGGTTCAATGTCCCGGCGACGTTGTTGGCGTAATAGTCCAGCGGCTTGCGAACGCTTTCCTCCACGGATTTGAGACTGGCGAAATGCACCACCGAATCGATGTCGTAACGGCTGAAAATCCCGTCGAGCAAGATCGGGTCGCACATATCGCCGTTAATGAAATCGACATGGGTGTCGGTCAATTGCTCAAGACGCGTGATGCACTCGCGACAACTGTTGCACAGGTTGTCGAGTACCAGCACGTGGTGTCCGGCGTTAATCAGCGCCAGGGCGGTATGGGAGCCAATGTAGCCGGCCCCGCCAGTGATCAGCGTAGTCTTGCGCATGGTGAGGGTTTCCTTTTCGGGATTGAATTCAGCGAGCGGTGAAAACCGATTTGAATTCTTGCGGCCAGCGCGGGTGCATGACGCTATACGCCACGGCATAGCTCAGCGCGCCAACCACGATGCAGCAGATCAGGTGCAGGTAGCCTTGAACATCCAATCGGGAAGAAACGGTCAGGACGATCGCTGCCATGACGAGCGAGGCAACCACGCTGCGATAGTTGGTATCGATGAACAGGCGCCAGCCGTAGCCGATTGCGTTGTTCAACCCGTGGACTTGCAGTGGCGTGATGATCGACATCCGGATCAACAGGGCCAGGGCGGCGGCGATACCGCCATAGAGGCTGCCGAAGCAGTAAACCAGCGTCAGTGCCAGCAGCGTGGTTGCCACTTCCGCCTTGATGGTCAGGTAGCTGCGATTGACCGCGATCAGCGCGGTCGTGGCGTACATGGCGGTGTTGCCGATGGCTGCCGTGCACGCCAGCACTTGCAACATGGGAATGGCGTCGGACCATTTGGCGCCGAAAATCAGCAGGATCAGGTCGTGTGCCGTGAGTGCGATACCGATGAACAGGGGCGTCAGCAGGAAACCGCTGATGGCGGTCGAATCGCCGAGGATCGCACGCAACCGTGACGGGTCGGCGCTGCGTCGGGCGAACACCGGCAGGGCATAGCTCAGCAGGCCGTTGTAGATCGCTGTACGCGGCAGCTCGATGATGCGCATCGCCATGTTGAACATGCCGACCGCGTTGGCGCCGGCCGTCATGCCCAGGACCACATTGACACCGCGCTGTAGCGTCTGGGAACTCAGGGCGTTGATGGCCACCGGTGTTCCGGCCTTCAACAGTTCGCGCAAGAACGGGCCGTCAATATTGAACGCCATGCGTCGCGGGTCTGCGCGCATCAACACAATGATGGACACCAACTCCATGATCAGCGCCTGGGCAATGACTGCCCAGGCGCCAAGTCCCCACAGCGCGACAGCGATACCGCCGATGCCGCCACACACCTTGCCCAGTAAAGTACGCGACGCCAGCATTCTGAAGTTGCCGCTTCGGCGCATTTGCGCCACATAGACCCGCGCCATCATGGTGAACAGGATTTTCACCGAGGCCACTGCCGTCATCCATTGCAGCACCGGGTCGGACGTGTAAACGATGGCCACGCACGAGATGACCACGATGGAGACCAGACTGATGAGTACCGAGGCCCAGAAGGCAGTGGCGATGTGTTTTTCTTCCAGACGTTCGAGTCGTACCAGCGGGTCTTCCAGAACCGATGAATACACCAGGCCAATCAACTCGACGATGGCGATGATCACCGTGCCCACACCCAGCTCCGCAGGCGACAGCAACCGCGCATAGGCGACAAACGTGATCATCGACAGGAAGATCAGGCCGAATTTCTCGGTGAAGATCCAGATCAATGTAACCAGACGGTGATTGGCCATGGCGCTCGCCCGTTCAATGAGCAGTGGTCGACGCAGCGGCCTCGCGCAATGTCCTGAGGCGGGCATAGAGGTAGCGCAAGGTCGGTTTGCCGTGGGCGAAGATCAGCGTTTGCCAGGAACACTCCAGCATGCGCCGGTACACATCAAGCACCTCGACATGCTCGCCACGTCGGGAAAAGGCATTGAGAAAGTCGGTGTGGTTGCCCAGCACGAAATCGATCCGCTGCTGCTTGTTGAGCTGAGCGCCATAGCGCTCCAGATACACCTCGATGAACCTGATCTTGTTCTGGTAGTACTTTTTCGGTTGCGCGGTCATGTTGCCGCCGTTGACCGTGCGCTCCAGCAACACCTGTGGCACGGTGTGGACCTCCCAGTGTTCGGCGATCCGGGTCCACATGTAGCGGTCTTCGGAGTAGCGCAGGCTGGCATCGAAGCCGCCCAGTTGCATGATCACATCGCGTTTGACCAGGGCGGTGGATACGCCATTGACCACGTTGGCATGGATGAAATCGTAGAAATGCATGCCTCTCTTGAGGTAGTTGTCCAGTTGCCGCCTGCCATCGCTGTAATTGACCTGCGTATAGCAATCGATCAGTCCCACCGACTTTCCCTGACGGGTGAGTTCTTCATACAGCGCCAGTTGCAGCTCCAGCTTTTGCGGGCGAAATTGGTCATCGGCATCGAGCATCGCCACGAACGTTTCCTGGGAGTGGCGCATTCCGTGGTTACGGGCGCTGGCCTGGCCTTCATTGGCTTGATGCAACAACGTCAGGCGAAACGGCGCCGCGAAGTCCTTGACCCGTTGGGGGCCGTCATCGGTAGACCCATCGTCGACGACGATGACGTGATCGGGCAGTCGGGTTTGCGCGACCAGGGACGCCAGTGTTTGCTCAATGCTGTCGGCGCCGTTGTACATCGGAATCACGACGCACACGGTAGGGGATAAAGCTTGGGCTTGGTCGGACACGGGTTTCTCCTTTTGTTACGCCTTGGCTGAATGGCGCGGCAATTCCCCGTCAGACGGACGCTGACGCAGGGATGCCGTGGATAGATCGGGGGATGGCTCGGAGGCAATCGCGTAACGGCGCCGAAAGGACAGGGCCAGGGTGCAGAACACCAGGAACTCGGCGGAGCGGTAGTTGGGAATCACATACGCCACGTAATTGGTGACCACGAACAAGCCAATGATCACCAGGGCGCTGGCGCGAAACTGTGCCGCGTGGTTCGCCGTCACGGCGCGGTATTGTTTGAGCAGCGCTTCACCCAACAGCAACACCAGCGCAATCAACTGGATAACGCCGCCGTTGAGCAGCGTCTCCATGTAGCCGCTGTGGGCGTTGCCGATGTAGCCCCAGCGAGTGATGAAAGCATTGGCGTCGGGACTGGCCCAGAACGCGCCAAAGCCGTAACCGTTAAGCCATTGTCGGTCGACGAAAGGCGCGAGCAGTTCCCAGATCATCGTGCGGTCCGTGAGCGATGGATCGCGTCCGGCCATTTCCAGCAGCCACGCAAGATGGTTGTACAGCAACAGGCAAACCAGCAGGAATACCACCGTGCAACCGAAAAACAGCCACTGCGAGCGGTTGAGGCGCAAACGGATCAGCGTGAGGAAATACCAGTAGCTCACCGTGCCGGAAACAATCAACGCCACACCGGTCGCCGACTGGGCGAGGATTACGGCGATCAGCGAAAAAAACGAACAGAACACGGCCCAGCGGTTGCGTTGGCGGATCATCGGCAACAACAGCAGGATGGCGATGGCGTTGAGCCGTGCGCCGGCATTCTTTTCGGCAAAGATCCCCCTGAATGCACCTTCGCGAATGCCGCCGGCAATGAAGGCGACACTGGGCATGAGCAGGGCGACGATCAGCCCGATCAGCGCTGCGGCGCCGATGGCACAACCGAGCATGAAGGTGATTTTTTCGAGACTGTAGTTATAGGCAATGAAACCGGCGAAGAACACCACGCTGATCAGCGCGATAAACCGCTTGAGACTCAACATCGGGTCGTGGGACCAACTGATCGACGCAGCGACAAAGAACAGGAACACCAACAAAAAGAAATTGCCCCGGTAAAAGCTTTTGCTGAGGAACACCTTGTTGCGGATGAAGAAGTAGAGCGGCACCAGCAGGGTGATCAGACCGCATATTTGATTGCTGACGTTGCCTGCGAGGTCTTTATCGATGTCGTCGAAACTGGTGACGCCACCCAGCCCGAGGAAAAACGCGATCACCTGGATGTAGAACAGCACGCCGAACAGGGTGAATGCGTCGCGTAGCGTGGAATATCGGATCTGCAGAGTGCTCATGGCGATGGTCTCCCGAGCAACGCGGCCAGATAGGTTTCGACTGCGCTGGCATTCATGAATCGCGCGGCAGCATCGATTCGGGATTGGCGCTGTAGACTTCGCGGTGTGGAGAGCTGCTGGGTAATCGCTTGCGCCAGGGCGATCGGGTCGTCGACGGCCACGAGCGGGGCAACGATTCCACCCACGAGAATGTCTTGCGGGCCATGGGGGCAGCGGGTCGAGACCACCGGCGTTCCCGTGGACAAGGCTTCTACCAGCGCGTTGGGGCTGCCCTCGAAACGTGACGACAGTACAAAGCAATCGGCGGCGGCCACTTCTGCCATGGGGTCGCTGGCGTAGCCTGGCAAGTCAAACCGATCCGCCACGCCCAACGTCTGGGCTAGGTCTTGCAATTGAGGCCTGAGCGCGCCTTCGCCAAAAATGATCAAGCGAACGTCAGGATCCGGTATCGCGGCGAAGGCCGCGATCAAGGTGTCGAAGCCTTTTTGCGGGGCCAGGCGACCCACGGCGACAATCACCGGCGCGGATTTTTGCAGCAGCCAGGGGTGACTCGGCAACCCGGGCTGTTTGTCGCGAAAGTCGTTGTCCAGGACCGGGTTGTCGGCAACGGTGACATCCCGGCGTCGCGCAATCGTGGTGCTGACCAGGTCCTGGGCAACGCCCCGTGAAACGCAGATCACCGGATTGGGAATGAGCCGATACAGCAGCGGTGCCACCAGGTAGGCGACCCGCACCATGAGCTGGCGATTGACGTACTTGTCGTAGGAAAACGCGTTGCGCTCGCTGACGTGCAGCCGTGCCAATGTCCCTGACAGTGTTGCGGCGGCGATCGCCACCACGTTGACGTGGGTGAGGGCAGCCAGTTGCGCATCGAAGCGATTGGCCCGCAGGAATCGCGCAAGTGCCGGCACCGCACGGGCGCTGCGCGGACTTTGCAACTCAACCATTTTTACTCGCGAGTCGAGTTGCCGGGCATGGATGCCGCCACCGGTGAGCATCAACAATGTCACGTCATTGCCCGCGTCCACCAGGGCGCCCGCGAGGCGCATCATCATTTTCTCGGCCCCGCCCGCGTTGAGGTCATGCAGGATAATCAGCAACTTTTTCATTGATTCCATACCTGGTAGTAAGCCTGCGCGGCGTACTGGCTGGTGTACGGGTGGAGGGCCTCGGTGACCATCTTTTTGCTGGGTGCACTGCGACCCTCTGGTGCCAGGCTTTGCAGCATTCCACCCGCCAGCGCCGGTACATCGTTGACGTTGACCAGTTGGCCAAGCCGGCCGTTGTCCAGCAGTTCCCTGGGCCCGGTCTCGCAGTCGCAAGCCAGCACTGGCGTACCCAGCGCCAACGCCTCGATCAGCACGGTGGGCATGCCTTCATGCACTGAACTGAGGATGAACAGTCGCGCGTGCTTGAGCAGGGGATAGGGGTTACTCAGGAAACCCGTGAAATGAACCCGTTGTGCAATGCCCAGACGGCATGCCTGAGAGGTCAGCGTGTCGCGCAGGGGGCCGTCGCCGACGATCAGCAGATCCGGCAACGCTTCGCTGCGCAACGCCAATGCGTAGGCATCGAGTAACAGGTCAAACCCCTTGGGTTCGACCAAACGGCCCAGGCTCAACCAGTAATCGTCGGGAAGCCCGGCGGGCAGCGGGGCCTGGGAGGCTTGCAGCAGCTGCTCGGTGACGACAGCGTTGGGGCAATAACGAATTCGCTGCTGGCCCCAGGGCAGTAAATCCACAAGGGTCTGGCGCAGGGCAGTGGATACCGTTACGACTTTGCCGCCGCCACAGAGGTACAAGGCGTAGAGCAATCGCAGGCTTGAGGGGCCGGTTTTCTGCTCATTGCAATCGAGTGTCGCGTGGCGGCTGTAGATGACTTTACAGCCACTGCCCAAAGTGGCGAACCAGCTACAGAGGTTGGCCTGCTCCTTGGCGGAGATGAGGTGGGTGACACCCTCACGGCGAATGAGTCGGCGCAACAGTACGATGGACTTGAGCAGACCGACGATGCCGCTTCCGCCGCCGTTGAGGTGTTGAATGCCTTCGGTGTCGGGGATGTCGCCGTTCATGACGAAGAAACTCACACGCCGGCCGTCTTTGAGAAACTGTTCGGACAAGCGTTGCTGAACGCGCTCGACGCCGCCGCCCGACTTGAAATCCTTCAAGATAAACAGGATGTGCATGGTCATTCCCCAACCCTGATGGCGACTTGATGCCTGGCGAGCATCACCAACAGCTGCAAGAAGTTGCCTGGGTAGTCGATGAGGTAGCGTTTGATCGTATGGGGTTCGCGATACATTCGATAAAAAGCGCGCAGATGCAGGCGATTGACCAGCGGCGGGTAGTATTGCCGCGTGGCCATGGCTTCCTGGCGAATGAACCCGCCACAGGTGAAGGCGACACCGCCGAAGCCTGCGCGCAACGCATCCTGCACAAACTGCTCTTGCCGTCCTGCACCCAGGCCTACGATCAAAATGTTCGCTTTGCTGCGGCTGATGTCGGCCCGAATGTCCTCGACCTGTGATGCATCGAAGTAGCCGTTGTGATAACCGGCGATGGTTAGCCGTGGATAGAGTGTGTTGATCTTGGAGACGAACAGCTCCAGTTCACTTTGCCGGGCTCCCACGAAATACACGCGCTTGCCCTGTTGCTCGGCGCTGCCCAGTACCTGGTCGGCAATGGACGTGAAGTCGAAGCTGACGCGGCCGATCGTACGGCCGGTGACGCGGGACATGAACGTCGACATCAGCATGCCGTCGCAAAAAAACGCGACGGTGCTTGGAGCCTGCTCGAAAAAACTGCCGATGGACGCAAAGTTGATGAAGGAATAGGCCTGGTTGGCTTCCAGTAACTTCGGTGAGTAATGCCCGACGAGTTCCAACGTGAACATGGCGCGACTCCTGTCAAAGGACCGAGTGGGTCTGTCGGCCCATGGAGATGTAGGTAAAGCCGCGTTTGCCCATGCGCTGGGGATCGAACAGATTGCGTCCATCAAAAATCAGTGGTTGCTTGAGCTGGGCGCCGAGCAGGTCGAAATCCGGTGCGCGAAAGGACTGCCACTCGGTGACGATGATCAGTGCGTCGGCATTTTTCAGGGCCGCTTCCTTGGTGCCCGCCAGTGTCAGGTCATCGCGCGAACCATAAATGCGCTGGGCCTCTTCCATGGCCTTGGGGTCGAATGCCTGGACGCTGGCGCCGGCCTGCCACAAGGCTTCCATCAATACCCGGCTGGGGGCTTCGCGCATGTCGTCGGTGTCAGGTTTGAAACTCAAACCCCACAAGGCAAACGTCTTGCCGCGAAGGGCACCGTTGAAATGACTGAAAATCTTGCTGTACAGGCTGGTTTTCTGTTCGCAGTTGCGCGTCTCGACGGCCTTGAGCACCCGGGCGTCGAAGTCGACGTTGGTGGCGGCCTGTATCAGTGCCCGCACGTCTTTGGGGAAGCACGAACCGCCATAGCCAAGGCCGGGGTAGATGAACTGATAACCGATGCGTGGATCGGAGCCGATGCCATGGCGCACCTTCTCGATATCGGCGCCGAGTTTTTCCGCGAGGCAGGCCATTTCGTTCATGAAGCTGATTTTGGTGGCCAGCATGCAGTTGGCGGCGTACTTGGTCAGCTCGGCACTGCGAATGTCCATGACGATGATTTTTTCGCGGTTGCGATTGAACGGTTCGTACAGTTCGCGCATCAGTTCTTCGGCGTGGGCACTGTCGGTGCCGATGATGATCCGGTCGGGGCGCATGCAGTCTTCCACTGCGCAGCCTTCCTTTAGAAATTCCGGATTGGAGACCACATCGAACGTCAGGTCGCAGCGACCGTTGTCGGCCAGCACCTGCGCAATGCACGCACGCACCCGATCGCCGGTGCCCACCGGCACGGTGGATTTGTCGACGATGACGTGGTGGCGATCCATGTTCTGCGCGATGGTTTGCGCCACGCTCAACACGTATTTGAGGTCTGCCGAGCCGTCTTCGTCAGGGGGCGTGCCGACGGCGATCAACAGTACATCGCCGTGCTGAACTGCGCGGGGCAAGTCCGTGCCGAACTGCAATCGCCCACTCTGGTAGTTGTCGCGCACGAGGCTGTCCAGGCCGGGTTCATAGATGGGCAACGTGCCTTCCTTCAGCGCCTCCACCCTGGCAGCGTCGACGTCGACGCAGAGCACGTTGTGGCCGACCTCCGCCAGTGCGGCGCCCTGGACGAGGCCTACATATCCAATACCGAATACGCTCACATTCATGTTCAATCCTCGGATCGTCATAACCGCAAAGGGCAGGGCATCAGTAGATGTTTTTGGAGAACAACGTGAAGGGGGTCTTGATCAGGATCTTGATGTCGAGCCACAGCGACCATTGGTTGATGTAGTTGAGGTCCTGGGCGACGCGTAGCTGCATTTTTTCCACCGTCTCGGTTTCGCCACGATGCCCTGTGATCTGGGCCAAACCGGTAATGCCCGGCTTGAGGCGATGGCGAGCCATGTAGGCGCGCACTTTTCCGGTGTAGTAAATGTTGTGGGTGACGGCATGGGGGCGAGGGCCGACCAGGGCCATGTGGCCGAACAAGACGTTGAACAGTTGTGGCAATTCGTCGATGGAACTGCGCCGCAGGAAGCGTCCAAGGGGTGTGACGCGATCGTCTTCCCGCGTGGCCTGACGCACGTCGCTGTCGTCGTGGACGCGCATGGAACGAAATTTCCAGACCGTGATGACTTCACCGTTGCAACCGTGACGGTTCTGCTTGAACAGTACCGGACCGGAAGACGTGAGCTTGACGGCGGCCGCCACCACCACCAGCAATGGACTGAGCAGCATGATCGCCATGGCGGCCAGGCTGCGTTCGAACAGGTCTTTGCAAAACAGGCTGGCGGGGTGTGAGCTGATCAGGCTTTCGTTGAGGTAGATGGCCGGCATCCGCTCGATTTCCGAGATCGAATGATTGAGCAGCACCATGCTGCCGAAGTCCGGGATCCACACCACGTCGACGTTCATGTCCAGAAGGTCGATATACAGCGCTTCGATGGTGGCGGCATGGGACATGGTCAGGACGATGTAGACGCGGCGCACCTCCAGGCGGGTGATGATTTCGCGGATCGAGTCGACATGGCCGAGCAGCGGCAGGATGCTGGGGGCCGGGCCGCTCTCTTCCTCTGCGGCGATAAATCCCAACACCAGCGGACGGTCAGACCTGGAAAGCTTTTTTGCCAGCTCCTTGGCGGTCGGGCAGGTGCCGATGATCACCGAACGGCGTTCGTTGCAGACCATCCGGGCATGTAGCCTGGCGAAGTAATGCAGGGGCAGATAACTTGCGGCCTGGACCACGAAACCCAGCACCGCCCAGACCATGATCACCTGGCGCGAATAAATCACACTGGTCTGGGTGAAGAAGGCAATGGCTGCCAGCACGGCCAGCAGAATCAACCAACCGGCCAGCAATCTGCCGAGCCCCACCAGCAAACCATGGCGCTTGTGGTAAACGTGCATCACGCTGTAGATCGGCACCGAACCGAGCACCGTCAGAATTATCAGAATGCGGTATTCACTGGTCAGGCTGCCTACGCGCCAATAAACGAGCAGCATCAACAGCGAGATGGCCAGCGTCATCGCACACAACCATTGCCCCCAGAACGTCAGGCCTCGGCGGTGTGTCATGTGAGCGGTATAGAGCGGTGTCATGGGCTCGACCTCATTGCAGAAGTAAACGTCAGCGCTTTTGTGACAGCCAAAGCGCGGCCCCCGGGCGCTTTTTCAAAGCTCGGTAGAGGTGAAGCAGGCAGAGGTGAAGCAGCGTGTTGTGATGACGTATGTTGTGTAGCGGCAGAGGCTACCTGCGCGCCTTAGCGAGGCGCGAAGTCGTAGTTATATAACGTCTTGGAGTGGAGATAGCCGTACTTGCGCGCCTTGCGCATGTCGACCTGGTTGAGCACGGTGCCGAACACCGGCACATGGCTCTGTTGCAACATGGCAATGCCTTTTTGCACTTGGCTGATCGGCGTGCTGTCAGCCTTGACCACGTAGATCACCGCATCCGAATGCCTGGCCAGCAACAGTGCGTCGCTGATCATTTCCGCCGGTGGTGAGTCAATGATGATGTGCCGGTACCGCGACTTGAGCACCTCAAGCATGCGCGCCATGCGCGGTGAGCTGAGCAGATCCTGCGGCGGAGGCTGGCGCGGCGGGTTGAGTGAGTCAGCGGGGGAAGGCAGAAGCGGCGCGGCAAACAGATCCAGCGAAGGCGGCATGACTTTGCCGGCCAGCAGCATGTCCAGATTACCCACCGAAACGATGCAGTCTTCGAGCCTGGCGGTGCCGGCAATGACATTGGCCAGGCCTGGGCTTTCCGGCGGAAAATCGAAGTTTGACGAAAGGGTAGGCTGGCGCATGTCAGCATCGATCAGCAGCACACGCTCCAGGGACGTGAGCGAACTGGCCAGATTGTTGGCAATGGTACTTTTACCCTCGCCGGCGACGGTCGAGGTCACCAGAACCACCTGCGACGGCATATCACTGCTTTGCAACATCAGCCAGGTGCGCAGATTGCGGATGGTCTCGGAAAAACGCGGGTTGTCGTTGTCCTCGAACAGTCGCGCCAATTGCCGGCGGTTTTTCTTCATCACCAACGGTATGACGCTGAGCAGAGGAACGTTAAGCGCGCTTTCGATCGTCTCGTCGGTTTTGAAGGTGTTGCTCAGGCTTTCGAAGAGCAACGCCAACGCAATCCCGACTACGGTCGCGACCAGCCCGACAATGGCGACAATCAACGTTTTGCGGGGCTTGCTGGCTTCTATCGGGACGATGGCCGGGTCGACGATGCGTACTTTGGTGGAGTCCATGTCGGAGGTCGCGGCGGTTTCCTTCAAGCGGGTGACGAAGGTTTCATAGAGCGCGCGGGTGCTGTCGACCTCACGCTGGAATTCGCGCAACTGGAACTCCTTGCGAGCAATGTCCTGGATCTGCGCCTTGTTGCTGTTGAAGGACTGGCGTAACGAGGCTTCGCTGGCCGAGGCGAGCTGGTATTGCCGTTCGATACCGGCCACCACCTGTTGCACCTGCAGTTGCAGGCTGGTGGTGGCGGCTTTCAGTTCGGACTGGGCGGAAATCAGGCTAGGGTGTTTCGCCCCGTAGCGGCCGGACAGCTCATCGACCTTGGCCTGGGCCTTGGCCCTGTCCGCCTGAAATTGCTGGACCAAAGGATTGCTCAATACCGCAGGCACGCTGGAAAGCCGGCTCAGATCGCCGTTGCTCAACGCCTTCGCCTGGCGGTATTGGCTCTCTGCTTCAGCGCGATTACGACGGGCGTCGACCATGCGGTTGCCCGTCATTTCCAGTTCGTTGGCACTGATGGTGGCGACGCCTCCGACGTCGACCAGACCTTGCTCTTCACGATATCCCTGAAGTTTCTTCTCGGCCGCCCGCAGGTTGTCGCGCAGCTTGACCAGGCGAATGTTCATCCACGCAGTGGTGGTTTGCGAGGACTTCTCGCTGGTGTCCAGCTGGCTGTCCGTAAAGCCTTGGGCGAGCGCGTTAGCCGCCGCCGCCGCCAATTCAGGGTCCGGTAGCTCCACCTCGATTTCGAGCAATTGGCTCTTGCCAATGAACTTGACGCTGGTGTGCAGCATGAGGTTTTGCGTGACCTGATTGAAGACGTCTTCTTCAGTCGGCGCCTCCTCTACCGGTATGTACCTGCCAAGTCCTGGAATCCATTGATCGAGCTCAAGATCGGCCAGCCATTTGCGCGGCGTGAACCAAGGCTTGGGTTGCTGGCGCGGGTCGGTGATCGGGTTAGTCGTCAGGCCGAGTTTTTTTACTGCTCGTTCGGCAAGGTCCCGCGATTGCAGGAGCGCTTGTTGTGTTTGCAAGTAATCGGTGGCGTTGCTGCCCGAATCCTTGACCTGCTGGAAGGACATCAGCGGCGGCGTTTTATCGTTGAACAGCAATGTGGTGCTGCCGATGTATTGCGGCGTAATGGACGAGACCACAATAGCCGCAAGCGCACAGCACCCCAGCACGAACCATGCGATGTTCCACTTGGCGCGCCATATCACTCTCCAGAGTTTGAGCAGGTCAATGGTGTCCTTGTCTTCGCTGTACTGTTGATATACATGCGTTTGAAGGGGACGTTCAACGTAGGTGCTAGGGCTGTTGTCCATGATCAGAAGAACCCTTGTGCAATGGAAATGGTGTCGCCGGGGGCAATCGTGGTGGTCCGCTGTACCTCATCGGTCAGCGTCGCGCTGCCATCACCGCGTACGATGGTCACGCGTTTGATCGAGGCTCGTTCGGTCAAGCCACCGCCCAAGGCAATGGCTTTCTCCAGTGTCAAACCGGGTACGAAGGGATAGCTGCCGGGTTTGTGTATTTCGCCATTGATGTAGAACGAACGGTATTCGATCTGGCTCAGGCTGACTTTCGGGTCGATCAGGTAACCCTGCTTGAGCCCATCGACGATGATCTTTTCCACTTGCCCGGGGGTGAGTCCCTTGGCGGAAATCTCACCCAGGAAGGGGTAGGAAAAAGTGCCGGCATCGCTGAGACGAATTTTTTTCATGCTCAACTCCGGCTCGCCAAACACGATGATGCGCAAGACATCGCCAGCAGCCAGTTTGTATTGGTTGCCGGGATCCGCGGCATGCGCATTGGGAAGCAACCCCAGAGCGAGCAACAGGCCCAGAGTTTTCGCGTTCATGTCCAAACCCTCTGCTTAAAGGCTTACGTTGAAACTCAACTGGAAGATGTTGCGGGTGAAACTTTCATCGTCGGCATCAGAGTCGTTATCGCGGTAGCGATAGCCGAGTTCGATATCCAGCCATCGACGCATCTCGTAGATCACGGCCAGGTTGTAGTCCTGAAGGTTGTCGGTTCGGTTTTGACCTTCGTAGACGTAGCGACCGTATCCGGCTTGCGCCACCGTGGTGACGCGTTCGGTCCAGCCATGGCGCCAACCGACCTGGGTGAAGGTGGACTTGACGGCATCGGCGCCGTCATCACCTTCGGCCAGGGCCTGGCGGGCGACGAAGGTAAAGGTTGAATAGGTCCGTGGTTTCCATTGCATGTCCACTTGCCAGGTGGGATTGTCGAGGTCTTTGGATTGGCTGTTGTCGAAGTCTTTTTTCTCATAACCGATGCGCACCTTGCCGGTGGTGCGGGCGGTGATGTCCCATACGGCACCGGCCAGCACGGCATTGGAGGTGCTGCTGCGGGTGCTGTCGGATTGCAGGTAATCAAATTTGGTGTGGTCGTATTCCAGAATGCTGCGGGTATTGCTGCCGAGGCGGTGGTACCAGGTGCTCGTCACTCCCGTGGTATTGCGCTCTTTGTCATCGTTGATTCCGTCGGAGTTGTCGGACCTTAGCTCTGCGTAACTGGCCCCGAAATCGATCTGGTTGTCAGCACTTTTGGCGCCATAGGTGTACAGACCATTCACCCGTTTATTGTTGAGCTTGTCATTGATGCCTTCGACGGCTGTCGATTCCGTGCGCTCGTACTTCCTGTATTCGGCTTCGAGTTTCAGGCGATGGCGGTCGGTGAATTCCATGATGCTGTCCGCCCGCACCCGTTGTCCGGTGTAGGACGCATCAGACTCGTCGTGATAAATGTAGCGGCTGGGCTGCCAGATCAGTCGGGTGGCGCTGTTTCGATCTTCGGCCTTGAGTTCGAAGTTCGGCACTATCTTGGTCACCATCGAGGACTGTGGATTGTTTTCCACTTCCCGAAAGTTATCGTCATAACTTTCTGCCACTATCAAGGACGGGGTGAAATCGAACCCATATATTTCTATGGGCGCCGGATCGATACTCCAGGCCATCCCAGGGTAGAGAGAGGCCATGATGAGTGCAAAAGGGCAGCGTGATTTCAAAACCATGTCATAGCTCCCGGCAAAGCATCCAGGTTCAGATGGTTAATTATTTATCTGCAATGAGGGATGCTGGCGTTCGAGATCACTTAATGGCACGCAAATGGTTTGATCTCGATTTAAAAACTGCAGCAGGATCACGACGCGCTCAGATCCTTGGGACGATAGAAAAACACCCTCCAGGGACGACAGTGGCCCTCGAACGATGTTCAATTGTTCGCCCGGCTTGAGGGGCTCGTTATTTTGCGATTCCGGTATTTCACAGCGCCCACGCAAATGCTCGATGACATCCTCGGACACCGTTGCAGGACCATGATTGAATTCGACGATACGACTGACGCCACGGGTGGACCGTATGGGCGACCAGTTGTCGTTACCGCCAAGATGGATAAACAAATATCCAGGGAAGAGGGATTCGCGCACACTTTGCGGTCTACCGCGAATCACGCGTTCGCTCATAAGCTGAGGATGGAAAACAACATAGTTTTGTTGAAGCAGGTTGACGTGTGCACGGTCATCCTGGTGAGGCTTGCATTGCAACAGGTACCACTGAGACCGTTCAGAATATAATCCGGGCATGCTGATAAACTCCGTAATGATCGAAAGTTTAAGCAGGCAGCGGCTCTTCAGAAGCCATGAAGTTCAAGTCAGGCAGTGTTGTTATTCTTTTTAATATTACGTAGGGCTGTGTCAGATCTGAATCACTTAGTGTTACCCTGGTGAAGCAGTGTTCTTGAGTTTTCGTTATTTCTGACAGCGTAATTGATATAAGTCTTAGGCATTTTATCCCAGGCAAAGCTACCGCACGGTCTACGTGGCAGGCCTGGGAGTTGGTACGTTAGTTAGACGCCTTAGAAAAAGTGGCTAACGAACAAGTGGCGTCCGAGCCCTTTTTCATTCAACCCGTGTAGTTATTGACTACCCTCGACAGCCTGTCAATCGTTCTTCGTCAAAAAACGTGCCTTCTATCCAAAAGGACGAACGGTATTAATCAACTACTTGTTTTTTCTAGTTTTTATTATCTCGTCGGGCGGATAAAACTTTCCAGACTGTCAATAGTCCTCCTCATTGAAGAACTAAGTGATACGTTCAGCCAGAATGGGGGACTTGATAGGAATGTGGATCCCATCTTCGGCAAGACTATAACTAATTGCCTTCGGTTGGGTAATGAAGCAGCACACCATGACCGTTCTTGTGACAGGCGCTGCAGGCTTCATCGGGCATCACACGGTAAAACGCCTGTGCCACGACGGTGTTGAAGTCGTCGGTATCGACAACCTTAACGATTACTACAGCGTTGAGCTCAGTATGAGTCTCTTGGCCGGAGCTACGGGCTCGGCATGTCCGGTAAATCCATGTTTATCTTTCGCCAAGCGGCTTGGGCAAAGCTGTAAACCGAAAAGGCGATCAACCCGAAGGCCATCACCATCAGAACCATGCCTCCAGCCGGCAGGTTCTGCAGAGCAACGAGTGCGTCCTTCATGCCCGGTGGATTCAGGGCTTTGTAATTCGAGCCACTGAATATCAGTAACAGGGCGATTTCGATAAAGACGATTCCACGGGCTATAAGACCGAGCCGCGACACCGGACGCACGTACTGCATGACGTCTTCGTCCGCTTCAAAATATTTTTCGAACGACGCCTTCCATCCCTTGATGATATGGGCGATGCCGACGCCAAGCGGTACGAGTGCGATGAGGTACACCAGTAGATTCGAGTGGTCCCAGGATAGAAGGTGCGCCAGCAAATCCTTGGTTTGCGCACCTTCGGAATTGCCCGATCTTTTGATGCCGCCAATGAGCAGACTCAAGGCAAAAACTGCCAATGCACCATTGACGATGCCTGCGGCCAACAAACCTGCACGAATAACCAATCCTTTAATTTTTTTACCGTGATGATCAACGTCGCGTATTGCTTGCAACATTCGCCATCCGGCGAAGGCGAATAGACCTGCGACCACCAGTGCAACCAGAACATAACCGAATGGCTGGCTTAACAGTGCTTCCAGGCTCCTGTGACTGTCCTTGGGTTTGGTCGAGTCGAGGGCCGCCAGTAGCGCGAAGACACCGATGATCAGATACAGAACGCCTCGAGCGGCATATCCGCCCCGAGCGAGTACGACAAGGCTCCGTTGAGTGGACATAACGACAAACTCCCGCGCGTTTAAAGGAGCAGACCTGACTGTTGCGCGGGGGTTCGATTGAAGGCGTCAATAGTACAAAAGACCTGCGGCCCGGGCTCGCAAAGCCATCACCAGGTTCGCTGGAATCGTTTTAATTTCGCCAGGCCAGAGCGCCAGGTGTCCCCGGAATTCTTTCGACTCATCATCGTATTTAGAAAGGTCAGCAAGCAAAAAGCTGTATCGATTGAGGTAGGCCGCCGACAAATCATCGGCCAATGCCCTTGCAGGCTCTCCAGCTGCGGCCAGACACCACTGGACTATTTCAATGATTCGTTCGTGTGGTGATTGCGGCGTTACGCCGAGCATGAATTCCAGAATGTACTTGTTATAAAGAAGCGCGCCTTGCTCGGGTTCATCGGTAGGGTTTCCCGGACAATGCCGTCGTTCCCAAGGCAGCATATAAACCATTTTTTCCATCACAGTCTGAAGAACATAATCCGACGGCTTCACCAATCGATGCATAATCTTCTCCGAAAAAAACTACGGTCAAGCTATGGTAGCTCATCCGTGGAGGCCAATAGCCTCTATGGGAAAAGGATGTTGGGCCGCAGCCAATCTGTGTAGGAGCTGCCGCAGGCTGCGATCTTTTGATCTTGCTTTTGATAATCAAAAGATCGCAGCCTCGTTGCACTCGACAGCTCCTACAGGTGCTGCGCTCTGACAGAAAGTGAGTGAACGCATTCTTCTGTAGGAGCTGCCGCAGGCTGCGATCTTTTGACCTTGCTTTTGAAAATCAAAAGATCGCAGCCTCGTTGCACTCGACAGCTCCTACAGGTGCTGCGCCGAATGGCCGACTCCCTGCATCGCGAGTTCTCATCAAAAGGGAAAGCTTCTCGAAGTAATTTAACTCCAGTATATTGTTGGTTATGTGGTGATTTTAAAGATAAAGCACAGAATATGAGAATTACGTGGCTTCAAGGCTTGAAGAAGCTTAATTCTATTATTTTGGGTATTGAGTGCAGACTGGATGGTTAAGGGCCGATATGTTGGATTTAAGCTTCAGCAAGCCAAGTGAGATCGTCAAGCGAGTTTGCGATCGCCTGCGCCTGGAGCGCCTGGCTCAACAGATGACTCAAGCCGAGGTTGCCGCTCGCGCGGGAATCGGGACCAATACCGTGTCCAACCTCGAAGCCGGGCGCAACGTAGGGTTCGAGAATGTGGTTCGGGTGGCCATGGTCCTTGGACGAACCCGGGAGTTTGAGGATCTGTTCATGCCCAAGCTGGACAGCCTTGAAGACATTCGCCGCTACGAGGACAGCGTCAATCGTCAACGAATCAAGAGGAAATCCGACGGTGCTTGAGCAAGTTGAGGTCTACTTCGATGGGTGGGGGCAGCGATGGTTGTGGGGCACGCTTGTTTCTACGACTGCCATCAGCGGTCGCCCGCAAATTGTGTTTGAGTTCAGCAATGAGGCTAAAAGTAGAGGCCTGGAGCTGTCGTCCTACACACTGCCATTGAAGGGGCCCCAGTTACGCCGAGATTTTCCGTCCCACCAGTTGGGTTTGCCAGGGCCTGTCTATGACTCATTGCCTGACGGTTGGGGCATGTTGCTGATGGACCGATTGTTCAAGCGCCGTGGCCTCAACCCGGCACGTGTCGGACCGTTGGAGCGACTGGCCTATATTGGCAACAATGCCATGGGGGCAATGTCGTTCGTGCCCGTAGCGCCCGAGGCCCAGAAGCCGCAAGCGCATATTTCCCTTGAGCTGCTTGCGGCTGAGATCAAGGACGTTCTCAATGGAGAGGGTGGGGAGTTCCTTCAGACGTTGATGTTGGTGGGGGGCTCGCCTCAAGGCGCCCGACCCAAGGCGCTGGTCTATCGTGACCCTCAAACCGGAGCCTTCACCACTGCCGCCAAATCTGGCTTTGAAGCCTGGCTGATCAAGTTCCCGGCAAAAGAAGAACATCCCGAGGTATGTGCTATCGAAATGGTCTATGCCGAGTGCTTGCGCAAGTGCGGTATCCAGACCCCGGACACGCAATATTTCAGTTTGCCCAATGGCCAGGCAGCCTTCGCGAGTAAACGTTTCGATCGTCTGGACGGTCAGCGAGTGCCCATGCAAAGCCTTGCAGCCTTTACCGGCGCTGACTACCAGTCACCGGGGGCATTGGACTATGTCAACTTCTTGCGCGCTACACAGATGTGCAGCAACGATGTGCGAGAGAAAGCAGTCGCTTATGAGCGTGCCGTCTTCAACGTCGCGTTCAACAACCGAGACGACCACCCCAAAAACTTTGCCTACGTCATGTTGCCGTCCGGTGCATGGCAGTTGGCGCCGGCCTACGACGTGACTTTTTGTGAAGGGCCGGGCGGATATCACCAGATGGACGTGATGGGCGAGGCCCTGGAAATTCACCGAGATGCGTTGCTCAGGCTTGCAGAAGAAGCCGAGGTCTCGGTGGAGGCTGCTGGCGATCTCATTGACAGAATCTGCAACGTCGCCAGCCAGTTTGCGGCCATTGCCGAGAACCTGTTCCCAGGTGTGATTACCCAAGACACTCTAGATACCATTCAACGCCGAATCGACGAGAACATCGGCCTGCTGCGCTAACGCTTGGCGATACCTGCGCACCCACCGCGGAATTTTGAACTCCAGATCCCGGGCTCATTCCTATCTCACATGACACTGCACTCGGCATTAATGTGACGATGACCCACCAACAGCTGCATGGCCGCGAGCCCGGCGCGATCTTCGAAACGGATCTTCCAGCACGTCTGGACCGCTTGCCGTGGGGCGCTTTCACTCACTGCTGGTGCTCGCCCTTGGCATCACCTGGTTGCTCGACGGCCTGGAAGTGACCCTGGCGGGCTCGGTGTCCGGCGCGCTGAAAGATAGGCGCTGCGCTGATGGGTGTGGCGGCGCTGGTGCAAGCGTTCTGGGGAATGGCCGCAGAGCGTCGAGCGTTGGAGCACGTGGCCGGGCCTTTGTCCCAGGCCGGGGATTGAGGGTAATGCCTGTAGGAGCCGGCTTGCTGGCGATGGCGGAGTCTCTGGTGACATTGATGTTGGATGTGCTGGCCTCTTCGCTGGCAAGCCAGCTCCCACAGGTTTGCGTTGTTTGGTGTTCACCTGGCACGACACAAATCCCCTCACACGCATTCGCGTCTAGAATTCCACTGC
>NZ_JBOIBY010000251.1:0-18503 GCF_050739655.1 Pseudomonas sp. | reverse complement strand
TTACCGACTTTGTCGCAACGCTTGGAGCTCAACCTTCCGTGCCCGTTCTGCGTCTACCGCTTCTCCCTGCCGCGGCAGGTAAACAGCACTGGGGCAACCTGCCCGGTGCCGCCCTGAGCCTGGCCATCGCCGAGGCCGCCAGCGCTGCCAAGCGCTTTACCCTGCTGCTGACCGCCGACAGCCAAAGTGCCGAACGGCTGGAACAGGAGCTGAGTTTCTTCGCCCCGGATTTACCTGTGCTGCATTTCCCCGACTGGGAAACCCTGCCCTACGACCTGTTCTCGCCACACCAGGACATCATCTCCCAGCGCATCGCCAGCCTCTATCGTCTGCCGGAGCTGTCCCATGGCGTGCTGGTGGTGCCGATCACCACAGCCCTGCATCGCCTGGCACCGACCAAATTCCTGCTCGGCAGCAGCCTGGTACTGGATGTCGGACAAACACTCGACGTCGAGCAAATGCGCACTCGCCTGGAAGCCACCGGTTATCGCTATGTCGACACCGTGTACGAGCATGGTGAGTTCACTGTCCGCGGGTCGCTGATCGATCTGTTCCCGATGGGCAGCAAGCTGCCTTACAGAATCGACCTGTTCGACGATGAAATCGAAACCCTGCGCACCTTCGATCCTGAGAACCAGCGCTCCATCGACAAGGTCGACTCGGTCAAGCTGTTGCCGGCCAAGGAATTCCCGCTGCAAAAAGAAGCGGTCACCCGCTTCAAGGCGCGGTTTCGCGAGCGCTTCGATGTCGATTTCCGACGCTGCCCGATCTTCCAGGACTTAAGCAGCGGGATAACCCCGGCAGGCATCGAGTACTACTTGCCGCTGTTCTTTGAGGAAACCTCCACGCTGTTCGATTACCTGCCCCAGGACACACAAGTGTTCTCGCTGCCCGGCATCGAACAAGCTGCGGAAAACTTCTGGAACGACGTTCGCAACCGCTACGAAGAACGTCGCGTTGATCCGTCCCGTCCTTTATTACCGCCTGCCGAGCTTTTCCTGCCGGTGGAAGACTGCTTCGCACGCCTGAAGAACTGGCCGCGCGTGGTGGCCAGCCAGCAGGATGTGGAAAGCGGTGGCGGTCGCGAGCGCTTCCCCGCCCGGGAGTTGCCGAACCTGGCGATCGAAGCCAAGGCGACCCAACCGTTGGCGGCGCTGTCGACTTTCCTGGACGAGTTCCCTGGACGCGTGCTGTTCACCGCCGAGTCCGCGGGCCGGCGCGAAGTACTGCTGGAGCTGTTGGAACGCCTGAAGCTGCGGCCAAAAACCGTCGACAGCTGGCCAGATTTTGTCGCAGGCAAGGATCGCCTGGCGATCACCATCGCGCCACTGGATGAAGGCTTGCTGCTGGACGACCCGGCCCTGGCGCTGGTCGCCGAAAGCCCGTTGTTCGGTCAGCGCGTGATGCAACGCCGTCGCCGTGAGAAACGCGCCGACGCCAATAACGACGCTGTTATCAAGAACCTCACCGAGCTGCGCGAAGGCGCACCGGTGGTGCATATCGACCACGGCGTCGGTCGCTACCTCGGGCTCGCAACGCTGGAAATCGACAGCCAGACCGCCGAGTTCCTCGCCCTGGAGTACGCCGAAGGCGCCAAGCTTTATGTGCCCGTGGCCAACCTGCATTTGATCGCCCGCTACACCGGCAGCGACGACGCCCTGGCTCCGCTGCACCGGCTAGGCTCCGAGACCTGGCAGAAAGCCAAGCGCAAGGCCGCGGAACAAGTACGCGACGTGGCCGCCGAATTGCTCGACATCTACGCACGCCGCGCCGCCCGTGAAGGCTATGCCTTCGCCGATCCGAAGGCCGATTATGTGACCTTCAGCGCTGGCTTCCCGTTCGAAGAAACCCCAGATCAGCAAACCACCATCGAAGCCGTGCGCGAAGACATGCTCGCGCCCAAGCCGATGGATCGCCTGGTGTGCGGCGACGTTGGTTTCGGCAAGACCGAAGTGGCGATGCGTGCCGCGTTCATCGCCGTACACGGCGGCAGGCAAGTGGCGATTCTGGTGCCGACCACCCTGCTCGCCCAACAGCACTACAACAGCTTCCGCGACCGCTTCGCCGACTGGCCAGTGACCGTTGAAGTGATGAGCCGCTTCAAGTCGGCCAAGGAAGTGAATGCCGCCGTGGCCGACCTCGCCGAAGGCAAGATCGACATCGTCATCGGCACTCACAAGCTGCTGCAGGACGACGTAAAAATCAAAAACCTGGGGCTTGTGATCATCGACGAAGAGCACCGTTTCGGCGTCCGCCAGAAAGAACAGCTCAAGGCGTTGCGCAGCGAAGTCGATATTCTCACCCTGACCGCCACACCGATTCCGCGCACGCTGAACATGGCGGTGTCGGGCATGCGCGATCTGTCGATCATCGCCACGCCGCCCGCCCGTCGATTGTCGGTCCGCACGTTCGTCATGGAGCAAAACAAGAGCACGGTCAAGGAAGCCCTGCTCCGTGAGTTGCTGCGTGGCGGCCAGGTGTACTACCTGCACAACGACGTCAAGACCATCGAGAAATGCGCCGCCGACCTCGCCGAACTGGTGCCGGAAGCGCGGATCGGCATCGGCCACGGGCAGATGCGCGAACGCGAGCTCGAACAGGTGATGAGCGACTTCTACCACAAGCGCTTCAACGTGCTGATTGCCTCGACCATCATCGAGACCGGCATCGACGTGCCGAGCGCCAACACCATCATCATCGAGCGCGCCGACAAGTTTGGCCTGGCGCAGCTGCACCAGTTGCGCGGCCGGGTCGGACGCAGTCACCACCAGGCCTATGCCTACCTGCTGACGCCACCGCGCCAGCAAATCACCCCGGACGCGGAAAAGCGCCTGGAGGCGATCGCCAATACCCAGGACCTCGGCGCGGGCTTCGTGCTGGCCACCAACGACCTGGAAATCCGTGGCGCCGGCGAACTGCTCGGCGATGGCCAGAGCGGGCAGATCCAGGCAGTCGGCTTTACGCTGTACATGGAAATGCTCGAACGCGCCGTGAAATCGATCCGCAAGGGCGAGCAACCGAACCTCGATCAACCACTGGGTGGTGGTCCGGAAGTGAACCTGCGGGTACCGGCGCTGATCCCGGAAGACTACCTGCCGGATGTCCACGCCCGCTTGATTCTCTACAAACGCATCGCCTCGGCCACCGATGAAGAAGGCCTCAAGGATCTGCAGGTGGAGATGATCGATCGTTTCGGCCTGCTGCCGGAGCCGACCAAGAATCTGATGCGCATCACTGCATTGAAATTGCAGGCCGAGCTGCTGGGTATCAAAAAAGTCGACGGCGGCCCGCAAGGTGGTCGCGTCGAGTTTGCGGCGCAGACGCCGGTCGACCCGCTGACGCTGATCAAACTGATCCAGAGCCAGCCCAAACGCTACAAATTCGAAGGGGCCACGATGTTTAAATTCCAGGTTCCGATGGAGCGCCCGGAAGAGCGCTTTAATACTGTAGAGGCGCTATTCGAGCGCCTCATCCCGAAAACTGCTTGAAGGACGCCGCATGCGCCTGTTTCGCTCACTGACTTTATTGATGGCACTGATTGCTCCGTCAGCATTTGCCGATGACCTGTATCAGGTTGAAATGATTCTGGTACGGCAGAATGCCGTGCCGGCCATCGTCAGCCGTGCCGCCCCGGAAGACTGGGATGCCGGTGCCCAGCGCGTAAACCCGGACAGCTTTCGCACGCCAAGCCTCAATGGTGAAGTGGCAAAGCTTACCGAGAGCAACGAATACAGCGTATTGATGCACAAGGCATGGCAACAGACGCTCGGCGAAACACCGGTCAAGGTGGCGATCAGCGATGGCAAGGAACAGTTTGGCCAATTCCCGATTGAAGGCACCCTCAATCTGACACTTGGGCGCTTCACCGATGTGGACGCCGACTTTTGGGTCAACCAGTTCAACTCCGACGGCCTGGTGACCGCCAGCGAACGCTTGAAACAGGAAAGCCACACCAAAAACGGCCAGCTGAACTTCCTCGACGCCGGCCACCTCGGCTTGCTGATCAAGATCACTTCATTGACGGCACCCGCTCCCCGGGAAGCCCCTGAAGTCGTCCCTGACTGATTGAAGTCCCCATGTCCGCGACCCTGAGCAAACCCCTGGCACCTTCCTGGGTCAGCCGATTCAAGGAACAGAGCCTTGAGCGTGGTCGCCGCTACGCATTGGAGAACCGGGTCAGGATCGTCGAGGCTGGCGACGCTACGATCATCGCTGCTTGCGAAGGCTCTGGCGGTAATGTTTACCGCCAGACCATTCGCCTGCGCGAGTCAGCCAAAGGCACTTTGCTGATGGTCGACGCCCTTTGTTCCTGCCCGGTACACAGCAACTGCAAACATTGCGCAGCGGTACTGCTACAAGTGCAGGAAACCCTCGACTACCCCGCCGCAGCCAAAGACGCCGAATTGCTGGAAAAACTCCAGGCCGTACTGGAGAACCGAAGCCCCAAGGCCGCCCCTCAAGTCATGGTGGACAACGTCCAACCGGTGCCGCGCCTGTGGCTGGCGAGCATCGAGTTCAGCGCCTTCGAACCGCGCAACGGCCGCATGCAACGCTACATCCAGCATCGCGCCGCGCTGTCTTTCAGTTATCTGGATGAGTACGTTTCCGGGCAGAAAAACACTGACATCCTGATTCGTCAGGAGACACAAACGCTTCGGATAAAACGTCACCCGGAAGTGGAACAGTCTTACAGGGAACAGCTACGCATCCTCGGCTTCAGGATCGCCACCCGGCAGAGCAAGGCGCTCCCGGAGAGTGCCGGCGAACTGTACGAAATGGTCAACGACAGCGCCTGGCTGACCTTCACCCTCAACGAACTGCCGAAACTGCGCACCCAGGGCTGGGAGCTGCAGATCGACGAGGACTTCGGTTTCGACCTGACTGCGGTGGACGACTGGTACGCCACGGTCGAACAGGCACCGGAACGCGACTGGTTCGACCTGGAACTGGGCATCATCGTCAACGGCGAGCGCCTGAGCCTGCTGCCGATCCTGTTGAACCTGATGCGCTCGCACACGGAAATCCTCAACCCGGAGCGCCTGGCCCGCCGTCGCGACGACGAGTTGATCCTGGTCAATATCCCCCATCGCCCGAACTCCGAGCACGGCCCCCTGCAAGTCGCCCTGCCCTTCGGCCGATTGAAACCGGTGCTGGCAACACTCGGTGAGTTCTATCTGCAAGAGCCCGGCGAAACCACGCTACGCCTGAGCCGGGCTGACGCCACGCGCCTGAACTCACTGGAAGACCTGCCACTGCTCTGGGAAGGTGGCGATCAGATCCGCACCTTTGCCCAGCGTCTGCGTGACATCAAGGACTTCACCACCACGGTGCCGGAAGGCCTGAACGCGACGTTGCGCCCCTATCAGCTGGAAGGCTTGAGCTGGATGCAGTCGCTGCGCCAGCTGGAGGTCGGCGGAATTCTCGCCGACGACATGGGCCTGGGCAAAACCCTGCAAACCCTGGCGCACGTACTCAGCGAGAAAAACGCAGGGCGCCTCGATCGTCCGTGCATGGTGGTGATGCCCACCAGCCTGATTCCCAACTGGCTCGACGAAGCTGCGCACTTCACGCCGCAACTCAAAGTGCTGGCGCTGTATGGCGCCAGTCGCAAAAAGCATTTCGAGCATCTGGCCGATTACGACCTGATCCTGACCACCTATGCACTGCTGCCCAAGGACGTTGAACGCCTGGCAAAACAGCCGTTACATGTGCTGGTGCTGGATGAAGCGCAATACATCAAGAATCCGAACAGCAAGGCCGCCCAGGCCGCACGCGAGCTCGACGCTCGTCAGCGCCTGTGCCTGAGTGGTACACCGCTGGAAAATCACTTGGGCGAGCTTTGGTCGCTGTTTCACTTCCTGCTGCCGGGCTGGCTAGGCGATGTGAAGAGCTTCAACCGTGATTACCGTGTGCCGATTGAAAAGCGCACCAGTGAAGTAAGGCTTCAGCACCTGAACGGTCGGATCAAACCCTTCCTGTTGCGTCGAACCAAGGAACAAGTGGCCACCGAACTGCCGCCAAAAACTGAAATCATCCATTGGGTCGAGCTCAACGAGGCCCAGCGTGACGTATACGAAACCATGCGCCTGGCCATGGACAAGAAAGTCCGCGACGAGATTACCCGCAAAGGTGTGGCGCGCAGCCAAATCATCATTCTTGAGGCACTGCTGAAGCTGCGCCAGGTGTGCTGTGATTTGCGTCTGGTCAATGACGCCACCCTGCCCGCTCGCGGCAGCACGTCAGGAAAGCTCGACAGCCTGATGGAAATGCTCGAAGAGCTGCTCGAAGAAGGCCGACGGATTCTGCTGTTCTCGCAGTTCACTTCAATGCTGTCGCTGATCGAAGACGAGCTGAATAAACGTGGAGTGGCCTACGCATTGTTGACGGGACAAACCCGCGATCGACGTGCACCCGTGAAGGACTTTCAAAGCGGCAAGCGTCAGATCTTTCTGATCAGCCTGAAGGCAGGTGGCGTTGGTTTGAACCTGACGGAAGCAGACACCGTGATTCATTACGATCCGTGGTGGAACCCGGCGACGGAAAATCAAGCCACCGACCGTGCGTATCGCATTGGCCAGGAGAAACCTGTATTCGTCTACAAGCTGATCGCTCGCGGCACGGTGGAAGAGAAGATTCAGCATCTACAGAAAGAAAAATCCGACCTGGCGGCGGGTGTTTTGGATGGGCGTCAGGCTGGGGATTGGAAACTGCAGAGCGATGACATCGAGGCGTTGTTTGCGCCGTTGCCGGATAAGTTGGAAAAGCGCTGAGATCTGTGGTGCTCGAACCGGCCTCTTCGCGGGCAAGTCGAATCGTCGCACCGCCGCTCCCACAGTGACCGCGTCGAACAAAAACCTTTCGAACGACACTGAACCTGTGGGTGCGGGCTTGCCCGCGAAGGAAGCGACTCGGTCCCGAGGCTGACTTCAGCCCCTGAGCACCCGCGCCAACGTCGATTTCACCTTGCCCATCCCGTCATGCAACGCCTGTTCGATCTCGGCCATGGTGATCACCGCCGTCGACTTGCCCGCCGCCGGGTTCACCACCAGCGCCAGGCAGGCGTAATCCAATTCCAGTTCACGGGCCAGTGCCGCCTCCGGCATCCCGGTCATGCCGACAATGTCGCAACCATCGCGTTCCAGGCGCGCGATTTCGGCAGCTGTCTCCAGGCGCGGTCCCTGAGTGCAGGCGTATACACCATGGCCGCTGTAGCCGACACCTTCAGCCACCAGTGCAGTGATCAACTGCTGACGCAGCGACTCACTGTACGGATAGCTGAAATCGATGTGGGTGACCTGCTCCAGATCATCGGCGAAATAGGTGTGTTCGCGACCGCCGGTATAGTCGATCAACTGATGCGGCACACAGAAATGCCCGGTCCCCATCGCCGAATGAATACCACCCACGGCATTCACCGCCAGAATGGCCTCCGCGCCAGCCTGCTTCAGCGCCCAGAGGTTGGCACGGTAGTTCACCCGATGCGGCGGGAAACGATGTGGATGGCCATGACGTGCGAGAAACAGCACTTCCTTGCCTGCGTATTCACCGATCTGCACATCGGCAGAAGGTACCCCGTAAGGTGTGTCCACCAATAAGGACTGACGAATGCTCAGCCCTTCGAGCTGAGTCAGACCGGTTCCACCGATAATCGCGTAAACCGTCATGACAACCAGCCCTTAATCAATCAGTTGAGCTTCTTTGAGCGCACCAATAGCGGCCAGCCAGCGTGGATCCTGACGGTAGTCGGTGCACGCATGTGCCTGACCACGCATTCGTGCGATGCGCGCCGACGGTTTGACCTTCAGTCGTTGAGCGGCACTTAGCGCCAGCTCAGCGGCAGCACGGTCATTGCACACCAGGCCCATGTCACAACCCGCGGTCAGCGCCGCCTCAATGCGGCTGGCGGCATCGCCAACCACGTGTGCGCCGGCCATGGACAGATCGTCGCTGAAGATCACGCCATCGAATTGCAGTTCGCCACGCAGGATGTCCTGCAACCAGCGACGGGAGAAGCCCGCCGGCTGAGAGTCAACCTGTGGATAAATCACGTGAGCCGGCATGATGGCGGCCAGTTGCTTGCTCAACTTGGCGAACGGCACCAAATCGTTGGCGCGGATCTCGTCGAGGCTACGTTCGTCGGTCGGGATCGCGACGTGGGAATCGGCCTCAGCCCAACCGTGCCCCGGGAAATGCTTGCCGGTAGCAGCCATGCCGGCGCTGTTCATGCCACGGATAAAGGCGCCGGCCAGCAAGGCTGCGCGCTCAGGGTCGCCCTCGAAGGAACGGGTACCAACCACGGCGCTGCGTTGGTAATCGAGGTCCAGCACCGGAGCGAAACTCAGGTCCAGACCAACGGCGAGCACTTCGGTGGCCATGATCCAGCCACACTGTTCTGCCAGGTATTCAGCATTGGTGTTATCGGCAACGGCGCGCATGGCCGGCAGGCGCACGAAACCCTGGCGCAGCCGCTGAACCCGACCGCCTTCTTGGTCTACCGCCAATAGCATGTCAGGACGAATGGCGCGAATCGATGCGCTCAATTCACGGACCTGGCGTGGGTGTTCGATATTGCGGGCAAAGATGATCAGGCCGCCCACTTCGGGCTGACGCAACAGTTGGCGATCTTCAGCCGTCAGCCAGGTACCGGCGACGTCTACCATCAACGAGCCTTGCAGGCCAGCAGTCATAGAAATTCCTTGATAACGATAAACCTGGCCCACGCTGAATCGCCGCCATGGGCAGAGCCCGGCAGTTCGGCGATAACAATAGGAAACAAGTTCAGAACGAGAGTCGGCATGGGCGGCTAGCTTAGCGGATGTAAGCTGCCGCGCCCACCCGTGCGCGGTTAAACCTTGGCGGCAACCGGCGTCGATTTACTGCGCGGACGCAATTGCGCGGTGGCCATGGCCGAGTCGGTGACACCGGATTCGGCACGCATGCCAGCCGCCAGGAACGGCACCATCAGGCGCATGACTTGCTCGATGGACGTGTTCACCCCGAAATCGGTTTCGGCAATCGCCCGCAAGGCCTTGATACCGGACATGCTGAACGCCGCCGCACCCAACATGAAGTGCACGCGCCAGAACAGCTCGATCGGGGGAATACGGGGGGCCGCTTCATTGACCAGCATCATGTAGCGACGGAACACCTTGCCGTACATGTCTTCCAGATAACGACGCAAATGCCCCTGGCTCTGACTGAAGGCCAGACCCAGCAACCGCATGAAAATGGATAGATCGTTGCCGCTGCGTGGCTGAACCACCAGGGCCTGTTCAACGAGGATTTCCAGCAACTCTTCGAGCGTCGGCTTGTTCTCAGGCTTGGCCTGGCGGCGCTCCAGCTCTTTATCGAGACTGATACAGAAAGGCCCTAGAAAACGCGAGAAGACCGCCTGGATCAGCGCCTTCTTGGAACCGAAGTGATAGTTCACCGCGGCCAGATTGACGCCGGCTTTGCTGGTGATCAAACGCAATGAGGTTTCAGCGAAACCTTTTTCCGCGAACAACTGCTCGGCAGCATCAAGAATGCGTTCAACGGTTTCCGACTGGGCCATGGCTACTCCGCCTGACAAACACTTGTTTGAAACATACGTTTCAGCCTGTGCATTGTCAAGTCTGGCAGTTCGTTTTGGGAATGGTCGGTCAGACATTTAACCATACAACCGCAAAGCTTCAATCAAATGCCTCATCGACCGTCTGGCGGTAGGCAAAAAAAGGGGCATTGCCAAGACTGATTCACTGTATATAATCCCAGTCACTGTATAAAAAGACAGAGCGATCAATATGCTAAAGCTGACGCCACGCCAAGCCGAAATTCTGGCTTTTATCAAACGTTGCCTGGAAGACAACGGCTACCCGCCGACCCGCGCGGAAATCGCTCAGGAACTGGGTTTCAAATCGCCCAACGCAGCGGAAGAACACCTCAAGGCGCTGGCTCGCAAAGGCGCTATCGAGATGACGCCCGGTGCTTCCCGCGGGATTCGCATTCCCGGTTTTGAAGCCAAGGCTGATGACTCCACCCTGCCGATCATTGGCCGGGTAGCAGCGGGCGCACCCATCCTCGCCCAGCAACACGTTGAAGAGTCCTGCAACATCAACCCGGCGTTCTTCCATCCCCGCGCTGATTATCTGCTGCGGGTTCATGGCATGAGCATGAAGGACGTAGGCATTTTCGACGGCGACCTGCTGGCGGTCCATACCACTCGTGAAGCCCGCAACGGCCAGATCGTGGTTGCACGGATCGGCGACGAGGTCACCGTCAAACGCTTCAAGCGCGACGGCAGCAAAGTCTGGCTGATTGCAGAAAACCCCGAGTTTGCCCCTATCGAAGTTAACCTCAAAGATCAGGATCTGGTGATCGAAGGCTTGAGTGTCGGCGTCATTCGCCGCTAAAGGAGGCTCTATGCAGTTCCCACACACACCACAGCAAGCCCAACTACCTCTGCAGTTCGAAGCATTCATGGCGCAGCCGTTGGCGCCAATGCTGAACGAAGTGGTCGAGTCGCCCTGGAGCGCCGAACCTGAGGTCTTCAGTGAATTATCTCTGCGTGGTGCAACCGGGAACTGCCTGAACCTGCTGGCACCGATTCTCAGAGAGCTGAGCCAGGATCAGGATGCCCGATGGCTTACACTGATCGCCCCGCCCGCCAGCCTGACCCAAGCCTGGTTGCGGGATGCCGGCCTCAACCGAGAGCGCATTCTGCTGCTACAGCCACGTGGTACCCAGAGTGCCCAGCAACTGACCCGCGAGGCCCTTCGCCTCGGCCGCAGCCATACGGTCGTCAGCTGGCTGAATCCGCTGAGCACTGCATCACGGCAACAGTTGATCAGCGCCGCGCGGACCGGGGACGCACAAAGTCTGAATATTCGACTGGGTTAACAGACAAGCACTGCACACGTTGAGCAGTGCCGGGCTTCTCCAGGGACAGAGAAGCCGATGAGATTGGGTACCAAGAAAATCCGACAGGCGGGGATCAATGAAGGACCCGCGCACCCTCTTCCTTGTCGAGCTCACCTTCAACCAAGCGCCCCGCCATCTGAACGCCGACACTCAACATCGCCTTGGCGACTTCAACGTGCTGGCCTTGCAGGAACGCTTTGGCATCCTCGGAGAAATCCAAAGTAACCAGAGAACCCTCGTCCTCAGCCCTGCGCAGCTCGATACGGCCGTCTGGTAACTCGACAATTTCTAGAAAGGACGTTGGCATAACGGTCTGTTCTCCACGAAAGGCGGGGATTATATAGGCATCGTTCGGGCTTCGCTTGGGATCTTGACCAGATGTCATGCCCCAACTGTTTGTATCAGCACTCGTTCAACCCT
Source organism: Pseudomonas sp. (assembly GCF_050739655.1). Lineage (GTDB taxonomy): Bacteria > Pseudomonadota > Gammaproteobacteria > Pseudomonadales > Pseudomonadaceae > Aquipseudomonas. Next base: position 7,184 of record NZ_JBOIBY010000251.1, on the reverse strand, counting down.
TCACGAAACCGGATCGCCAAGCCTTTCAGGTTCTGACGCCAGCTCTCCAGTTCCTCCCGGCTCAACTCCTCCGGCGCGTCCTCTTCATCCAGATTGACCGCCTGAATCAGCGGCTGAGTCACGTCCCCTTTCGGCTTGTGCGGGGCCCGTGGCGGCTGAAACAGTGCAGCATGGGCGGCCAATAGCTTGGCCAGCCAGGTTTGCGGGTTATTGGCCAGTTCGATCAGCTCAGCCATTTCCGGAATGGCGATGGTTTCCAGCACTTCGCGTGTCAGCAACATCTCTGCACGGGGCGCATTGGCCTGCGGCAGGCGATAGAAGCCGGCAATTTCATGACACAGGCCCAACAACGCACCGTACAGGTGAAACAGCGCGGATTCGCGTCCGGCCTGGATCAGCGCCAGCGAATTCATCGCCCGACCCTCTTCAGTACGGGCCAGTGCCTCCAGCGACAGGCCGGCAAAGTAAATCTTCTGATTGGTACGGGTATAGAGCTCGTGGGCCATGACGGCAGCCTCCACAACGAAATAAATGCTTGATGCAAGTCGGACAGTGTCGTGGATCACCCGATCTGACCGCAAGCCCCCCTTTTTTGCAGAAGCATTAAAAAGGCCACATGAAAACCCAAGGGTTCACATGCGGCCTTTGCGTAGGAGCGAGCTTGCTCGCGAAAAACGTTAACGATGACGCGAACATCCTGAATGGTCGCGGCGCCTAGAGGTTTTGCGCGAGCGAGCTCGCTCCTACATCGGGGTGTTGGCGTTAAGACTTCGCGGCGGGCCGCTTGTCTTCAACGGTCCACTTGCCGCCGTCGTAATACGCCTTCCAGCCCGTCGGCTTACCGTCGACTTCAGTCTGGACGTATTGCTCCTTGGTCTTGCGGCTGTAGCGGATTACCGCAGGCAGACCATCCGGATCCTTCTTCGGTGCTTCGCAAAGGAAGTGGTACTTCGGATCGATCTCATCCTTGTGCGGGATGATTTCCATGACCAACGGAGCACGGGTCTCGCGGTTTTTCGGGAACTGGCTGGCTGCCAGGAACAGACCGGAAGCACCGTCGCGCAGGATGTAGGTGTCGTTGACCTTTTCGCATTTCAGCTCAGGCATCTTCACCGGATCCATCTTCGGCGGCGCCGCATCACCGCTCTCCAGCAGTTTGCGGGTGTTCTTGCAGGTCGCGTTGGTGCAACCGAAGAACTTGCCGAAACGGCCGGTCTTGAGCTGCATCTCGCTGCCACACTTGTCGCATTCCAGGCTTGGGCCTTCATAGCCCTTGATGCGATAGCTGCCCTCTTCGATTTCATAGCCATCGCAGTCCGGGTTGTTACCGCAGATGTGCAGCTTGCGCTTCTCGTCGAGCAGGTAGGCGTCCATCGCCGTGCTGCAGATCGGGCAGCGATGCTTGCCACGCAGTACCAGCGACTCCGACTCGCCCTCGTCGTCCGCAGCGATCTCATCGCCTGGCACCAGATTGACGGTGGCCTTGCAACGCTCTTTCGGCGGCAGGCTGTAGCCCGAGCAGCCGAGGAACACGCCAGTCGATGCGGTACGGATCTGCATTGGACGGCCGCAGGTGGTGCACGGAATGTCAGTCATGACCGGCTGATTGGCACGCATGCCGTTTTCCGGGCTTTCAGCCACTTCGAGTTTCTTCTTGAAGTCGCCGTAGAACTCATCAAGCACGTTTTTCCAATCGCGCTCGCCTTGAGCCACGTCATCCAGATGCTCTTCCATGCCGGCGGTGAAGCCGTAGTCCATGAGATTGGAGAAGCTTTCAGCCAGACGCTCGGTAACGATGTCACCCATCTTTTCCGAATAGAAACGACGGTTGTGCAGCGCAACGTAGCCACGGTCCTGGATGGTCGAAATGATCGCTGCGTAGGTCGAAGGACGACCGATACCGCGCTTTTCCATTTCTTTAACCAGACTGGCTTCCGAGTAGCGCGCCGGTGGCTTGGTAAAGTGCTGGGTCGGATCAAGCTTGATCAGCTTCATCGCATCGCCCTGAGCCATGTCCGGCAATACGTCATCATCGCCTGGCTTGGCGATTTGCGGCATGACACGGGTGTAACCGTCGAACTTGAGGATGCGGCCCTTGGCGCGCAGCTCAAAGTCGCCGGCACCGACGGTGACGGTCGTCGACAGATACTGCGCTGGCAGCATCTGGCAAGCGAGGAACTGGCGCCAAATCAGCTCGTAGAGGCGCTCTGCGTCACGCTCCATGCCCGACAGCTTGCTTGGCACGGTATTGGCATCGGAAGGACGAATCGCTTCGTGAGCCTCTTGGGCGCCTTCCTTGCTGCTGTAGACGTTTGGGTTTTCCGGCAGGTACTTCTTGCCGAACTCGCCTTCAATGTAGGTCCGCGCCATCGCTACAGCATCGGCCGACAGGTTGGTGGAGTCGGTACGCATATAGGTGATGTAGCCAGCTTCGTACAGACGTTGGGCCATCATCATGGTTTTCTTCACGCCGAAGCCCAGGCGGTTGCTCGCTGCCTGCTGCAGTGTGGAAGTGATGAACGGCGCCGACGGCTTGCTGCTGGTCGGCTTGTCTTCGCGCTTGACGATGCTGTAGCTGGAAGCCTTGAGCTTCTCCAGCGCGCCCATGGCCTGGGCTTCATTGAGCGGCTTGAAGGCTTCGCCTTTCTCGCGAGCAACGTCGAAACGCACGGTAGCGCCCTTGGCGGTACCGAGGTCGGCGTGAACTTCCCAGTATTCTTCCGGGATGAACGCGCGGATCTCGCGCTCACGCTCCACCACCAGCTTCACCGCAACGGATTGCACACGACCGGCGGACAGGCCGCGAGCGATCTTGGCCCACAGCAACGGCGAAACCATATAACCCACGACGCGGTCGAGGAACCGACGTGCCTGCTGGGCGTTGACGCGATCGATGTCCAGTTCGCCTGGCTCGGAGAACGCTTCCTGGATCGCCTTCTTGGTGATTTCGTTGAACACCACGCGCTTGTAGCGGCTGTCGTCACCACCGATGGCTTCGCGCAGGTGCCAGGCAATGGCTTCCCCCTCGCGATCCAAGTCGGTTGCGAGATAGATGGTGTCAGCATCCTTGGCGAGCCGGCGCAGCTCTTCGATGACCTTTTCCTTGCCCGGGAGGATCTCGTACTTGGCCTTCCAGCCATGATCGGGATCGACCCCCATGCGAGCAACCAGCTGCTTGCGCGCCTTTTCTTTCGGCGACAATGCCGGCGCTTCACCCGCAGCAGCCTTGCCGCGCTTGGCGGCTGGCTCTTTGCTGGCGCTAGCCGAACCGCTGGTGGGCAGGTCTCGGATATGGCCGATACTCGACTTCACCACGTATTGGTTGCCCAGATACTTGTTGATGGTCTTGGCCTTAGCCGGGGATTCCACAATGACCAGCGATTTGCCCATGGATCAGAAAATTCCTGAATTCTAGAAGTGAAAGGCGGTTGGCGCCTGACGCGGCACCGCTATATATAGTGGCTACAAGGTGAGGTCAAGCGCAGGGTTTTGCGCGCACTCAGCTTATGGCTTGTTAAAAAGGCTCTCTTCGGCTTGCACCAAAGCAAAGCGTGGCACCTGTTCGCCGTCAACCTCGACGGACTCCAGGAACATGCTCAAGGGACGCACCCAAAAGCCGTAATCGCCATACAGGGCTTGGTAGAAGACCACTTCTTCTTCGGTTTCCGAATGCCGCGCAATACTGAAAACACGGTACTGCGGACCTTTGTAATGTTGGTAGAGCCCTGGTTGTATCGGCATGCTTTGGCCCTCACTCAAATTTTTCAAAATAAATACAAAAATAAATCCGGAAAAACAAAAACCGGGGCACTTGGCCCCGGCTTCCGTCAGCGAAACGCTTAAATGCGTTCGAAGACGGTGGAGATGCCTTGGCCGAGACCAATGCACATGGTGGCTACCCCAAAGGTGCCGCCATTTTGCTTCATCACGTTCAGCAAAGTGCCGGAGATACGAGCACCGGAGCAACCGAACGGGTGACCCAGGGCGATCGCGCCACCGTGCAGGTTAACCTTCTCGTTCATCTTGTCGAGCACTTTCAGATCTTTCAGCACTGGCAGAGCCTGTGCAGCGAAAGCTTCGTTGAGCTCGAAGTAGTCGATGTCGGAGATGCTCAGACCCGCGCGCTTCAGTGCTTTTTGTGTGGCCGGTACTGGACCATAGCCCATGATCGCCGGGTCCACACCTGCCACTGCCATCGAGCGAATCACCGCCATAGGCTGGATGCCAAGGTCCTGTGCACGCTGCGCCGACATCACGATCATGCACGAAGCACCATCAGTGATCTGCGACGATGTACCGGCAGTCACGGTGCCGCCCTTTGGATTGAACGCCGGTTTGAGAGCCGCCAGGCTTTCCAGGGTGGTTTCCGGACGAATGGTTTCGTCGTAGTCGAAGGTTTTCAGGAAACCGTTCTCGTCGTACCCCTGCATCGGGATGATTTCGTCCTTGAACTTGCCTTCCACGGTCGCTTTATGGGCGAGCTGGTGGGAGCGCAGACCGAACGCATCCTGTTGTTCGCGGGTGATGCCGTGCATTTTGCCCAGCATTTCTGCGGTCAGGCCCATCATTCCCGAGGCTTTCGCCGCGTGCAGGGACATGTGTGGGTTCGGATCGACACCGTGCATCATGCTCACGTGGCCCATATGCTCGACGCCACCAACGACGAACACGTCACCGTTGCCGGTCATGATCGCTTGAGCGGCAGTGTGCAGCGCGCTCATGGACGAGCCACACAGACGGCTGACGGTCTGGCCAGCAGCGGTGTGCGGGATCTGGGTCATCAATGACGCCATGCGGGCGATGTTCCAGCCCTGCTCCAGGGTCTGGTTCACACAGCCCCAGATCACGTCTTCGACTTCGTTCGGGTCGACCTTGACGTTGCGTTCCAGCAGTTTGCTGATCAGGTGCGCCGACATGTCTTCGGCGCGGGTGTTGCGGTGCATGCCGCCCTTGGAGCGGCCCATCGGAGTACGACCGAAGTCGACAATCACGACGTCTCTAGGATTCAAGCTCATAAGTTCACTCTCACTCTAGTTGGGGGCGCTTAACCGAAGAAGCTCTGGCCGTTCTTGGCCATTTCGCGCAGCTTCGCGGTCGGGTGGTACAGCGCGCCCAAATCAGCGTACTGGTCAGCCAGGGCAACGAATTGTGCAACACCGATCGAATCGATGTAGCGCAGCGCACCGCCACGGAATGGAGGGAAACCAATACCGTAGACCAGGCCCATGTCGGCTTCGGCAGCGGTTTCGACGATGCCGTCTTCCAGGCAACGCACGGTTTCCAGGCACAGCGGGATCATCATCCAGTTGATGATGTCTTCGTCGGTGACTTCACGCTGTTCAAAGACGATTGGTTTGAGCACTTCCAGCACCGACGGATCGGCGACTTTCTTCTGCTTGCCCTTCTTGTCGGTCTCGTAGGCGTAGAAGCCCTTGCCGTTCTTCTGACCCAGGCGCTTGGCTTCGTAGAGCACGTCGACGGCCGAACGACTGTCGTCTTTCATGCGGTCCGGGAAACCTTCAGCCATTACGTCACGACCGTGGTGGCCGGTGTCGATGCCGACCACGTCCATCAGATACGCTGGGCCCATCGGCCAGCCGAATTTTTCCATGACCTTGTCGATGCGAACGAAGTCCACGCCAGCGCTGACCAGCTTGGCGAAACCGCCGAAGTACGGGAACAGCACGCGGTTGACCAGGAAGCCCGGGCAGTCATTGACGACGATCGGGTTCTTGCCCATTTTCTTGGCGTAGGCAACGGTGGTGGCAACGGCCAGCTCGCTGGATTTCTCGCCACGGATCACTTCCACCAACGGCATCATGTGCACCGGGTTGAAGAAGTGCATGCCGACGAAGTTTTCCGGGTGCTTGAGGGCCTTGGCCAGCAGGCTGATGGAAATGGTCGAGGTGTTCGAGGCGAGGATGGTGCCCTCTTTGACCTGAGCTTCAACTTCAGCCAGTACGGCTTGCTTGACCTTAGGGTTCTCGACGACCGCTTCAACGACCAGATCCACGTGACCGAAGTCACCGTAGGACAAGGTCGGGCGAATGCCGTTGAGTACTTCAGCCATTTTCGCAGCGGTCATACGACCTTTTTCAACGCGGCCAACCAGCAGTTTGGCGGCTTCGGCCAGGCCCTGCTCGATACCGTGCTCGTTGATGTCCTTCATGAGGATCGGCGTGCCTTTGGAGGCCGACTGATAGGCGATACCGCCGCCCATGATGCCGGCGCCCAATACGGCGGCCTGCTTCACATCCTTGGCGATTTCGTCGTAGGCCTTGGCCTTTTTCTTCAGCTCCTGATCGTTCAGGAACAGACCAATCAAGCTCTGCGCGGCAGAGGTCTTGGCCAGTTTGACGAAACCGGCGGCCTCAACTTCCAGCGCTTTGTCGCGACCGAAGTTAGCGGCTTTCTGAATGGTTTTGATCGCTTCAACCGGCGCCGGGTAGTTCGGGCCTGCCTGACCTGCGACGAAACCCTTGGCGGTTTCGAAAGCCATCATTTGTTCAATGGCGTTCAGCTTGAGCTTTTCCAGCTTAGGCTGGCGCTTGGCCTTGTAATCGAACTCGCCGGAAATGGCGCGTTTGATCAGTTCCAGGGCGGCGTCCTGCAGCTTCTCGGGAGCAACCACAGCATCGACGGCGCCGACCTTCAGCGCGTCTTCTGGACGGTTTTCCTTACCAGCGGCAATCCACTCGATGGCGTTGTCGGCACCGATCAGGCGCGGCAGACGCACGGTACCGCCGAAGCCCGGGTAGATGCCCAGCTTGACTTCCGGCAGACCGATCTTGGCCTGGGTGGACATGACGCGGTAGTCCGCCGCCAGGCACATTTCCAGACCACCACCCAACGCGATGCCGTTAATGGCAACAACGGTCGGGACATTGAGGTCTTCGAAATCGCTGAAAATCTTGTTGGCTTCGAGGTTGCCTGCAACAAGCTCGGCATCCGGCAGCTTGAAGTTGTCGACAAATTCGGTGATGTCGGCGCCGACGATGAACACGTCCTTGCCACTGCTGACGATCACGCCCTTGATCGAAGCATCTGCCTTGATGGCGTCTACGGCCTGACGCAGTTCGTTCAGGGTTAGACGGTTGAACTTGTTGACGGACTCACCCTTGAGGTCGAACTTCAGTTCGACGATGCCACTTTCAAGAGCCTTAACCGTGATGGCTTTACCTTCG
>NZ_JBOIBY010000250.1:0-2785 GCF_050739655.1 Pseudomonas sp. | reverse complement strand
CGATCCGAACCATCAGCAGCTACAGCACGTTTTTCCAGCAGGCGGTCAGAACCGCCTTCAGCCACACGATTCTGGATCAGACGATCCGAACCACCTTCAGCCACACGGCTTTCAATCAGTCGATCCGAGCCGCCTTCAGCGACGACAGGTTGAGCAGAAGTGGCGGCAAAAGCGTTCACTGCGAAAACCGAGAAAACAATGCTGAGGATGGTTTGGCGTTTCATGATCGTGTGCTCCGGGGTGTTGTCAGTTGGTATGGAGCTGATGTTACGCCGCAGGATTTTTAAGAGAACTTCATTGAGTTAATGGTGACTATTGACGTAGTCAATGGTTATCCGGGCAAGTTGATTGTTTGCTGGCGATGCTGAATGTGCGGCCGTCATCGCTGGCAAGCCAGCTCCCACAGGGTTGCGGGTGCGTTTTGATGGTGGGTACGACACACATCCGTAGGAGCCGGCTTTGCTGGCGATGGCGGTGGTTAAGCTCAGGTGTAACGGCTGTATCAGCGAGAAATGATCCCGTGATCAATGGCGTACTTGACCAGTGCCGCTGGCTTGTCGATGTTGAGCTTGCGGCGGATGCTCAGGCGATGGGTTTCCACGGTGCGTACGCTGATGTCCAGTTCCCGCGCCATTTCCTTGTTGTTCAGCCCTTGCGCCATTTTCAACAACACCTGGCTTTCCCTCGGGGTCAGTTCGTTGTCGGTGTTCCGGTCGGCGATCAGGCGTTGGGCGATTTCAGCGCTGTAGAAGGTTCCGCCGCTGGTGATGGCTTCAATGGCGGCGATGATTTCCCGTGACGGCGCGTTTTTCAGCACATAGCCACTGGCGCCGGAGCGCACCGATTCACTGACGTATTCGTAGTTATCGTACATGCTCAGCACCAGCACCTTGAGCGACGGATACTGATTGCGCAAAACGCGGGTCAGTTCCAGGCCGTTCATGTCAGGCAGGCTGATGTCGACCAGTAACAGGTCGGGCTGGCAGCGACCGACCATTTCGATAGCCTCGGCGCCGCTTTCAGCTTCACCCACCACTTCCAGGGGCGCCATCACGGCCAGCAGTGCCTTGATGCCATCGCGGACCAGGGCATGATCGTCGACCAGGGCGACGCGGATCGGGGAGGGCAGGTTCATTGCAGGCATTCACTCTTGTTGTCTGGGGGCGTCAGCTTTGGCTGGCGGGCTGCTTCATGGGCAACTGTACGTCCAGCTCACTTCTTCCCGGCATCGAAATCAGTTCGAACCGACCGCCAAAGTGTTCGACGCGTTCGCGGATGTTACGCAAACCAATGCCCGCATGGCGACGTTCGACCTGAGCGACGTTGAAACCCACACCATCGTCGACCACCGTCAGCCGCACGCTGTCATCACAACCGCGCAGGGAGATGGAGACATTTTTGGCCTGGGCATGCCGTTCGATATTGGTCAGGCCTTCTTGCACGATACGGAACAGCGACACCGCCGCGCCATCGACCAGATGGCAGTCGAATTCATTGTCGTTGAAGGTTACGGTCAGCCCGCTGCGCTGCTCGAACTCTTCAGCCAGTTGGCCAATGGCGGCGGGCAGTCCCAGGGTGTCGAGCAGGGAAGAACGAAGGTCGTGGGAGAGGCTGCGCACCTCGCCAATCGCTTCCCCCAGGCGTTCGGTGGCATCTCTTAATGCGTTCAAACCCTTGTCGTGGGCCTGCCCGCTTTCCAGCAAATGGCTCGCCAGTTCGAATTGAAACTTGATCGAAACCAGCACCTGGCTGATCCCGTCGTGCAACTCACGGGACACCCGTGAACGCTCTTCCTCCTGCAGGCTAACGATACGCTGGGTCAGGCGCTGCAGTTTTTTGTCCGCCAGACGATGCTCGCTGACGTTGAGGGTCATGCCGGTGGCGAACACAAACAGCACCGCCACCAGGGCGACCACGGCAATCGCCATCATGGTCTTGCGAATGCCCATGGCCACTTCAGCGCGGGCCTGCTGGGTGGCGCGCTCGACGTCTTCCAGATAAATGCCGGTGCCGAGCATCCAGCCCCAGCGATCCAGCATCACCACGTAGGCAAGCTTGTCGGTGACCTGGCCGGAGGAGGGCTTGTTCCAGGCATAACGTTGAAAGCCTTCGCCGGACTGGGCGCTTTTGAGCAATGCCTGGATCACCGGCAAGCCATGGGGGTCTTTCATGTCCCACAGGTATTTGCCCACCAGTTCGGATTGCCGCGCATGCATCAGGCTGCGGCCTTCGTGGTCATAGACGAAGAAGTAGCCGTTGATGCCAAAGCTGAGCTTGCGCAATTCCTCGAGCACTTTTTGCTGGGCGTGCGCGTCACCGTGACCGTCGTCATACAGCGGCTCGATCAGGCTTTTCGCCATTTCGACGTAGTTTTTCAGTTCGGCGCGCTTGCTCATCAGGATGCTGTCTTCGATCAGCTGTGCCTGTTGGTCACCCAGTTGACGGTTCAGGGAAATCACCAGCGCGCAGATCACGGCAATGGCCAGAACCAACGGCAGAATTCCGAGGGCGACGATCTTGTGTTTGAGCTGCATGGTTATTCTTCGCCTCGGACTCTGTAGGAGCGAGCTTGCTCGCGATGGACGTCAACGAAAACGCTGGGTACCTGAGACCCCGCGGCGCTCTCGGGTGCTTCGCGAGCAAGCTCGCTCCTACAGTTGGGGGGCAGTTGGCCGGCATCATAGGCCAAAGATACGCTCGCCGCGTAGCGCTGATGCACGGAATGACTGACGGCCGGGATGAAATGCAAAACCAGTGTGGGAGCGGGCTTGCTCGCGAAAGCGGT
>NZ_JBOIBY010000249.1:0-4171 GCF_050739655.1 Pseudomonas sp. | reverse complement strand
GCCTTCATCTTGTGTTGCAAGCCTATCGGATTTGGATCGAACGAATGACTGACACCCGCAACGGCGAGGACAACGGCAAGCTGCTCTATTGCTCCTTCTGTGGCAAAAGCCAGCATGAAGTACGCAAATTGATTGCCGGCCCCTCGGTCTTTATCTGCGACGAGTGCGTCGACCTGTGCAACGACATCATCCGCGAGGAGGTGCAGGAAGCACAGGCCGAAAGCAGCGCGCATAAATTGCCTTCGCCAAAAGAAATCAGCGGCATCCTCGATCAGTATGTGATTGGTCAGGAGCGTGCGAAAAAGGTTCTGGCCGTAGCGGTTTACAACCACTACAAGCGCCTGAATCAGCGTGACAAAAAGAATGACGACGTCGAACTCGGCAAGAGCAACATCTTGCTGATCGGCCCGACAGGCTCGGGTAAAACCCTGCTTGCCGAAACGTTGGCCCGTTTGCTGAACGTTCCGTTCACCATTGCTGACGCAACCACCCTTACTGAGGCGGGTTACGTGGGTGAAGATGTCGAGAACATCATTCAGAAGCTGTTGCAGAAGTGCGATTACGACGTGGAAAAGGCCCAGATGGGTATTGTCTACATCGATGAAATCGACAAGATCTCGCGCAAGTCTGACAACCCGTCGATCACCCGGGACGTTTCCGGTGAAGGCGTGCAGCAGGCCCTGCTCAAGTTGATCGAAGGTACGGTCGCCTCCGTTCCACCACAAGGTGGTCGCAAGCATCCGCAGCAAGAATTCCTTCAGGTCGACACCCGTAACATCCTGTTCATCTGCGGTGGTGCTTTCTCCGGCCTGGAAAAAGTCATTCAAAACCGTTCCACCAAAGGTGGCATTGGTTTCAACGCAGAAGTGCGCAGTAAGGAAGAAGGCAAGAAAGTCGGTGAATCCCTGCGTGAAGTCGAGCCTGACGATTTGGTCAAGTTCGGTCTGATCCCTGAGTTCGTCGGTCGTCTGCCGGTCCTCGCTACGCTGGACGAGCTTGATGAAGCTGCTTTGATGCAGATCCTCACCGAGCCGAAAAATGCTCTGACCAAGCAGTACGCCAAGCTGTTCGAGATGGAAGGCGTGGATCTGGAATTCCGCACCGACGCCCTGAAATCGGTTGCCAAGCGCGCACTGGAACGCAAGACCGGTGCTCGCGGGTTGCGTTCGATTCTCGAAGGCGTATTGCTCGACACTATGTATGAAATCCCATCGCAATCCGATGTGAGTAAAGTAGTGATCGATGAAAGCGTTATAGAAGGCAAGTCTCAGCCATTGTTCATCTATGAGAACAATGAGAAACCTGCCAAGGCTGCGCCAGACGCTTAAGCGTCATGCAGTTGGGTAAAAGAAGGGGCCTTTTGGCCCCTTTGCTTTTTTTGGGGGGTATGCTGTCGACGATGGAGGCCTCGCTGCCGCTGTTTTTCCTTAAATTCGTTAGGCAGCGATCTTTTACTGTTTTTATCCGCTTGTTTTTTTCCAAACTAGCCCCCATCTTGGTTTCAAGCTTACTTCCATCTGTTTCCGGCCTTATGGCCGCCGTAGAGGCGAAATCATGAAGACAACCATCGAATTGCCTCTCCTGCCATTGCGTGATGTCGTGGTTTATCCGCACATGGTTATCCCGCTGTTCGTGGGTCGCGAGAAATCCATCGAAGCCCTTGAGGCAGCGATGACGGGCGACAAGCAGATCCTTCTGCTGGCTCAGAGAAACCCTGCTGACGACGATCCCGGCGAAGACGCGCTATATCGCGTAGGTACGATTGCAACCGTTCTGCAGTTGCTCAAGCTGCCTGACGGCACGGTCAAGGTTCTGGTCGAAGGCGAGCAGCGGGGCGCCGTGGAGCGCTTCAGCGAAGTGGATGGCCATTGCCGCGCCGAAGTTTCGTTGATTGATGAAGTCGACGCGCCAGAGCGCGAGTCGGAAGTGTTTGTCCGCAGCCTGCTGTCGCAGTTCGAGCAATACGTACAGCTGGGCAAGAAAGTCCCCGCTGAGGTCCTGTCGTCGCTAAACAGCATCGACGAGCCAGGGCGACTGGTCGACACCATGGCCGCACACATGGCCCTGAAAATCGAGCAGAAGCAGGAAATCCTCGAAATCATCGATTTGTCCGCTCGGGTCGAGCACGTTCTGGCGTTGCTGGATGCCGAGATCGATCTGCTACAAGTCGAAAAACGCATTCGCGGTCGCGTCAAAAAGCAAATGGAGCGCAGTCAGCGCGAGTACTACCTGAACGAGCAGATGAAGGCCATTCAGAAAGAACTCGGTGACAGCGACGAAGGCCACAACGAAGTCGAAGAGCTGAAAAAGCGTATCGATGCCGCCGGCCTGCCGAAAGACGCGCTCGCCAAGGCTACGGCTGAACTGAACAAGCTCAAGCAAATGTCGCCAATGTCTGCGGAAGCGACTGTGGTGCGCTCCTACATTGACTGGCTGGTTCAGGTGCCTTGGAAGGCCCAGAGCAAGGTACGTCTGGATCTGGCGCGGGCAGAAGACATTCTCGATGCCGACCACTACGGTCTGGAAGAAGTCAAAGAGCGGATTCTTGAATATCTCGCCGTACAAAAGCGTGTGAAGAAAATTCGTGGTCCAGTGCTGTGTCTGGTCGGTCCTCCTGGGGTGGGTAAAACCTCTCTGGCGGAATCGATTGCTCACGCCACCAACCGCAAATTCGTGCGCATGGCTCTCGGCGGCGTGCGTGATGAGGCAGAAATTCGTGGCCATCGCCGTACTTACATCGGTTCGATGCCAGGAAGATTGATTCAAAAGATGACTAAAGTGGGCGTCCGCAACCCGCTGTTCCTGCTCGATGAAATCGACAAGATGGGCAGCGATATGCGTGGCGATCCGGCGTCGGCGTTACTGGAAGTGCTCGATCCCGAGCAGAACCACAACTTCAACGATCACTATCTGGAGGTCGACTACGACCTGTCTGATGTGATGTTCCTGTGCACCTCGAACTCCATGAATATCCCGCCGGCGCTGTTGGACCGGATGGAAGTGATTCGTCTGCCTGGCTACACCGAAGACGAGAAGATCAACATCGCCGTGAAGTACCTTTCGCCGAAGCAGATCACTGCCAATGGTTTGAAGAAGGGTGAACTGGAGTTCGACGAGGAAGCGATCCGCGACATCATTCGTTATTACACTCGCGAAGCCGGCGTACGTGGCCTGGAGCGCCAGATTGCCAAGGTCTGCCGTAAGGCGGTCAAAGAGCATGCGCTTGAAAAACGCTTCTCGGTGAAGGTGACTGCAGACGCACTGGAGCACTTCCTGGGCGTGCGCAAATTCCGCTATGGCCTGGCTGAGCAACAGGATCAGATTGGCCAGGTTACCGGGTTGGCGTGGACTCAAGTGGGCGGCGAATTGTTGACCATTGAAGCCGCTGTCGTTCCAGGTAAGGGGCAGTTGATCAAGACCGGTTCTCTGGGTGACGTGATGGTCGAGTCGATCACCGCAGCCCAGACTGTGGTTCGCAGCCGTGCGAAGAGCCTGGGCATTCCCCTGGACTTCCACGAGAAGCGCGACACCCACATCCACATGCCTGAGGGGGCAACGCCGAAGGATGGTCCTAGCGCCGGTGTGGGCATGTGCACGGCGCTGGTATCGGCATTGACCGGCATTCCAGTACGTGCGGACGTGGCCATGACCGGGGAAATTACCTTGCGTGGTCAGGTGCTGGCGATCGGTGGTTTGAAAGAAAAACTGCTCGCTGCTCACCGTGGCGGAATCAAGACCGTGATCATTCCCGAAGAGAATGTTCGCGATCTGAAGGAAATTCCTGACAATATCAAGCGAGATCTACAGATTAAACCAGTTAAATGGATTGACGAGGTCCTGCAAATTGCGCTGCAATACGCGCCGGAGCCCTTGCCAGATGTGGCTCCGGAGATTGTCGCGAAGGATGAAAAACGCGAGTCCGATTCCAAGGAAAGAATTAGCACGCATTAGTACGTATTTGCCTGGGGGGCTTCCTTGACAGTTTTTTAGAGCCCTTGTTATAAAGCGGCTCTTAAGTGTCTGTAGGCCATTCAGCACTCGTTATTGCTTTCACCAAAAAAACTTAGAATCATACTCAAATAGATATAAGGGGACTTAGAGTGAACAAGTCGGAACTGATTGATGCTATCGCTGCATCCGCTGATATCCCGAAAGCTGCTGCTGGCCGTGC
>NZ_JBOIBY010000248.1:0-3220 GCF_050739655.1 Pseudomonas sp. | reverse complement strand
CGGTCATCGACGCAGAGGCCGATGCGCTGCAGATGGCCGTAGATCGCGCCAAGACCATCGAGAATGCGATGCACCCGGCCACTGCCGGTGATGGAATCGCCGACTGGGAGCGCGTGCTCGGCCTGCGCCCATTGCCCAGTGCAAACCCCACCGATCGCGTGCAGGCGGTCTTGGCCAAGCTTGGCGAACTTGGGGGACTCTCCATTCCGTACTTTGTGCGTTTGGCGGCTGCAACTGGCTACGCAATCACGATCAGCGAGCCCAAGCCTTGGCGAGTGGGGCACAGCAGCGTGGACGAACCGCTGTACCTGGAAAATGTGCTGTTCGTCTGGCAGGTGCGCATCGACCGCCGCCCGCCCGATGCCACACCGTCCACTGATGCCGCGCTTGAGGCCACCTTCAACAACCTCAAGCCGGCGCATACCTTCTGCCAGTTCCTGGAGTCCTGACGTGCATCGTATCGATGTCCCAACCGCCGCATCCGCGCCCCCACCCAGGCAGGAGCCTGGGCAGCCGGGCTACTTCACCAGCGGCGACTTCGTCGGTGGCGTCAAAGCTACCGTCCCAGGTGCCGATTGGTTCAATACCGTCCAGGCCGAATTGAGCAATGCCGTGGAAGGGGCCGGTCAAGCGCTGGACCGCGATGACGATTCCCAGTTGCTGCGGGCGATCCAGACGTTGATCCGTAAAACAAGGCTTATCCCCGGGCAGGTGATCGCCTTCGCCGGAAGCGAAGTTCCTGAAGGCATGCTCCCCTGTAGTGGCTGGGCGGTATCGCGCACCCAGTACGCCGATCTCTTCGCCGCCGTGGGCACGACGTATGGCGTAGGGGATGGCAAAACCACCTTCAACCTTCCGCTGTGCAAGGAAGGAACCACGATCACCCATACCAACGACGGTTTCAATGTCGGCGGCCATGCAGCGGGTTCGCTCATCTCCCATACGCATACCGCCACGGCAACGTCGGTCGCTGATCACACGCACTACATCGGCGTTCTCGGAGCCGGTGGGCACACTCACGCCGCAAGCTCAGGAGCGGCCGGTGATCATGCGCATGGTGCGTGGACGGACCAGCAGGGAAGTCATGGCCACACAGGTTCTACCTCTTGGGGCGGTGACCACCAGCATGCAGGCGTGCTGCCCAGCTCACCTGCATTCAACGGCTACGGCGTGTACATGGAACGGGACACGGATGCTCGTCCAGTAGATGGGGCAACGGGAGTTGGAGGGGGCCACAATCACGTTTTGAACATCGATGGCAATGGCAGCCATGGCCACAACATCGGGATGAATGGGTCGGGCAACCACGCCCACGATATCGGCATTGGCGGAGTCGGCGACCATTCCCACACACTGGATAACCGAGCTGCGGGTGCCCATGGGCACACCATCACCGTGAACGGCACCGGCGGAGTCGATAACTTACCGGCTGGTCTTCGGATGATGTACTGCATCGCTTACTGATAGAGGAACATTTATGAGTTACGCATCGCTTCCGGCGTCACGTCCCGCCTACTCCTACGACCCACAAACCCGAGAGCTCCTCGGCATGATCACCGTGTTTCTTTCTCCCGACGATGGCTCCTACCAGTTGCCGCCGTCTGTCGTGGAATTTTCGCCTGGAGAAGAGGCAGGGTTATATCGGCGTCATCGCTTGACCAAGGCTCTGGACGCATGGGAGCCGGTTCCCGACTACCGCTACTTCATGCTGTACGTGAAAGCCACGGCACTGCCCACTGCCAACACGTTGGCACTGGGCGATGCGCTGCCGGATGACTTGACCACTTCCCAGCCTGTCGCTTTTGGCTCAAATGAGCCGCTGCGGAACCAGTGGGATGGCGTCGTGGGCACGTGGCGGGTCATTCCCGACTATTCCGATGTTCCACTTTGGGAAAAGGCGACCGCGCTTCGGACTCAACCACTATCCGTGGGAGAGCCTCTCCCCTGTGAGCTGACGCCGCTGTGTCCACCATTTGGTCCGCTCAGTCAATGGGATTCCGACAAGCAGGCATGGGCTGGCACGCCGATTGAAGTGGCTGCGGACATAGAATCGCCGCCCCCATCAGAAGCATAGGTTTTTCATGGAGAAGAGACCGACTTACCTGTCGATCCAGGCGCTGCGGGGAGTCGCGTCTCTACTGGTTGTGCTCTTCCACCTTCGCATTGTTGAAGGCAAGTTTGGCAGCGGGGAAACCTTGCTGCCAAGCTGGCTGAACTTTGGATATGCCGGTGTCGATTTGTTCTTCGTGATATCCGGTTTCGTGATGGCCACGGTTGCAAAAGGTCGTTGTGGCTCCTTCAGCGAAGCCGGGCGTTTTCTTCGCAAGCGGGCCTGGCGGGTGCTGCCGCTTTACTGGCTCTACACCACTGTAGTGGTTGTGCTGATGGCCCTTGTGCCAAGCATGGTCAATACGTCGTACCAGAATCAGAGTGCACTGGCCTCGTATCTTCTGTGGCCTCAGTCCACTTTGCCGCTGTTATCAGTCGGCTGGACGCTGGTCTTCGAGTTCTACTTCTATCTGATGACGGCTATGGCCATTGCCTTGCTGCCACAGCGTTTCTTCCTCCATTTTCTATATGTATGGGCGGCCGTCGTGGCGATTGGCTGGACGATGTTTGAGACAACTTCGCCTGTGCTGTCCACGGCGTTCTCGCCGATGGCCTGGGAGTTCATAGCAGGCGCTCTGGTGGCAATGTACTGGCGCCGAATTCCCGCAGCATGGGGCGCTCCGCTGCTTTGGGCTGGTGCGGTCGCCTTCATTGCCGCGATGCTTCTGCTGGATCGACTCGATTTGCTGCTCGATGGCGGCATGTACCGGGTGGCGATCTTCGGGGTGGCCAGTTCCCTGGTTGTCGCAGGTGCGGTGGTTTTGGAAGCGTCACGACGGGCTTCTATCCCTGCGTGGCTGATGTCCGTGGGCGACAGCTCCTACTCCCTGTACCTCTCACACGTGTTCGTCATTTCTGCCTCGGGTCGGCTGTGGCAGCTCTCATCTTTCAATACTGCCTCCTGGCAGCATGCCGGATTCATCGCGCTGACGGTGCTGGCATGCGTGATTGTTGGGCAAGCATCGAATTGCTGGCTGGAGCGTCCGCTGCTGAGCCTGGAGAAGGTTGGCCGAAGCGCTACGACGCTCAGCCCGCCAAGGCTGGATAGCTGAATCAGGTGGCCGGCCGCACCTTGCGGCCGAGCGTACCGGCCTGATGAAGCGCCTAGAAC
>NZ_JBOIBY010000247.1:0-10212 GCF_050739655.1 Pseudomonas sp. | reverse complement strand
TGCTTTTAAAGATCAAAAGATCGCAGCCTTCGGCAGCTCCTACACAGGAGATATCACGTCAGTGCATGATCCAACTGAGCAGCCACAACCCCAGCATCAACCAGATGATCCCCATGATGATCGACGCATTCATGAACGCACGGATGGCCGACCACAGCAGTATCAGGCCGATGATCAGGACAGCAATGCTGATGATCGAGGTGTCCATGCCCAGTGCGCGGGACAGGCCGTCTACAAAGTTACTGCTGGCACGGCTCACCATCTGGAACAGGCCACTGAGGGCGTCGACGATGAAGCGGATGACTGTGCCAAGTGCCTGACCGAGCCATTCGAAAAAACCTTCTACCTGCATGGAATGAGCGTCCTGATGAAATAACGGGTTCGGGGTGAGCCTTGGGCTGTTGATCACGCTATCGAGTTCCCTGTAGGAGCTGCTGAAGGCTGCGATCTTTTCAAGTATGGCGCAAAGTCCCGGCAACGACGCTGCCCCTTGCCTTCATCCGCCATCCCCCCGAAGCTATACGCCTTCAGGAGAGCCCGATGAACCTTGTTGAACTGACCGAACGCCTGCACGCCATCCGAGATCGCAATGACTGGCGGCAATTTCACAGCCCGAAAAACCTGGCCATGGCCGCGAGCGTCGAAATGGCCGAGCTGGTGGAGATTTTCCAGTGGCTGACCGAAGCCCAGTCTAAGCAGTTGCCGGCAGACAAACTGGCCCATGCCGGGCAGGAAATCGGCGATATCGTGCTTTATCTATTGTTGCTGTGCAGTGAATTGGGTTTGGACATGAATGAGGTGGTGCGCAGCAAACTGGCCGACAGCGAGCGGAGGTTCAGCTGATGAGCGACCGTCACTTCGATCAATTGGCGACCCGTTTCGCGGAAAAAATCTACGGAGGTGCCAAAGGCGCGATCCGCTTGGCGGTGCTGCAGGCTGATCTGGCTGAAATCCTGCCGGACCGCCCGTTGCGGGTGCTGGACATCGGCGCGGGCCTTGGTCACATGTCGTTGTGGCTGGCTGAACGCGGGCATGAGGTAACGCTGGCCGAACCTGCGCAGCCGATGCTCGAAGGGGCCCGCCAGCGCTTCGCCGAGGCCGGGCAAACGGCAACGTTCATTCAGGCGCCGTGGCAGGAACTGCTCGGCCAGCTCAACGAGCCCTACGACCTGGTGCTGTGCCATGCGGTGCTGGAATGGCTGGCCGAACCGCACGCGATCCTGCCGGTGCTGCATCAACTGACCAAGGCCGATGGTTGGCTATCCCTGGCTTTCTACAATCGCGACGCGCTGATTTATCGCAACTTGCTCAAAGGGCATTTCCGCAAGATGCGCAAGAACGACATGGCCGGCGAAAAGCAAAGCCTGACCCCGCAACAGCCCCTTGATCCACGGGAGCTGGCGGCGCAACTTGAAGGTCTGTGGCGGGTCGAAACCCAGAGTGGCGTGCGGGTGTTCCACGATTACATGCCGGTGGAATTCCAGGCTCGCGCCGAGTTGCCGGATTTGCTCGAAATGGAACTGGCGCACCGCCGTCACCCAAGCTTTGCCGGGCTTGGTCGTTACTTGCACTGGATCTGTCGGCCGGTTTGATCGGAGCGTGAAATGAAAAGTCGTACGGGGTTGTTGCTGTGCTGTCTGGGATTGGCCGCTTGCCAGGGCACCAATCCGTACGTGGCGTCTTCCAATCCCATTCCGCCCGCGCCGCCCCAGGCGGCCAATACCTTCGATCGTAGCGCCTACCCGGCGGCACCCCGTGACTTTGGTCGCTACCGCAGTTGGGCCTGGCTCGATGGGCATTTGCCGACGGGCACCGCGATGGCAGATTCGGCGCAGGTCGCTGAAGCGGTCAGCAGCGCGCTTGATCAGCGCGGCTTGCGGCCATTGCATGACAATCGCCCGGCAGACCTGTTCGTCAGCGCCGACCTGCGTTTGGAAACCCGTATGCGCCAAGTCCAGGACGATTACGGTTACGGCGGATATGGCGGCTACAACGGCTATGGCCCGGGTTACGGCATGTATGGCAGCGCGCCGATTGTCCGGACCTACCAGGAACAGGTCGTGGTGGTGCATGTGGAATTGTTCGACGCGCAAAGCGGACAACCGGTGTGGAGTTCAAGCGCTGAAACCAGCCATCGGGGCACTCAGAGCCAACAAGTGGATGCAATACGAGAGGCTGTAGAAAAGGCCATGTCGGCGTATCCTCCTAGTTAGCTTCTGTAGATAAGAAGCATTTCCAAGGTTCATGTCTTCAACCGGAGAATCATCATGTTCCGCCGTTTCGCTTTACTGGCGGTGGCCGCGCTGCTCAGTGCCTGCGCCGCCAACCAGGTCAATCATGACTTCGACGCCAGCCGCGACTTTGCCGCCTACCGCAGCTGGAGCTGGAAAGAACCCGCCCTGCAATACCGCCCCGATGACCCACGGATCAAGAGCGATCTGACTGAGCAACGTATTCGCCAGTCGGTGGAGGATCAAATGGACCAGCGTGGGCTGCGCCAGGCCGCACCTGGTGCCAAGGGTGATTTGAGTGTGCAGACCTACCTGATTGTCGAAGAGCGCCAGCAGCAGGTAACCACCAATTACGGCGGTGGTTGGGGTAACCCTTGGAACGGCTACTGGGGCGCGCCGATGTATAACGAAACCCGCCTGGTTTCCTATAAGGTCGCGACCATCCAGATCGATATGCTCGACGGCAAGGACGGCAAACTGGTATGGCGCGGCAGTGACGAACAGATGCTCAGCCGCACGCCAAACCCTACGGATCGCAGCAATGCGATTCACGAAACCGTCACCCGGATATTGGCCAATTATCCACCGCGATAAAACACGAAGCCCTGTGGGGGCGAGCTCCCACAGGGCTTTTATTTTTTGCGGATCGCGATCAGACGACCTTTTGATCAGTCAGGCAACTGGCCGCCAGTGCCCAATCATGTGCTCAAGATCTGCAGCACCGATCAATTGCAAATCACCACTGGACCCTTCACCACTGTACCCTGCGGCGCTGGCCAGCAATGCGACCTCGCTGGGCAGGCGCACCGGTTTTTTGAATTGCACCTCGATTTCGATGTTCGCCGCCGGCAGATAGTCGGCCAGGGCCGCCAGTGTGCGAGCCTTGTTCCATAACCCGTGGGCGATGGCCGAAGGAAAACCGAACAGCCTGGCGCTGGCCGCACTCAGGTGAATGGGGTTGTAGTCGCCGGACACCTTGGCGTACTGCCGGCCGATGTCCGATGGCGCCTTCCAATTGGCCACTTGGGTGAGCGTTAGCGTCGAGGCCAACACTTCCTCCACAGGCTCGCCTTCAAGCTTGACCCCGCGGCATAACATCCGGCTTTCGGCTTCCCACAGAGGCCCCAACTGATCATCCAGGGTTGTGACCAGATCGAAGGTGGCGCCCTTGGCATGGGGCTGCAGGTTTTGCACCTGTACGCTGACTCGCACCCGGTTGACCCCACCCATGGGGCGCAGTACGCGAATGCGATTGCTCAGGTGAATCAGCCCCAGCAGCGGGAATGGAAAATCCTTGGCGGTGAGTAATTGCATCTGCAAAGCGAAAGCCAGGATGTGCGGGTAGGTCGGCGGCAGCAGGCTGTTGTCGGCAAAACCGCATACCTTGCGGTAGGCCTCCAAACGCTTCGCGTCGACATCGACCCAGCAGCGCAACCCGGTGGCGGGCAAGGTGGTGCCGGTGATTTTCCTGCGCGTCGCCGCGCGCACATAGAGGCCCGGCAACTTGGGCTCGCGATCAAGTGTGTGCCAATCGGTGTTCATGCCTAAGCCCCCAAGACACTTTGTCCGCAGACACGCAAGGCTTGCCCGGTGAACGCACCGGTGCCCGGTTGAGCCAGCCACGCCACCGCTTCGGCGACGTCCTGCGGCAGGCCACCCTGGCCCAGGGAACTCATGCGCCGCCCAGCCTCGCGCAAGCCGAACGGGATATGCGCGGTCATCTGCGTTTCGATAAAACCGGGGGCCACGGCGTTGATGCTGATCCCGCGCTCCTTAAGCTGCGGTGCCCAGGCTTGCGCCAGACCGATCAAACCGGCCTTGCTCGCCGCGTAGTTGGTTTGCCCGCGATTGCCGGCGATGCCGCTGATCGAGGCCAACAGAATCACCCGGCCGTTGTCTTGCAGGGTGCCATTGTCGAGCAGGGCTTTGGTCAGCACTTGTGCAGCGTTGAGATTGACCGCCAGTACGGCGTCCCAGAATTCCGGGGTCATGTTGGCCAGGGTTTTATCCCGAGTGATGCCGGCGTTGTGCACCACGATATCCACCCCATCGGGCAACTGTTCGACCAGTTGCGCAGCGGCGTCTTCGGCGCAGATATCCAGGGTGATGCCGCGCCCGCCCAAGCGTGCGGCGAGGGCTTCAAGATCGTTTTTGGCCGGGGGGACGTCGAGCAGGATGACGTCGGCGCCGTCACGGGCCAGGGTTTCGGCAATGGATGCGCCGATGCCGCGTGCTGCGCCGGTGACCAGCGCCTTGCGTCCGGCCAATGGTCGCGTCCAGTCGGTCACTTGCGTATCGCAAGGGCTCAGGCGAATGACTTGCCCGGACACGAATGCGCTTTTCGGTGAGAGGAAAAACCGCAAAGGACCTTCCAGTTGATCTTCGGCACCCTCGCCGACATGGATCAATTGCAAGGTGCCGCCGCTGCGCAGCTCCTTGGCTAACGAGCGACTGAAACCTTCAAGTGCGCGCTGGGCACTGGCGGCGAACGGGTCGCTCAAGGTCTGCGGATCGCGCCCGAGAATCACCAGGTGCGCGCAGTGATCGAGGTTCTTCATTAGCGGCTGGAAAAACTCGCGCAGTTGCTTGAGTTGATCGGTTTGCAGCAGATCGCTGGCGTCGAACACAACGGCCTTGAGTTTAGGTCCGTGACCGGGGATCCATGCCGTCGCCAGGGAAGGCTCGGTGCCATAGCTGTAGATCGCATCGGTCAGGCGGTTGGCGAAGGCGCTGACTTTCTCCGCCATCGGCCCTCCACCGATCAGCAATGCACCCTCGACAGGCCGCAGCCGACCTGCTTGCCAGCGTTCCAGCCGGGTCGGCGAGGGCAAGCCCACCGCTGCGACGAGACGATGGCCGATGGATGAATTGGCGAAGTCGATATAGCGGTCAGACATGGAACGCGCTCCAGCAGCTGGGGTTCAAAGTGTGGACCATCAATGGCAATCAGTCGTTCGATCCACGGGATAAGGCCTACGCTGATCAGTGTAGGAGCTGGCGAAGGCTGCGATCTTTTGGCTCTGTTTTTTAAGATCAAGATCAAAAGATCGCAGCCTTCGGCAGCTCCTACAGTGGGGGGGGTGTATCTATGTATTTCATCAGGGGATTTTCATGACTCAATTGCGTCGCGTCGCAATCATCGGCGGTAACCGGATTCCCTTCGCCCGCTCCAACGGGCCGTACGCCACGGCCAGTAACCAGGTCATGCTCACCGCCGCGCTTGAAGGTCTGATCGAACGCTACAACCTGCATGGGCTGCGCATCGGTGAAGTGGTTGCCGGGGCAGTGCTCAAGCTGTCTCGGGACATGAACCTGACACGGGAGTGCGTGCTCGGCTCGCGACTGTCGCCGTCGACCCCGGCCTATGACATTCAACAGGCTTGCGGTACCGGACTGGAAGCGGCGTTGCTGGTGGCGAACAAGATTGCAATGGGGCAGATCGAATGCGGCATTGCCGGTGGCGTCGACACCACGTCGGATGCGCCGATCAGCGTCAGTGAGGGGCTGCGCAGGATTCTGCTGCAAGCCAATCGCGCCAAAAGCACCGGCGACAAATTGAAAACCTTTCTGCAACTACGACCTCGGCATCTGATCCCCGAGTTCCCGCGCAATGGCGAGCCGCGTACCGGTTTGTCCATGGGGCAGCATTGCGAGTTGATGGCGCAGACCTGGAGTATCTCCCGCGAAGAACAGGATCAATTGGCCCTGGAAAGTCACCAGAAACTGGCCGAGTCCTACGCTGAAGGCTGGCACAACGATTTGATGACACCGTTCCTCGGCCTTACCCGCGATAACAATTTACGCCCGGACCTCACGCTGGAAAAACTCGCCACGCTCAAAACCGCGTTCGAAAAAAGCGCCAAGGGCACCCTAACCGCAGGCAACTCCACGCCGCTGACCGATGGCGCTTCACTGGTGTTGCTGGGCAGTGAGCAATGGGCCAGCGAGCGAGGCTTGCCAATCCTCGCGTACCTGCGCGACGGCGAAGCCGCGGCAGTGGATTTCGTCAACGGTGCCGAGGGGCTGTTGATGGCACCGGTGTACGCGGTGCCGCGCTTGTTGGCGCGCAACGGCCTGACCTTGCAGGATTTCGACTACTACGAAATCCACGAAGCGTTCGCCGCACAAGTGCTTTGCACCTTGAAGGCCTGGGAAGATCCGCAGTATTGCAAAGACCGCCTGGGCCTCGACGCGCCGCTGGGCACCATCGACCGCAGCCGACTCAACGTCAAAGGCAGCTCACTGGCAGCAGGGCACCCGTTCGCCGCCACCGGCGGGCGCATTGTTGCCAACATGGCCAAGCTGCTGGATGCGGCGGGGAAGGGGCGAGGGTTGATTTCGATTTGCGCGGCGGGCGGGCAGGGTGTCACTGCGATCATTGAGCGTTGATGAATTTCTTGGAACACGGGTTTTCCGTCGACTGATCGTTCCCACGCTCCGCGTGGGAATGCAGCCCGGGACGCTCTGCGTCCCATTCAAGAGCCGAACGCGGAGCGTCCGTTGAGGCATTCCCACGCAGAGCGTAGGAACGATCTGTAAAACCCACAGGAATGGGGGCAATTGAATACAGTCGCGAGATGGCCTAACGTCGCTCCATCATCCGTCTCGCAACATAAGGCCCGTCAATGCCGACCAACGGACAGGTTTCCCTCGAACGAAGCATTCCGCCCATTACAGTACTGCCGCGCCCGTTGTATGCGAGGGTGGAAAGCCTCAATGCCGGCTCATGGACGGCGTCCCATCGCCACGACTGGGTGCAGTTTTCCTACGCTATCAGTGGCGTTCTCGGTGTGCACACCGCTGAAGGCAGTTTCTTCGCGCCGCCACAGTGGGGGATCTGGATTCCGGCAGATCTTGACCATCAGGTCGTGACGTCCATGCGCGCCGAGATGCGCAGCCTGTATGTGCGTCGCGAGGATTGCCAATGGGCGGACGGTCGTTGCCGCGTGCTGGAAGTAACGCCGCTGGCCAGGGAATTGATCAAGAGTTTTTGTTTGTTGCCGGTGGAGTATCCACAGGGCGACAGCCAGGAAGCGCGGCTGGTGAGTGTGTTACTGGATCAACTGGCCGCTTTGCCGGAAGTCGGTTTTTCCCTGCCATTGCCCCGCCATGAGCGGTTGCTCGGTTTGTGCAACGAACTGATCGAAAACCCCGAACGCAACGTGACGTTGCAGGATTGGGCGGGGCGTTTGGGTACCTCGGAGAAAACCCTGATGCGACTGTTTCAGCGCGAAACCGGGTTGAGCTTTCGTGGCTGGCGTCAACGTGCGCGGTTGCTGTCGTCGTTGAGCTTGCTGGAAGAGGGCGACAGTGTGACCAATGCCGCGCTGTCTTGCGGGTATGACTCGACGTCGGCGTTTATTGCGGCGTTCAAGAGCCTGTTCGGGTTTACCCCGGGAGAGTTGTTTCGGCAGTAACGGCCCCATCGCGAGCAGGCCAGCTCCCACAAGGACGATGAAAAATCCTGTGGGAGCTGGCTTGCCAGCGATTGGCCGCGAAGCGGCCACCGCATTTTTGGATCAGGTACGAAAGCGACGAACCAATCCATCCAGCTCATTCGACAACCCAGCCAGGCTCTGGGAATCGAGTCGCGCCGAGTTCGCCAGCTCTGCCACCAATTGCGCATCGCCATGGATCTGGCTGATGTGCCGGTTGATGTCTTCAGCCACCTGATGCTGTTGTTCCGCTGCCGTGGCGATCTGCGTGTTCATGTCACGGATCACGTCCACCGATTCGCGGATCTGCCCGAAGCTGTTGCGGGCCTCGCCGATGCGCGTTACCGACTGCTGGGAAACGTCCAGGCTTGCGTGCATCTGCTGCGTCACCTGGCTGGTGCGCTTGGCCAGATTACCCAGCAGGCCGTCGATCTCCGCCGTGGAATCGGCTGTGCGTTTGGCGAGCGCACGCACTTCGTCCGCTACAACCGCAAAGCCGCGACCTTGCTCACCGGCCCGTGCTGCCTCAATAGCGGCGTTCAAGGCCAACAGGTTGGTTTGTTCGGCAATCGAGCGAATGGTCCCAAGGATCGACTGGATGTCATTGCTGTCGCGCTCAAGCTGCTGCATCGATTGGGCCGACTGTTCGATTTCCTGGCTCAGGCGATCCACGCTGCTGACCGCCGCGTCGATCTGTTGCTGACCTTCTCGGGCCTGACGCTGACCGCTATCGGCCGACTCGGCGGCCTGGCTGCAAGAGCGCGCCACTTCGTTGGCGGTAGCGACCATTTCGTGGAACGCCGTGGACACCATGTCCACCGCCTCGCGCTGGCGCCCGGCAGCTTCGGCCATGTCGCTGGAAACCTGGGTCGAGCTCTTGGAGGTGTCGAGAATTTTGGTCGCGGCGCCGCCAATACTCTGGATCAGGTTGCGAATCGCGGTGAGGAACTGGTTGAACCAGTTGGCCAGTTGCGCGGTTTCATCGCTGCCACGGATTTGCAGGTTCTTGGTCAGGTCGCCTTCACCCTGGGCAATGCCTTCAAGGCCGTCGGCCACGCTGCGGATCGGTCGCACGATCAGGCTGGCAAAGCTGGCGCCAGCAACGGCGAAGATCACGGCCAGCACTGCCGCGATGATGGCGATCAACCAGGTCAGTTGAGTCGCGGTGCTCATCACGTCGCTTTGCTTGATCAGGCCGATGAAGGTCCAACCCAGTTGCTCAGACGGCCAGACGTTGGCCATGTAGCGCTCGCCATTGAGTTCGATTTCGACCAGGCCTTTGCCGGCCTTGGCCAATTGCGCATAACCCTCGCCGAGGCTGCCAAGGGCCTTGAAGTTGTGTTCCGGTTGCTTCGGATCGACCAGTACGGTGCCGGAGTTTTCCAACAGCATCAGGTAGCCGGTTTCGCCAAGTTTGATCTGTTTGACCAGTTCGGTGAGCTGTTTGAGCGACACGTCGATGCTGACCACGCCGCCATTGGTGCCCAACTTATTGTCGATGGTGCGTACGGTGCTGACGTAAGACGTATCGTTTTCGGCCCAGTAATAGGCCTCGGTACGGAACGGTTTTCCAGGTTTAGCCTGGGCTGCCTTGTACCACGGACGCTGGCGCGGATCGTAGTTGGCCAACTTGGCATCGTCCGGCCACGACACGTAACCACCAGCGGCAGTACCGAGAATCGCATAGGCGTAGGACGGATGGGCGTTGCCCAGATCCTGCAGGAAACCGAAGACCTTTTTGTCCATCTCGCCCTGAGGAATGCTGGCGGCATCGGCGTTCATGTAGGTCTTGAGGCTGTCGTCGGAGTGGGTGATCAGCGGCTGTTTGGCCAGGTATTCGACGTTCTGGCTGATACCGTCGAAAAACAGTTGCATGGCGTTGCTGACCTGACGGATTTCGCGACCACTGTTGTCGACGAAATCGTCCTTGGCATCACTGCGCAAGTTCAGCACAACGAGGGTGGCGACCAGCACCACGGGCAAGCAGGCGATGACTGCAAACGCCCAGGTCAACTTTTGTTTGATGTTCATCCGCGCTCCAGATTTTTCTTGTAAGCCCACGCAGTGCAGATGACTCGCGGTTATTGGCAGCCGTAAACGTTCCTGGTCAACTCGGATCCCTGAGTGCGCTATCGCTATTGTTGTGCAAGCGATTGTCGGACAAATCACTTTGTCACTTAGGACTTCGGCTGTTGTCGGAGGAAATTGAGGGTTGTGACGAAAAATCTTGCGTAGAGCGGGAATCGGGCTGTCAGCTCCTGTCACAAATGCCCCGCAAGCCATGAACTACACGTGATGCGGGCTCGGCTATGATCTTTGGCGGCCGGCGATGGACGTCCGGTTTTTGTGACCAATCCGGCAGATTGTGTGCTTCTGGATGATCCTGGCAGTGTTCATAGGTCGGCACCCCCTCCCACCCGTGAGTGGATTGCCGTATAACGAATGACTTTCGCGTGTTTGGTAATAAAGGACCCACAATAAAAGCTGATGAAGACTCCAAAACGCATTGAACCCCTGATCGAGGACGGTCTGGTCGACGAGGTGCT
>NZ_JBOIBY010000246.1:0-2122 GCF_050739655.1 Pseudomonas sp. | reverse complement strand
ACGGCACGCTGGAAATCGTCGGGATCGGCACCCATCCGTCCCGTGGCCTGAAAAAAGGCGTGGTGGTGAACATCGAATCCACCGTGCAATCGATCCAGCGCGCCATCGAAGAAGCGCAGCTGATGGCGGGTTGCCGCATTCACTCGGCGTTCGTCGGTGTGGCCGGCAATCACATCCGCAGCCTGAACTCCCACGGCATCGTGGCGATTCGTGATCGCGAAGTCAGCTCGGCGGACCTTGAGCGTGTACTCGACGCCGCCCAGGCCGTGGCGATCCCGGCTGACCAGCGGGTGCTGCACACCTTGCCGCAGGATTACGTGATCGATAACCAGGAAGGCGTGCGCGAACCACTGGGTATGTCCGGCGTACGTCTGGAAGCCAAGGTTCACGTGGTCACCTGCGCCGTCAACGCTGCACAGAACATTGAAAAATGCGTGCGTCGCTGCGGTCTGGAAATCGACGACATCATTCTTGAGCAACTCGCTTCGGCGTACTCGGTACTGACCGACGACGAGAAAGAACTGGGCGTGTGCCTGGTCGACATCGGTGGCGGCACCACCGACATCGCGATCTTCACCGAAGGCGCGATCCGTCACACCGCGGTGATCCCGATTGCGGGCGATCAGGTGACCAACGACATCGCCATGGCGTTGCGCACCCCGACCCAGTACGCCGAAGAAATCAAGATTCGCTATGCCTGCGCCCTGGCCAAACTGGCCGGTGCCGGCGAAACCATCAAGGTGCCAAGTGTTGGCGACCGTCCTCCACGCGAGCTGTCCCGTCAGGCCCTGGCCGAAGTGGTCGAGCCGCGCTACGACGAGTTGTTCACGCTGATCCAGGCCGAGCTGCGTCGCAGTGGCTACGAAGACCTGATCCCGGCCGGCATCGTGCTGACCGGCGGTACGGCGAAGATGGAAGGCGCCACTGAACTGGCCGAGGAAATCTTCCACATGCCGGTGCGCCTGGGCGTGCCTCACGGCGTAAAAGGCCTGGATGACGTGGTCCGCAACCCGATTTATTCCACTGGCGTTGGCCTGTTGATGTACGGCCTGCAGAAGCAATCCGACGGCATTTCGTTCTCGGGCATCGGCAGTCGCGACAGCTACAGCAACGAAGAGCCCAAAGGCGCCTTGCTCGATCGCCTCAAGAGCTGGGTCCAGGGCAATTTCTAAGATTCATCGCAGTACCGCAGCACCGTTGTAGATACAGGCAGTAGGCGAAAAAACTAGAGAACGTAAAGGAGAGGGAAAATGTTCGAACTCGTAGACAACATCCCCGCAAGCCCGGTAATTAAAGTTATCGGTGTTGGCGGTGGCGGCGGCAACGCCGTGAATCACATGGTCAAGAGCAACATTGAAGGCGTTGAGTTCATCTGCGCCAACACTGATGCCCAGGCGCTGAAAAGCATCAGCGCGCGGACCATCCTGCAACTGGGTACCGGCGTGACCAAAGGTCTGGGCGCTGGCGCCAACCCTGAAGTAGGTCGTCAGGCCGCTCTCGAAGATCGTGAGCGCATCGCCGAGGTCCTGCAGGGCACCAACATGGTGTTCATCACCACTGGCATGGGCGGTGGTACCGGTACCGGTGCTGCGCCGATCATTGCCGAAGTGGCCAAGGAAATGGGCATCCTCACCGTTGCGGTAGTGACTCGTCCGTTCCCGTTCGAAGGTCGCAAACGCATGCAGCTGGCCGACGAAGGTATCCGTCTGCTGTCTGAAAGCGTTGACTCGTTGATCACCATTCCCAACGAGAAGCTGCTGACCATCCTGGGTAAAGACGCAAGCCTCTTGTCGGCGTTCGCCAAGGCTGACGATGTATTGGCCGGTGCCGTTCGCGGTATTTCCGACATCATCAAGCGTCCGGGCATGATCAACGTCGACTTCGCCGACGTACGTACCGTGATGAGCGAAATGGGCATGGCAATGATGGGCACTGGCTGCGCCAGCGGTCCGAACCGTGCACGTGAAGCCACTGAAGCGGCCATTCGCAACCCGTTGCTCGAAGACGTGAACCTGCAAGGTGCACGCGGCATCCTGGTGAACATCACCGCCGGTCCTGACCTGTCCCTGGGTGAGTACTCCGACGTGGGTAGCATCATCGAAGCCTTCGCTTCCGAGCACGC
>NZ_JBOIBY010000245.1:0-1502 GCF_050739655.1 Pseudomonas sp. | reverse complement strand
CTCTGTAGGAGCGAGCATGCTCGCGAAAAAGGTACAGACAACGCGGGCATCCAGGCACCCCGCGTTATCGTTTACGTCCATCGCGAGCAGGCTCGCTCCTACAAGCGAAACGGCGCGAAGTTGACGTTGGTGCCCGCCGGGCGCATGTCCTGCAGGAAGGAGTCCTTGTCGGCGCTCAGTTCCAGGCTCAATGCAGCCTTGCGCTTGCCTTCATTGCGCACCACCAGGCCTTCGAGCTTCTCGCGCAGGAACACGGTCGGCACTTTCAGGTGCAGCAGCTCGTCGGTGTCCGGCGTGTGCATCAGCAGGTGAATCCACTCGTACTGACCCACGGCCAGGCGCGATACCGGGATGTCGAACCACCAGATATTGCGGTTGCGGTTCAATTCGGTGAAGTGGCAGTTGTTGACGCCAAGCACAGCACCGCCGAGTTCCTGGTTTCTGCGGGCAATGGCCTGCTTTTTATCGAGTTTCATAACATTCCTACGGGATTGGATCTTCAGCGCCATGGCCTGAATGTGTTGCGCATTCTTAAGGGTTGGCCCGCAAACATAAAGCGCAACCTGCACTGAACGATGAAATGTCGTGGTGGAAATAAATGAAACTCCCTGCAAAAGCCCTCGGTCAACCTTATGAAACGACCTTTCCTCCGATTGAAATGCCTTTAATAAAAGAAGAAGCGGTCATCCCCGGATGGCCATTTTTGTGTCAGCCTGAACTTGCACACTGAATTTGTTTCAAAGTCGCCAACTGGGCTACCTTGGTGAAGGAAACGGCCCCCAGAGTCGCCACGACTTCAACCCAAATGCGTATGCGGCGAATGGAGACGCTAATGATTTTTCCGGACATGAGAGGCTTGCCCCTGCACCGTGTGATGATGCGCACGGTCACCGAGTTCATCGCCGACGAGATGTCGACCTATGCCTCGGCGCTGGCCTATCAAATGCTGTTTTCGCTGTTTCCGTTCATCCTGTTCCTGATTGCCCTGATCGGCTTCCTGCACCTGCCGGATTTCTTCTCCTGGCTGCGCCTGCAATCGGAACTGGTATTGCCGCCCCAGGCACTGGAACAGGTCAACCCGGTGATCGACCAGCTTCAGCAATCCAAGGGTGGCTTGCTCTCGGTGGGGATCGTGATTGCGCTATATACCGCCTCCGCCGGGGTGCGGCTGATGATGAGCGCGATGAACGCTGCCTACGACGTGGTCGAAGGGCGTCCGCTGTGGAAACGTTTTCCGTTGTCGATCATCTACACCGTCGGCATTGCCGGCATGCTGCTGATCGCCGCCGCGCTCATGGTGCTCGGGCCGCAGGTGATGGAGTGGATCGCCAAGCAAGTCGGCCTTGAGTACTTTATCGTCACGCTCTGGACCATCGCGCGCTGGCCGGTGATCGTGATTCTGCTGATGGTCGCGGTGGCGTTGATCTACTACGTCATGCCCGACGTCAAACAGGAGTTTCGCTTCATCACCCCAGGCTCGGTGCTGGCGGTGGTCGTGTGGA
>NZ_JBOIBY010000244.1:0-12167 GCF_050739655.1 Pseudomonas sp. | reverse complement strand
CTGTAGGAGCGAGCTCGCTCGCGAAAGACTCAAAGACACCGCGTTTATCCAATGACAACACGTCATCGTTAACGCCCATCGCGAGCGAGCTCGCTCCTACACGGGACCGAGAACTGGACGACGAAATCGTTTCAATCTTCCTCGAAGAGGCGGTGGACATCCTCGAAAGCGCCGCTCTGGCCTTGCAGCGCTGGTTGATCGATCCAAACAACACTGCGCAACTGTCTTCCCTGCAGCGCGACATGCACACCCTCAAGGGTGGTGCGCGGATGGCCAAGGTCGAGCCGGTCGGTGACCTGGCCCATGAACTGGAAAACCTTTACGAAGGATTGGTCGACCGCCGCCAGAGCTTTAGCGAAGTGCTGGCGCAGTTACTGCAACAGAGTCATGAACGGTTGGCGCAGTTGCTCGGGCAGTTGCAGAACCATCAACCGTTGGGCGACCCGAGTGAGCTGGTCGAGGCGATTCACGCGTTCCGTCAAGGTCACGCCGCCCATCCCGACTTAGTCGAACCGCAGGCCGATAACGACTCGACCCACCATGACACCGAATTGCTGGACATCTTCCTCGAAGAAGGCTTCGACATCATCGAAAGCTCCGGCGCGGCGTTGGTGCGCTGGCAGGCTGAACCCTCGAGTCGTCAGGAAGTGGAAACCCTGCTGCGCGACCTGCACACCCTCAAGGGTGGTGCGCGCATGGTGGAGATCACCCCGATAGGTGATTTGGCCCATGAGCTGGAGTTTCTCTACGAAGGCTTGTCTACCGGTGTCCTGAAACCCACGGGGGCGTTGTTCGAACTGCTGCAACGCAGCCATGACCGACTGGCGCAAATGCTCGATGCGGCCCGCGCCGGTGAGCCGTTGCCACCGGCCGACCGACTGATCGATGCGATCAAGAACTTCAGCCATCCGGCGGTGCCCGAAACGCCGATTGCGGCGCCTTCTGCGTTGCCGGCAGCGGTAAAAGCCGAGGCTCCATTGCTGCAACCCGATGCCGGCGCGGACATGGTCAAGGTCTCGGCGGAACTGCTCGATGACCTGGTGAACCTGGCGGGTGAAACGTCGATCTTCCGTGGCCGAATCGAACAGCAGGTCAGCGATGCACAAGTGGCGCTCAACGAGATGGAAACCACCATCGAACGGATGCGCGACCAGCTGCGTCGTCTCGATACCGAAACCCAGGGCCGGATCCTCAGCCGTCAGCAAGTCGACGCCGAACGCTCGGGCTACGAAGAGTTCGATCCTCTGGAGATGGACCGTCACTCGCAACTGCAGCAACTGTCGCGGGCATTGTTCGAGTCCGCCTCCGACTTGCTCGACCTCAAGGAAACCCTCGACCGACGCAATCAGGACGCGGAAAACCTGCTGCAACAGCAAGGCCGCATCAACACCGAGTTGCAGGAAGGCTTGATGCGCACGCGCATGGTGCCGTTCGAACGGATGCTGCCGCGTTTGAAACGCATCGTCCGCCAGGTGGCCGAGGAGTTGGGCAAGGACGTTGAGTTCGTGGTTGGCAACGCTGAGGGCGAGATGGATCGCAACGTGCTCGAACGCATGGCGGCGCCGCTGGAACACATGCTGCGTAATGCCGTGGACCATGGCCTTGAGCCCGCCGAAGTGCGGATGGCGGCAGGCAAACCGGCGCAAGGGCGGATCACCCTCGACCTGATGCGCGAGGGTGGCGACATGATTTTCGATATCCGCGACGACGGTGCCGGTGTGCCGCTGGAGGCGGTGCGGCGCAAGGCGATCAAGCGTGGTTTGCTGGAGCCGGACAGCGAAATCAGCGACCGCGATGTCCTGCAACTGATCCTGCAACCGGGTTTCTCCACCGCCGAGAAAATCACCCAGATCTCCGGGCGCGGCGTCGGCATGGATGTGGTGCAAGAAGAAGTGCGGCAGCTGGGCGGCAGCATGAGCATCGATTCGGTGCCGGGGCAGGGCGTGCATTTTCGCATTCGCCTGCCGTTTACGGTGTCGGTCAATCGCGCACTGATGGTGCAATGCTTCGATGATCAATACGCGATCCCGCTGAACACTATCGATGGCATCGTTCGCGTGCTGCCCAACGAGCTCGAAGGGCACTTTCGCCTCGATCCGCCGACCTACGAATACGCTGGGCAACGCTACGAACTGTGTTATCTGGGGGAGCTGCTGAAAACCAGTCCACGACCAAAACTCTTGGGCCAGAGCCTGCCGCTGCCGGTGCTGCTGGTGCAATGTAACGAGCGTCATATCGCGGTGCTGGTCGATGCCATGGCGGGCACTCGCGAGATCGTGGTCAAAAGCCTCGGTCCGCAGTTCGCAGCGGTGCAAGGTGTCTCCGGGGCGACGATTCTGGGAGATGGCCGGGTCGTGCTGATTCTGGATCTGCTGGCGCCGATCCGCGCCATGCAGGTCCGTGTGCCGCAGCGCCCGACAAGTCATGAAGTCGAGGCCGAGCCACAGCGTCCGTTGCTGGTGATGGTAGTCGATGACTCGGTCACGGTGCGCAAGGTCACCAGCCGCTTGCTCGAACGCCACGGCATGCAGGTGCTCACCGCCAAGGACGGCGTTGACGCGATGCTGTTGCTGGAAGAACACACACCGGACCTGATGCTGCTGGATATCGAGATGCCGCGTATGGACGGCTTCGAAGTGGCGGCCCAGGTGCGCAACGATGAGCGATTGCAGCACTTGCCGATCATCATGATCACCTCCCGCACCGGCCAGAAACACCGCGACCGGGCCATGGCTCTTGGCGTCAATGACTACCTCGGCAAGCCGTACCAGGAATCAGTACTGCTCGAAAGCATCGCCCTGTGGAGCAAAACCCATGCTTGAACGGCTGATCAACCCACGCACCAGCGAACTCACCGGCCTCGTATTGCCGCTGGCCGACCGCAACCTGATCCTGCCCAATGTGGCTGTGGCCGAATTGATCGATTACCAACCAGCGGCGTTCGATCTGGATACGCCGCCATGGTATCTGGGGCGGGTCACGTGGCGGAACCGGCAGATCCCGTTGCTCAGTTTCGAGTCGGCATGCGGACAAAAAATCGTCATCGGCGAGCGCGCACGGATCGTCATCCTCAATGCACTGGGGGGCCGGCCTGAACTGAAGTTCATTGCGATGCTGGTGCAGGGTATTCCGCGCTCGTACAAGCTCGACAGTCAGTTGAGTTATGTCGACGTGCCTTTGTGCACGCTGGAAAAAGCGGCGGTGCAGGTGGCTGATCAGGTGGCGAAGGTGCCGGATTTGTTGGGGTTGGAGGAGTTGTTGGTGGATGCGGGGTTGGGGGCCTGACTGGGTTGTTGTGTTGGTTTCACTGGCCTCTTCGCGGGCAAGCCCGCTCCCACAGTTTTTTCGGTTGTTCACACATTTCGCGTACACCCGCAATCCTGTGGGAGCGGGCTTGCCCGCGATGAGGCCGGCCCTGACAACCCACCACTAAAAGCAACTATTACTCTGACCGTAACGATCCACCACTCTGCTTGATTGATGCCCCACGCCCAACACTCCTAATGTAGCTCCACGACAGCGAACCCCGTGGAGTGGTCATGACAACAATAATATCCCCCGACTCGCGATGGACGCGGCGGCGCAGCGAAAAGCAGCGGCGTCTCGAACAGGTGCGAGGTCTTGCCGACGGCGTGGTGTTGCCCACCGAAAAAATCGTCGCGGCGCTTGAGGCGTTGATCCTGCCGGGTGACCGTGTGGTGCTGGAGGGCAACAACCAGAAGCAAGCGGATTTCCTCTCTCGCTCCCTGGCCAAGGCTGATCCGGCCAAGCTCCACGATCTGCACATGATCATGCCCAGCGTCGGCCGCTCGGAGCACTTGGACCTCTTCGAACGCGGCATCGCCCGCAAGCTCGATTTCTCCTTCGCTGGCACCCAAAGCCTGCGCATCAGCCAACTGCTTGAAGATGGCTTGCTGGAAATCGGCGCGATCCACACCTACATCGAACTCTATGCACGGCTGGTGGTCGACCTGATTCCCAACGTCGTGCTGTCTGCCGGTTTCATGGCTGACCGTGCTGGCAACATTTACACCGGCCCGAGTACCGAAGACACCCCGGCCCTGATCGAACCGGCCGCTTTCAGCGACGGCATCGTCATCGTTCAGGTCAACCAGTTGGTGGACGATGTCAGCGACCTGCCTCGCGTGGACATTCCGGCATCCTGGGTCGATTTCGTGGTGGTGGCGGACAAACCGTTCTACATCGAGCCGCTGTTCACCCGCGACCCACGGCACATCAAGCCTGTGCACGTGTTGATGGCGATGATGGCGATCCGTGGCATCTATGAAAAACACAACGTGCAGTCCCTCAACCACGGCATTGGTTTCAACACCGCCGCCATCGAATTGATCCTGCCGACCTACGGTGAATCCCTCGGACTCAAGGGCAAAATCTGCCGCAACTGGACGCTCAACCCACACCCTACGCTGATCCCGGCGATTGAAAGCGGCTGGGTCGAAAGTGTGCATTGCTTCGGCACCGAACTGGGCATGGAAAACTACATCGCCGCCCGGCCCGATGTGTTCTTCACGGGGCGCGATGGCTCCCTGCGCTCCAATCGGATGTTCAGCCAACTCGCCGGGCAATACGCGGTGGACCTGTTCATCGGCGCCACCCTGCAAGTCGATGGTGACGGCCATTCCTCCACCGTGACCCGTGGCCGACTGGCCGGTTTTGGCGGGGCGCCGAACATGGGCCACGATCCGCGCGGCCGTCGACACGGCACACCGGCTTGGCTCGACATGCGCAACACCGAGTCAGCCGAACCCATGCTTGAGCGCGGCAAGAAGCTGGTGGTGCAAATGGTCGAAACCTTCCAGGAAGGCGGCAAACCGACTTTCGTTGAAACCCTCGACGCTGTTGAAGTGGCGAAAAAAAGCGGCATGCCACTGGCGCCGATCATGGTTTACGGCGACGACGTCACCCACCTGCTGACTGAAGAAGGCATCGCCTATCTGTACAAGGCGCGCTCGCTCGAAGAACGCCAGGCCATGATCGCCGCCGTCGCGGGCGTGACTGCCATCGGCCTGCGTCACAACCCCAAAGACACCGCGCGCATGCGCCGTGAAGGCCTGATCGCCTTGCCCGAAGACCTCGGCATCCGCCGTACCGACGCCACCCGCGAATTGCTCGCCGCTAAAAGCGTGGCCGATCTGGTGGAGTGGTCCGGTGGCCTCTACAACCCGCCCGCCAAGTTCAGGAGCTGGTAAATGCACGCATTCAACCTGCAACCGCAAACCCTGAGCCTGGCCGAACGGCTGGCGGACATGGCGGTGGACGCGCTGATCGACGAAGCGGACCTGTCGCCCAAACCTGCGTTGGTAGACCGCCGCGGCAGTGGCGCTCATACCGATCTGCACCTGGGGCTGATGCATGCCTCGGCGCTCGCCCTGTGGCCAGCGTTCAAGGAAATGGCCGAAGCGGCCATCGAGATCGGGGAGATCGGTTTGCCACTGCGCGAAGCCGTGGGCCGCATTGGTCGTGAAGGCGAGCAAGCCATGCTCGTCACCACCAGTGGAGTGAACACCCATCGCGGGGCGATCTGGGCCTTGGGCCTGCTGGTCACCGCGGCGGCACTGGGGCCTCAATCCTGCGGCGCAAACAGTGTCACATTGCGGGCTGCACGTTTGGCCTTGCTGGATGACCGTTACGCGCCGCGCTCCCTGAGCCACGGTGCGCAAGTCGTCCAACGTTTCGGCGCGCGCGGTGCCCGTGAAGAAGCCCAACTGGCTTTTCCGGCGGTGACCCAGCGGGCCCTGCCGCAACTCAAGCTCAGCCGCGCCAACGGGCACGGTGAGCAGAACGCCCGTCTCGATGCCCTGCTGGCAATCATGACCACGCTGGCCGACACCTGCGTGCTGTACCGCGCTGGCGAAGAAGGCCTGCACACCATGCAGCGCGGCGCCCAAGCAGTGCTCGATGCCGGTGGCAGCGCCAGCCTCGCCGGGCGTCGTCGGCTGCATGAGCTGGACCAACAACTTATCGCATTGAATGCCTCGCCCGGTGGCGCTGCCGACTTGCTCGCCGCCTGCCTGTTCATCGACCGCATCGAGTCGTGCGATGGCCTCATTCAGGGAGTTTTGTAATGGAAACCTTGTCCTTTGAATTCCCTGCCGGGCAGCCGCCACGCGGTCGCACGCTGGTGGGTTGTGTCGGCTCCGGCGATCTGGAAGTGCTGATCGAACCGGGCCAGGCCGGCAAGCTGACGATCACCGTGCAGACCTCGGTCAATGGCAGTGAACACCGCTGGCAGCATCTGTTCGCACGGATGTTCGACGGTCAGACGCCACCGGCCATGGACATCGATATCCATGATTTCGGCGCCACGCCCGGTGTGGTTCGGCTGCGTCTGGAACAAGGCTTTGAGGAGATCGGCCATGACTGACAGCGCCGCGTTGCTCAACAAACACAGCTTCGTCGAACTCGGCGCCCGGCAGCGCGCCAAAGCGCTGCTCGATGCCGGCACCTACCGCGAATTGCTCGACCCGTTCCAGCGCGTCATGTCGCCATGGTTATCACGTCAGGGTGTTGTGCCGCAGGCCGATGATGGCGTGGTGATTGCCAAGGGCAGCCTCGGTGGCTTGCCAGTCGTGATCGCGGCCATCGAAGGGGCATTCCAGGGCGGCAGCCTCGGTGAAGTCGGCGGGGCAAAGATTGCCGGCGCGCTGGAACTGGCCGCCGAGGACAACCGCAACGGCATCCCGACCCGCGCCGTGTTGCTGCTGGAAAC
Source organism: Pseudomonas sp. (assembly GCF_050739655.1). Lineage (GTDB taxonomy): Bacteria > Pseudomonadota > Gammaproteobacteria > Pseudomonadales > Pseudomonadaceae > Aquipseudomonas. The sequence continues at coordinate 5,437 of NZ_JBOIBY010000244.1, read as the reverse complement.
CGGCGGTGTGCGCTTGCAGGAAGCCAACCTTGGCTTGGCGGCGATTGCCGATATTCATGCGGCGATTGTCGACTTGCGCCAATACCAGCCGGTGATTGGCGTGGTGGCAGGCAGCGTGGGGTGCTTTGGTGGCATGTCGATTGCCGCTGGGTTGTGCAGCTACTTGCTCGTCACCCAGGAAGCGCGCCTTGGCTTGAACGGCCCACAGGTGATCGAGCAGGAAGCGGGGCTTGAAGAGTACGACTCCCGGGATCGCCCGTTTATCTGGAGCCTGACCGGTGGCGAGCAACGTTTCGCCAGTGGTCTGGTGGATCGTTATGTCGAAGACGACGTGGCGCTGATCCAGCAGCAAGTCAGCGAGTTGCTCCAGCAGGGTTTGCCGGCACAACAACGCAGTCGTCAGGCCGACCTGTTCCTGCAACGGCTGGCGCGTCTGGATGCCACACCGCAAATCGAGCCGTCAGTGGTTCGCGATCTGTATCAAGGAGAGCGCTCATGAGTTCGTATTCCCTGAGAGGCTTGAACTGGTTCAACGCCTTGAGTGCCGATGCCACGCCGATCGACGGTTTGCCGGCCTCGCTGAAAGTGGCCGATGGGTTGCTGGCTGGTCAGCCCGTGCGCTTCATTGCCGTGGTGGCCGATCCTGAAAACCGTTTCATCCGCGCTCGCAATGGCGAGGTGGGTTTGCTCGAAGGCTGGGGCCTGGCCAAGGCAGTGGATGAAGTGATCGCCGCCGACCAGGACAAACCGCACAAGCGCGCCTTGATCGCCATCGTCGATGTGCCGAGCCAGGCTTACGGTCGTCGCGAAGAAGCCCTTGGCATTCATCAGGCGTTGGCGGCGGCTGCGGACAGTTACGCCCGTGCTCGTCTGGCCGGGCATGCGGTCATCGCTCTGCTGGTGGGCAAGGCAATGTCCGGAGCGTTTTTGGCCCACGGTTATCAGGCCAATCGCTTGATCGCCCTGCGTGATCCAGGGGTGATGGTGCATGCCATGGGCAAGGCATCGGCAGCACGGGTGACTTTACGCAGCGTCGAAGAGCTTGAAGCCCTGGCCGCCAGTGTGCCGCCAATGGCGTATGACATCGACAGCTATGCCAGCCTGGGTTTGTTGTGGGAAACCCTTTCGGTGGAGCAGATAGAGCAGCCGACATCATCGGATCTGGACCGCGTCAGCGAATGCCTGAATCAGGCGATTGGCGATGTTACCGGGAAGGGTGCTGATCTCAGCGGTCGCCTCGGCGCAGCCAACCGTGCGGCATCGAGCAAGGTCCGCCAATTGCTGAGAGAGCAGTGGTGAGCGCGTTTCTCGCCCACGACCTGCTCTGGGGAATGACCCCGGAGCAGTTGCCTACAGATGCGCCTGCGTGGGTGGCCGAATCGCTCGGCGCAGGGCAACCGGTGGTGGTACGGCGGGCAGTGTCGACGGCGAATCACATCGCGGTGGGTGTGCGTGGTCGATTGCGTGAGCAGCGTTTTGCAACGTCGATTGCGATTGCGGCGATCACCCGTCGCGTCACGCCCGAGGCGCTCTGCCATGTTGATATCCAACGTGACCTGCCGGCCCTTGAAGCCTTGGCTCAATTGCGTCCCGAACTGGATGCTTGCGGTTCGGTCTGGGGTGTCAGCGGCAGTGCCGGGTTCGAGCTCGCCAGCGGTTTTGAAGCCCTTCATGAGGGAAGCGACCTGGATCTGATTCTGCGCACGCCTCAACCGTTGGCGCGTGGTCAGGCTCGTGAATTGCTGGCATTGCTCGATGCAGCCAAGTGCGTGGTGGACATGCAACTGCAGACACCCTTGGGCGCGGTTGCCTTGCGCGAATGGGCCGGGTCTTCGAGTTGTGTCCTGCTCAAGAATGCAACGCAAGCCTGCCTGGTCATCGACCCGTGGAACCCGCAGGAGCAAGCAGCGTGAGCAGCTTGTGGGTGTTCCCGGGGCAAGGCGCGCAGCAGCCAGGCATGCTCCAGCGTTTGCCTCGGGAAACGCTGATCGAGGCCAGCGACGTGCTGGGTGAAGACGTTCGGCTGCTGGATTCTGCCCAGGCGCTGCAGTCCACGAGAGCGGTGCAGCTTTGCTTGCTGATCGCTGGCGTGGCGGCTTCGCGGCAGTTGTCGATGACGCCGGACTATGTCGCAGGGCTTTCCATCGGCGCCTATCCGGCAGCGGTGGTGGCCGGTGCCCTGGACTTCAGCGATGCGCTGCATCTGGTCAGCCTGCGCGGTGAACTGATGCAGCAGGCTTATCCACAGGGCTATGGCATGACGGCGATTATCGGCCTTGATCTGGCGACGGTCGAAAGTTTGTTGGCGCAGGTTCATCGTGTCGACAGACCGGTTTATCTGGCCAACATCAATGCCGATAACCAGGCGGTGATTGCCGGCAGTGACGAGGCGATGAAGGCCGTGGCCGAGCTGGCAAGAAATCGTGGCGCCGGGATGGCCAAGCGTTTGGCAGTGAGCGTGCCTTCGCATTGCCCGTTGCTGGAAGAGCCGGCGCAGAATCTTGCCCAAGCCTTCGCCAAGGTGTCACTGCAAGCACCGAAAATCGGGTATCTGAGCGGTAGTCGTGCGCGACCGGTGATCAACGTCGAAGCGCTGCGCGACGACCTCGCCTTCAACATGTGCCGCGTGGTGGATTGGCGCGGCACCGTACAAAGCGCTTACGAGCGCGGCGTGCGTCTACAGATCGAACTGCCGCCCGGTGCGGTGCTGACCGGGCTGGCGCGCCGGGTGTTCGAGCAAGGCACCGTGATTGCCTTCGACGGTGCTCGACTCGATACCTTGCAGGCGCTGTTGCGTGAGGAGGGAGGCCGCCACTTCTAAATCACCGACTCAGGCTTCGAACAACAAAAACAACATTCGACGATGCACTTTGAGGACTACAAAAATGATTATTTACGGTGTGGCGCTGCTCGCGATCTGTACGCTGGCAGGGGTAATCATGGGTGACATGCTTGGCGTATTGCTGGGCGTCAAATCCAATGTCGGTGGAGTCGGGATCGCGATGATCCTGTTGATCTGCGCACGGCTGTGGATGCAAAAACGCGGCGGCATGACCAAGGACTGCGAGATGGGCGTCGGCTTCTGGGGCGCCATGTACATTCCGGTGGTGGTGGCGATGGCCGCGCAACAGAACGTGGTTACCGCGCTGCACGGCGGCCCGGTGGCGGTGCTGGCGGCGATTGGTTCGGTGGTGGTTTGCGGTTGCACCATTGCCCTGATCAGCCGGACCCACAAAGGTGAACCCTTGCCCGATGAACCGGTGGAAGTAGCACCGACTGGCGCACCGGCAGGAGGTCGCTGATATGTGGGATCTCATCGAGAAAGGCCTGGAGCACAACGGTCTGGTCACTGCATTCGCCTTCGTCGGCGTGATCATGTGGGTATCGGTCATCCTCTCTAAACGCCTGACCTTCGGGCGCATTCATGGCTCGGCGATTGCCATCGTCATCGGCCTGGTGCTGGCCTGGGTCGGCGGCACCCTGACAGGCGGGCAAAAAGGCCTGGCGGACCTGACGCTGTTCTCCGGTATCGGTTTGATGGGCGGTGCGATGCTGCGGGACTTCGCCATCGTTGCGACGGCGTTCGAAGTACAGGCCACCGAAGCGAAAAAGGCCGGACTGATCGGCGTGATTGCCTTGTTGCTGGGCACGATTCTGCCGTTCATTGTCGGCGCCTGCATGGCGTGGGCATTCGGTTATCGCGATGCGGTGAGCATGACCACCATTGGCGCTGGTGCGGTGACTTACATCGTCGGGCCAGTGACCGGCGCGGCGATTGGCGCGAGCTCGGATGTGATGGCGTTGTCGATTGCCACCGGGTTGATCAAGGCGATTCTGGTGATGGTGGGTACGCCGATGGCCGCGCGCTGGATGGGCCTGGATAACCCGCGTTCGGCGATGGTGTTCGGTGGGTTGGCCGGCACCGTGAGTGGTGTGACGGCGGGCCTGGCGGCGACGGATCGGCGGTTGGTGCCTTATGGGGCGCTGACGGCGACCTTCCATACCGGGCTTGGGTGCCTGCTTGGGCCTTCGCTGTTGTACTTCATTGTTCGTGGGATTGTCGGTTGAACCGTTAAATCCTCATTGAATGTTCCGACGCCATCGCGGGCAAGCCCGCTCCCACAAGAGTTTTGGGTGTATACACAATCTGTGTATCACCTCAGAACCTGTAGGAGCGTGGCTTGCCCGCGATGCAGGCGAAACGGTCTCAAGCCTGGCGATTGGCATACATCCGACACTCCGCCAGCAACGCCAGCAGATTCGGATCGCGTTCCTTGGCTTTGAGAAACACCACGCCGATGTGCTGCTGCAACCGATACTTTTCCTGCAATGGAATCAGCTTCACCCGGTTCTCGTACACCGCCGCAATCCTCCCCGGCAGCAACGCATAGCCCACCCCTGAGCTGACCATGCTTAACAGGGTGAAGATGTCGTTGACCTGCATTGCTACCTTCGGATCGAACCCCGCCTGCTCGAATACCCGCTTACCGTCCTGGTGCGTAGCGAAGCCCTGGGTCAGGGTGATGAAGGTCTCGTCGCGCACCTCGGCCAGGTCGACTTCGGTGCGTTGCGCAAACTTCGAATCGGCGGGCGTGGCGAGAAAAATGTCGTCGGAGAACAGCGGGATCTGCTCACAGTCAGGATCGTTGACACTGTCGTCCAGAGACACCAGGATCGCGTCAACTTCCATGTTCTTGAGCTTGTACAGCAGGTCGATATTCGAGCCCAGGATCAAGTCGATGTTGAGTTCGCTGCGGCGGATTTTCAGGCCCATGATCAGCTGCGGTACGGTCTTCACCGTCAGCGAATACAGCGAGCCGAGCTTGAAGCGTTCTGCGGAAAACCCAGCGGCTTCACGGGTCAGGCGCACCGTTTCGACGACATCCTGAATCAGCTTCTGCGCCCGCTCTTCCAGCACATAGGCGCTTTCCAGTGGCGTAAGGTTACGGCCTTCGTGTTTGAACAGCGGGCAACGCAGGGCACTTTCCAGGGAATGAATGGCCCGGTGCACGCTGACGTTACTGGTCTGCAACTCAGCGGCAGCCCGGGCCAGATTGCCGGTGCGCATGAAGGCCAGGAACACCTCGAGTTTTTTCAGGGTCAACTCTTCATCGATCAGCATGGGCCGGACTCTTTTTGGAATGACTCGATTGTGCCCAATTACGCCGGGCCCGTCGTACAGAAACATTGCGCTTTTACGCTCCAGGCCTGAGCCTTGCGCGTTGCGGTAATGAAATTCGAGGTGAGCAACACATGTATCACGGGGAACGATTGAATGCCTGGACGCATCTGGTCGGGGCAGTGGCGGCGTTTGTGGGAGGGGTGTGGCTGATTGTGCTTGCCAGCCTCGACGGCAGCCCGTGGAAGATTGTCAGCATGGCGATCTACGCCTTTACCTTGATGGTGCTTTACAGCGCGTCGACCGTGTACCACAGCG
>NZ_JBOIBY010000243.1:0-9948 GCF_050739655.1 Pseudomonas sp. | reverse complement strand
ACGACTCCCCCCCTATTTCAGTTGCTGCCCCCTACCATCATCAGGCCTCGGGTACCTATCACCGAGGGATAGACGATGCCAGAAATGTCGCTTCCATCATAAAGGAGATGCTCGGCTGATTGAGAGCGCCGGGCCCTGGTACCCGGAGAGGCGACTGTCGTGATCGCCGGCAGATATCTGTCCTCGCAGTATTTGGCCGCCTGGCTCATCACCCAATTGGAGGGCATCAAGGCGGCACGCAGAGCAATTCATTATGTGACACAGGTGGGAGAGAAGGAGATCTGTGTGACACACGCTATAGCGAACATTTCGCCGTCCTGTATGGCTGAGAAAAACTGTCGCGACCTCATGTTTTCTTCAAGATCTATCGATGGATAGGTGTCGCATGCGCCTGCCTCAACCACCGTTGCAGTAGTAATTTTCAAGACCTTAGTTTTTAGACCAAATCAAGGTACTTGAAGCCCAATGCCTGCCTGAGCGCGGGCACAGCCATGCAAACCGACCATAAGAAGAGAGGGCTATTCATGTCAGGCAATCGTGGTGTTGTTTACCTTGGCGAAGGCAAGGTCGAAGTGCAGAAAATCGATTACCCCAAGATGCAAGATCCACGGGGACGAAAGATTGAACACGGAGTGATTCTAAAAGTAATCTCAACCAACATTTGCGGATCTGACCAGCACATGGTCAGGGGCCGTACCACCGCTCAAGTTGGATTGGTACTAGGCCACGAGATCACGGGTGAAGTCATTGAGAAAGGTAGTGACGTGGAAAGCCTAAGGATTGGCGATCTGGTCTCTGTCCCCTTCAACGTCGCCTGCGGTCGGTGCCGATCCTGCAAAGAGCAACACACGGGCGTCTGCCTAACGGTCAACCCTGCCCGCCCTGGCGGAGCCTATGGCTACGTGGACATGGGGGACTGGACTGGCGGCCAAGCTGAGTACGTGATGGTTCCGTATGCTGACTTTAACCTGCTCAAACTTCCGGAACGGGACAGAGCCATGGAGAAAATCCGCGACCTCACTTGCCTTTCCGACATTCTGCCAACTGGTTTCCACGGCGCAGTAACCGCTGGTGTTGGGCCGGGTAGCACTGTGTACGTCGCCGGGGCAGGCCCAGTTGGTCTTGCAGCCGCAGCTTCGGCCCGTTTGTTGGGTGCGGCTGTCGTCATCGTCGGCGATGTAAACCCGGTACGCCTTGCGCATGCAAAGGCTGTTGGTTTTGAGATTGCCGACCTGTCCAAGGACACACCACTCCATGAGCAAATTGCAGCCCTGCTCGGGGAGCCAGAGGTCGATTGCGCAGTCGACGCAGTGGGCTTTGAGGCTCGCGGCCACGGTCACGCTGGAGCCCAACACGAGGCCCCCGCAACTGTCCTTAATTCGTTGATGCAGATTACCCGTGTCGCCGGCAAAATCGGTATTCCTGGCCTTTACGTTACCGAAGATCCAGGTGCCGCAGATGCCGCAGCGAAGATTGGCAGCCTGAGCATTCGCTTCGGTCTCGGCTGGGCTAAGTCTCATAGCCTCCACACCGGCCAAACCCCAGTGATGAAATACAATCGCCAGCTCATGCAGGCAATCATGTGGGATCGACTCAATATTGCCGATATTGTTGGCGTCCAGGTAATCAGCCTTGACGATGCTCCCCGTGGCTATGGTGAGTTCGATGCAGGCGTGCCGAAAAAATTCGTGATCGACCCCCATAAGTCTTTCAGCGCGGCCTAAGCCCATCATTCGCGCGCCGTATGGATACTAAATCCTACGGCGCCGACACTCCCGTGCTCTCCTGGTACTTCGGCACTGTTTTTACTAGAGAATCCGCTCCTCCTCCCCCTTTGCATTAACCACTCTATCCAAGGATAGGTGCCCCTCCTCCAATCCTGGACGACCCTTGAAACATCCCCCCATGTGCCAGGAGCCAACAATGTCCAATAACAGCTTCGGTGACTCACGAGTCGACCATTCCGGTTTCGAACGCCACCGCTACATAATTGATGGATGCGAAACTATCGTTTACGTCGCAGGTGAAGGGGCACCGCTAGTGTTCCTTCATGGAGGCGGTACTTGGCACGGGATCGAATTTGCTCGCGCCTGGACTAACCGATTCAAGGTAATTCTGCCCTATCACCCAGGATTTGGTCAGTCGGGCGACAATCCAAACATCGACTGCATGCAAGACTACATCCAGCATTATCAGGAGCTCTTTGAGGAAATGGAGCTCAAGCATTTCAACCTGGTTGGCTTCTCGCTCGGCGGCCGAATGGCAGCGGAGTATGCAATCCAGCACAGCCATCAAATTGACAAGCTTGTACTCGTCGCTCCAGGCGGTCTTGATGTCGAAGAGTTCCCGACGCCGGATTTCATGAACATCCCCCCGGAAGAGATCCCCGCTTACTTGGTCAATGACTTGGCCACTGTCATTCCTTTCCTGCCAGCATCACCAGACGCTGAATTCGGAAAAATGCGCGAGCGGGAAGGTGGATCGATTGCAACCATTTCGCGAAACGGCACCGTCTGCAATCAGAAGCTTCCCAACTGGCTTCATCGGGTTCGCATGCCGACCCTCCTGGTCTGGGGACAAAGTGATCGCATCATCCCCTCCGGCCAGGCGCACTATTGGCAGCGACTGCTTCCTCATGCGGGTCTGACGATTTGTCCGAACGCTGGGCACCTCGTTCTTGACGAATCTGCACAAGCGCGTAATGCCGTAGCCGAATTCCTCGCTTGATCGATAGACACGCGCACAAAAGATCTGGAGTACCAAAATGTCTACAGGACAACTCGATGTCGTCATTGCGGCGATCAATGCCGAAGCAAAGGACGTGATTAGCTTTGAATTGGTCGATCCGCAGGGTCGAGACCTTCCACCATTTGAGCCTGGCTCTCATCTGGAAGTACATCTGGCAAACGGGCTTATTCGGCATTACTCGCTTTTTGGCGATTTCCGAGATCAGAGCCGTTACAAAATTGGTGTTGGTCTTTCACCTCAAAGCCGAGGCGGGTCACGTTTTTTGCACGGCGGGCTCAAGGTTGGAGATCGACTACGCATCAGCGCGCCGCGAAACAATTTCCCCCTTGTAGAATCAGGTGATCACTACAACTTTATCGCTGGAGGCATAGGAATCACTCCAATCTTAGCGATGATTCGTTGGTGTGTTGCCAATGGGAAGTCATGGACGCTTCACTACCTGGCACGCAGCCGACTTCGCGCTGCCTTTTACGAAGAGCTGTTAGAGCTTGGCGCTGATAATCTGGTGCAGCACTTCCTTGATGAAAACGGTGGTCAGCCGCTCGATATTGAGGCGACCGTTGCAGGCATGCCTCTCTATAGCCACATTTATTGCTGTGGCCCCGCGCCTTTAATGGAACGCGTACAAGAAGCAGCTCATGCAAGGCCGGCGGACAACGTGCATTTTGAGTGGTTCTCGGCATCAGGAAAAACGCAAACAAGCACCGATAACGGAAGCTTCAAAGTCATTCTGCGAAGCACGGGCGATATACTTTTAGTGCCGCCAGAAAAAAGCATCCTCGAGGTGCTTGAGGATAACGGACACTTTCTACCTTTCTCCTGCCGCGAAGGCCTTTGCGCAAGCTGTGAGACGCGTGTGTTGAGCGGCACACCCGACCATCGCGATTTCGTGCTGTCTGAATCCGCAAAGGCAGAAGGCAAGAGTATGCTGATCTGCGTTTCCCGGGCGAAAAGCGAAGTTTTGGAGCTTGATATTTAAGCGGCAAAAAAGGGGCCGGAGTTCCGGCCCCAGGCCTCATAAAACCTGGTTTTCTTCCAAATCAAGTATGTCCTGATCGCTAAATCCCCAGTCCAGCAAGGCCTCCTTGCTATGCTCTCCACATCCAGGCGCAGCACTCTGAATGGCTCCAGGAGTTTCTGAGAATCTTGGTGCAGGGGCAGGCTGATAAAACCCATTTGCTTTTACAAAAGTCGCTCGACTGAGGTTATGCGGATGCAGTGGCGCCTCCTGCAGGCTCAGCACAGGAGCAAAACAGACGTCGGTACCCTCTAGCAGCTCACACCATTCATCCCGGCTTCGAGTTCGAAAAACCTCCGATAATCGCTGTTTCAGCAGTGGCCAAGCAGTTCTATCCATCTGTTCAGCGTACGCTGCGTCATCAATACCCAGGCGATTGAGCAGCTCTGCGTAAAAATTAGGCTCGATAGCGGCGATTGCAATATGTTTGCCATCCGCACAGGTATATGTGTTGTAAAAATGAGATCCGCCGTCAATTGCGTTGCTCGCTCTTCGGTCAATCCATGTACCGGTATTGACCGATGATTCCGAGGAAAGAGGACGCTCCTCAGCTCGTCCCAAATGCCCGTAGATCATCCCAAGCATTGAGGCCACTCCATCAACCATCGCACAGTCCACGACTTGACCTCGACCACCTGAACGAACATGCAGTAACGCCGCCAGCACCCCCATTGCGAGGTAAAGCGCTCCTCCACCAAAGTCGCCAACGAGATTCAAAGGAATCGACGGATTATCTGCATTTCCCATTGCATGTAGAGCACCAGCAAGAGCGATGTAATTGATGTCGTGACCGGCCGCACTCGCCAGAGGCCCATCTTGTCCCCAGCCAGTCATTCGCCCATAGATCAAATCGGGATTTTTACGAAGCGCCTCCTCTGGGCCCAAGCACAAGCGCTCCATGACGCCGGGTCGAAATCCCTCGAGGACAATGTCTGCCTGATTCATTAGCTGCAATGCAACAGCCCGACCTTTAGCGCTCTTCAGGTTGAGCGCCACCGATCTGCGTCCTCGAGACTCGACACAATAGGCATCGCAGTCAGCGCCACCTTTACGGTCAACTCTCAGAACCTCAGCCCCCATATCGGAGAGCAACATCGCGCAGAATGGAGCCGGCCCAACACCTGCAAACTCCAGTACACGAACGCCGCGCAGCGGCCCCTGCGCCCTCACCGTCTAACCTCCAGACGCTGCCGCGGAAGAACAAGCCCAGAACCCTCTCGATCCCAAGTGTCCGCCGTGACGCCTTGCCCCCTTAGCTCATGCTTCAGGACTTTGTGAGTTGGCGTCTTGGGCAATTCCCTCATAAATCGGAGATAGCGAGGGATCATGAAGTCAGCCAGGTGCGGCTTGAGATACTCGATCAGTTGCTCTGGGGTGAGTTCTTGGTTTGGGGCTAAGGCTAGGACAGCAAGCACTTCGTCTTCCGACACTTCGCTTGGGACGCCAACCACTGCAACCTCGCGCACTGCCGAGTGAGCCAGGATGGCGCTCTCCACTTCGAATGAGGAGATATTTTCTCCTCTGCGGCGCAGAGCATCCTTCAAGCGATCGACAAAGAAGTAGTTCCCTTCTGCGTCCCGACGGAATGCGTCACCAGTATGGAACCAACCATTTCGCCAGGTCTTGGCGGTTGCTTCATGGTTCTTCAGGTAGCCATGACTCAGAGCCCAGGGTTGATGCGCACGAACGATCAACTCTCCAACAGATCCGATCGGCACTTCGATGTCAAAATCGTCCACGATCCGCAGCTCCACTCCTTCGCGCTTCCGACCACAGGTGCCAGGTGCGGTCGGATTTGCATCGCTGAACAGAGGCATGCAGAGCTCAGTCATGTTGTACTCGGTATAGATGTCTACCCCGAATCTCTCAGCGAAGGCCGCAGCCCCGTCATCCAGCGGCGCAACGAGGACACTCCGGAGAGAATGATCACGATCCGCACTTGTTACCTCCTGTTTGAGTAGGAACGGCAACATCACTCCCAGGAGCCCCGTTGTGGTGACCTCGAATTCACGCACTGTTTGCCAGAACCGGCTGACGCTGAAGGAGTCCGCAAGTACCAGTGACCCACCAGTAAGAAGTGCGCAGTAATACCCAAGGACGCCAGCAGCGTGATACAGAGGCAAGCTGACCAAGCTGCGATCGGTCTCATCGAGATGCTTGAATGCGGTTGCGGTGTGCCATAGGTGCAGATAGGACGTGAGCACCCCCTTCGATGGCCCAGTCGTTCCGGAGGTATAGATGACTACCGCCTCATTCCAAGGAAAATGCCCAGTACTCGAAGGGCCAAGCTCCTCCTCCGCGTACAGAACATCATCTCCTAGAAGCTGAACCCCGGACACGTTTATGCGCTCAGGGCCAATCACAATGACACGATGCAAGTGCGCCAGTTGAATTCCGGCTAGTCGGTCTAAAAGTCGCCCATCACAGATCATGAGCGAGGCTGATGTGTTGCTCAGGACATGCTCCAGCAACGTGCCCCGATACGACGTATTTATTGGTACTGCGACCGCGCCCAAATAATTAATTGCGAGCATTGTACGCAACGCATTCGAGCTGTTACCCAACCAAACCAGAACAAGCTGACCATGTAAAACCCCCAACGCCTGCAGTGAGGCAGCGCACGTTCTTACTTCTGCATGTGCCTCGCTGTACGTCCACTTTCCTCCAGACTCGAATATTGCAAAATCATTATTAGGTGTCTCGCTGGCACGCAAATCTAGAAGGTCGCGAATCTGACAGATAGGCAAATTAGCGCTTGTCGATTCCTTATTCATTGTTGTTCTCCGAGGGATTCACGCGCGATTCTTTGGCGCACCTACGCACGAGTCACCTATCTGGTGATAGGACTGACCGCACTATCTTTCGGCAGGTGCTTGCCCCCGATAGCTCTCCCAATCTGCTTACACATCAAAGTGCTCTTGAAGCACATCAGCATTGGGAGACAAAGCGCGTCATGCAGCCATTCATCTACAACGCCCTGCCCTCGCGAGTAATTTTTGGCTTCGGCACTCTGACCCAAGCTGCAGACGAGATTCGAGCACTTGGCTGCTCACGTGCCCTTGTTCTGACTACGCCCTTCCAGCGGGAATTGGGCGAAGCTCTCGTAGCCCAACTGGGCGACCTCGCTGTAGGGCTTTATGACAACGCAACCATGCACACCCCCGTTGAGGTCACCCGGGATGCACTTGGGGTAGTGGAAAGTACTAAGGCCAACTGCGTGGTGGCCTTGGGCGGAGGTTCGACAATCGGCTTAGGCAAAGCGATAGCGCTCAATACCGACTTACCTCAGATCGTCATTCCAACCACCTACGCAGGCTCTGAAGCGACTCCGATCATCGGCCAAACAGAGAACGGGCTAAAGACCACCCAACGCACTCTTAAAGTGCTGCCCGAAGTAATTATTTACGACGTAGATCTGACCCTGACGCTCCCAGCGCAAATGACCGTGACAAGCGGAATGAACGCCATCGCCCACGCTGTGGAGGCGTTGTACTCCAAGGACGCCAACCCTCTGATCTCGATGCTCGCAGAACAAGGTATTGCAGCGATCGCTCGGGCCCTACCCCGAATTCATCTGAACTCAGAAGACAAGGAAGCACGATCCGACGCCCTGTTCGGCGCATGGGCATGCGGAGTGTGCCTAGGCGCGGTTGGCATGTCTATTCATCACAAGCTTTGCCACACCCTAGGTGGCAGCTTCGATCTACCCCATGCAGAAACCCACACCGTGGTTCTGCCGCATGCCACCGCATACAACGCCGATGCTGCTCCACAAGTCATGGAACGTATCGCTCGCGCTCTTGGCGTTGAACACGCAGCACAAGGCCTGTTCGACCTTGCAGATAAGCATGGTGCCGCTACCAGCCTCGCTGACATTGGAATGAAGGAAAGCGACATCTCAAAAGCTGTCGAGATCGCCTGCGCCTCGCCGTACTGGAACCCGCGCCCGATCGAACCTGGCGCAATCCGCGAACTGCTCGAAAACGCCTTCAGTGGCAAACGACCTTAACCGAAGTACCGCGTTCAAAAACGCTAACAACAGGAGAACGTCATGGAACTCAATCCCCACATCCTTCGCCATCACCACATCACTCTGAACGTAGGTGGCGCCCAGGAAGACTACGACTTCCACACCAAAGTGCTTGGCCTGAAAAGCGTCAAGAAGACCGGTCTGTATGATGGCACCGATCCGATCTACCACTTCTACTACGGTAACGACATTGGCGAGGAAAGCACGCTAATTACCTGCTTCCCTATGCGTCAATCGGGTCGTATGGGTCGTCCAGGCAGCGGTCAGATCAAGACTCTCGCTCTCTCCGTTCCGGTTTCGTCCCTTGCCTTCTGGGCCAAGCATCTGGAAAACCACGGCTTCAAGCCTGAGTTCCAAGAACGTTTCGGTGAGCACCTGCTGCATTTCGCCCACCCGTGCGGCATTTGCTACGAGCTCGTTGGCATTGCTGACGACGATCGTAAACCGTACTCGAACGGTGTCGTTCCGTCCGAGTATGGCATTCGAGGCACCCACGGCATCACCGTCGCTGTTCGCGATCTGGAAAACTCTGCAGAGTTCATGCACTACGGCTGGTCGGGCAAGCAGCAATTAACTGATGCTTCCTTCAGCCGCTACGAGGTAGGCAACGGCGGCTCCGGTGCCATCATCGACTTTGAAGTTCGACCGGAGCTGCCTCAAGGCTCTTGGACTTATGGTGAAGGTACAGTGCACCATTGCGCCTTCGAAGTGGCAGACCTCGAGATCCAGAAGAGCGTCAAACTGCACCTAGAGGCAATGGGTTTCACCGACGTCTCTGACCGGAAAGATCGCGGCTACTTCGACTCGGTGTATGTTCGCACCCCAAGTGGCGCCTTGTTCGAGGCAGCTGTGTCCAAGCCCGAGGGCTTCCTCGTTGATGAGGCCTTCGAGGATCTCGGAAAAACCATCCAGATTCCGCCACAACTGGGGGCTCGCGCCCAGGAAATCGCGGCTTATCTTGAACCGCTGAAATATTGAGGCTGAGGGATGAGCGAAAATATCCATCTTCGCCTCCCCATCCAGGTCTCGAGTATCGCGCCCGAGACCGTGGGAGCGGCGATCATCCTCATTCACGGGCGCACCCAAAGCCCCGCCGACATGTTCGCCATAGCAGAGCGAATCAACCTGAACGGAATGCCTTACATCGCTGTGGAAGCGGCGGGCAAGAGCTGGTATCCGGACAAGTTCATGGCTCCGCTGGAGAATAACCAGCCATTCTTGAACTTCGCACTAGAGCGCCTTGATCTGCTAGTCAGCCAACTGGTGGAGCAAGGGATTCCTCGTTCGAAAATTACGCTAGTCGGTTTCTCTCAGGGTGCATGCCTAGCATGCGAATACCTGTACCGAAATCCACAGCGCTGGGGTGGACTCATTGCTTTCACTGGGGGGCTAATTGGGCCAGACAGCATGACTTGGGAAAAACAGGTCAAACTGGAAAGCACGCCAGTCCTGCTCACTAATGGAGACGATGATCCCTGGGTGCCACTTCCTCGCACGGAAGAAACTCTGGGAGTGCTACAGGTGATGGGAGCGAAGACCCAACTCAAGGTCTACCCTGGTAGAGAACACCAGGTTAGCGATGACGAAATTGATCTCGCTCGGAACATGCTGAAGGAAATATTCGGCTCGTGAGGCGTCCGCCGAAATTGAAAAGGCCACCTTTCCAGACTGTGTGAAAACCTAGCATTCTGCGCAGCGCTCAAAGAAAATGCTCCGTATCGAAAGATACGGAGCATTTTTCGTTATGGCTTACATCCAAGGAGAGTCCCGCAGCCAGACCAGTCTGTTCCCGGTCTCGCTGGAGGAACTGATCCCCGAAGATCACTTCGTCCGCGTCATCGACCTGTACGTCGCCAAACTGGATCTGGTGCAACTGGGCTTCGATAAAGCCCTGCCCAAAAGCACCGGTCGCCCCTCTTATGATCCTGCCGATCAGCTAAAACTCTACCTCTACGGCTATTTTCAGCGGATTCGCTCATCTCGGCGGCTCGAAGCCGAGTGCCAGCGCAACATCGAAGTGATGTGGTTGATCAACCGACTCAAACCCGACTTCAAGACCATCGCCGACTTTCGCAAAAACAACAAACTCGCCTTTGTGGCGAACGCCTACAACCTCAAGCGAGCAATTAGCGTGCTCGGAGCGCGCCAGTTG
>NZ_JBOIBY010000242.1:0-5749 GCF_050739655.1 Pseudomonas sp. | reverse complement strand
CTTTTGACTTTGCTTTTAAAGATCAAGTTCAAAAGATCGCAGCCTTCGGCAGCTCCTACAGGGGTGGTCAATCGTTTCAAAATATGGAACCTTTTAAAAGGTGGAGGCGTCCACTCCCCTGCTACGACCACTCGTCAGGGGGCCGAAACATCTGCAAGTCAGCCTGACGAGGCTGCGCTCACGGCTCGATAGAGCTGCTTCTCGCGAACGCCCTGCCCGGCAGCCAATGACGGCCTGCCACACGGGACTGCGCTCGCCGACTGAAAAAAGGAGTCCGCCTGTGGCTATCCACTATGGCAAAGGGCTGATAGGAGGCGCGTTGGTAATCGCCCTTCTGGCCCTGCTGATCCACTGGATCGGCGTCGAAACGATCGAACATTACCGCGACGATTTGCTGTTTTACCTGCAAGCCCATCTGTTGCTCGTCCTCGCGTCCATGCTGGCCGCCCTTGTCGTGGGCATCCCCGCCGGCATCCTCCTCAGCCGCCCGAGCATGATCGGCCGCGCCGAACGCTTCATGCAGCTCTTCAATATCGGCAACACCGTTCCTCCCCTCGCCGTCCTCGCCATCGCCCTGGGCATCCTCGGCATCGGCAGTGGCCCGGCGATCTTCGCCCTGTTCCTCGCCTCTCTATTACCCATCGTGCGCAACACCTATGAAGGCCTGAAAAACGTTCAGGGTTCGCTCAAGGAAGCCGCCGTCGGCATCGGCATGACCCCGCG
The DNA here is from genome assembly GCF_050739655.1 of Pseudomonas sp. Lineage (GTDB taxonomy): Bacteria > Pseudomonadota > Gammaproteobacteria > Pseudomonadales > Pseudomonadaceae > Aquipseudomonas. The sequence goes on along the minus strand of NZ_JBOIBY010000242.1, from coordinate 5,026 downwards.
CCAAGTGCTGTGGAAAGTCGAATTGCCCAACGCCGTGCCGATCATCATCGGCGGTGTGCGGGTGGCACTGGCGATCAACGTCGGCACCGCACCGCTGGCGTTCCTGATCGGCGCCAACAGCCTGGGCAGCCTGATATTTCCCGGCATTGCCTTGAACAATCAGCCGCAACTGCTGCTCGGCGCGGCCTGCACCGCCCTGCTGGCATTGCTGCTCGATGGTTTGGTGACAATCGCCAGCCGTCTCTAGCTCGAACGCGGCTTGCGCCCGTCATAGCCCTGCAAAGAAAGCCTCCAGGCAAAGGAATTTTCATGAAAACATCAAGCTTTTTACTAGCTTGCATTCTGCTGTTCGCAGGATTTGCCCACGCCGCTGAAAAACCGTTGATCCGCATTGGTGCGCGGGTGTTCACCGAACAAACCCTGCTCGCCGAAATCACCTCCCAATACCTGCGCGCCAAAGGTTATGACGTACAAGTGACCGGCGGCCTGGGTAGCAACCTGGCCCGCAGCGCTCAAGAAAGCGGCCAACTGGACATGCTTTGGGAATACACCGGCGTGTCGCTGGTGGCGTACAACCATGTCACTGAAAAACTCGATAGCGAACAGTCCTACGCCCGGGTGAAAGAACTCGACGCGAAAAAAGGCCTGGTCTGGCTGACGCCGTCGAAATTCAGCAACACCTATGCCCTCGCACTGCCGAAGAACGTTGCGGACCAATACCCGCAAATCAACAGCATCAGTCAGTTGAACAAGGTGCTGCGCGAGGAAAACAAGGCCAACAATCTGGTCGCACTGGACACCGAATTCGCCAACCGCTCCGACGGTCTCGACGGCATGGTGCAGCTTTACGACATGAACCTGTCCCGCAAGAACATCCGCCAGATGGATGCCGGCCTGGTCTACACCGCGCTGCGCAACGGGCAGGTGTTTGCCGGATTGGTCTACACCACCGACGGTCGCCTGAACGCTTTCGGACTGAAGCTGCTGGAAGACGACAAGCATTACTTCCCGGACTACACCGCAGGCCCCGTGGTGCGCCAGGCCTTTCTCGACAAGCACCCACAACTCGCCGGCCAACTCAAGCCGCTGGCGGAACTGTTCGACGACGAAACCATGCGCCGGCTCAACGCCAGGGTCGATGTCGATCACCAAAGTCCATCCGTCGTTGCCGCTGATTTCCTGCGTCAACACACCATCCACTGAGGAGGAAAAGCCATGGAATTCTTGAACGCCTTTTCCCATCTCGACTGGCAACAGGTGATGCACCTGACCTGGCAACACATCACTTTGGTCGGTATCGCCGTAACCCTGGCAATTGTGGTCGGCGTGCCATTGGGCGTTTTGATGACGCGTTTCCCGACCCTCGCCGGCCCTTTGCAAGCCAGTGCCACGGTGCTGCTGACCGTGCCGTCGATCGCCCTGTTCGGCCTGTTGCTGCCGTTCTACTCGAAGTTCGGCCAGGGCCTGGGACCGATGCCGGCGATCACTGCTGTGTTTCTGTACTCGCTGCTGCCGATCATGCGCAACACCTACCTGGCCCTGACCAACATCGAGCCGGGCATCCGCGAAGCCGCGCGCGGCATCGGCATGACCTTCGGCCAGCGTCTGCGCATGGTCGAACTGCCCATTGCAGTACCGGTGATCCTCGCCGGTGTTCGCACCGCCGTGGTGATGAACATCGGCGTGATGACCATTGCCGCCACCATCGGCGCCGGCGGCCTGGGCGTACTCATCCTCGCGTCCATCAGCCGCAGCGACATGTCGATGCTGATCGTCGGCGCCGTGCTGGTCAGTGTGCTGGCCATCTTCGCCGACCTGATCCTGCAACTGCTGCAACGCTCGTTGACCCCAAAAGGACTCCTGAAATGATCGAACTTCAAAACCTCAGCAAGACCTTCCAAAGCAACGGCAAAGATGTGAAAGCCGTGGACTCGGTAAGCCTGACCGTCAATGAAGGCGAGATCTGCGTGTTCCTCGGGCCATCGGGTTGCGGCAAAAGCACCACGCTGAAAATGATCAACCGCCTGATCAAACCGACCTCGGGCAAGATCCTGATCAACGGCGAAGACACCACCGGCCTCGATGAGGTGACGCTGCGGCGCAACATCGGCTATGTGATCCAGCAGATCGGCCTGTTCCCGAACATGACCATCGAAGAAAACATCGTCGTCGTACCGAAGCTGCTCGGCTGGGACAAGCAGAAATGCCACGACCGCGCCCGCGAGTTGATGAGCATGATCAAGCTGGAGCCCAAGCAGTATTTGCACCGCTACCCCCGTGAATTGTCTGGAGGCCAGCAACAGCGGATCGGCGTGATCCGCGCACTGGCGGCCGATGCACCGCTGCTACTGATGGATGAACCGTTTGGTGCGGTCGACCCGATCAACCGCGAGATGATCCAGAACGAGTTTTTCGAAATGCAGCGGGCGCTGAACAAGACGGTAATCATGGTCAGCCACGACATCGACGAGGCGATCAAGCTCGGCGACAAGATCGCGATCTTCCGTGCCGGCAAACTGTTGCAGATCGATCACCCGGACACTCTGTTGGCGCACCCAGTGGATGACTTTGTCAGCAACTTCGTCGGCCAGGACAGCACCCTCAAGCGCCTGCTTCTAGTGAAGGCCGAAGATGCGGCGGACAACGCGCCATCCATCAGCCCGGAAACACCGGTGGCCGAGGCGCTGGAATTGATGGACGAGCATGACCGGCGCTACGTGGTGGTCACCTGCGCCGAGAACAAGGCACTGGGTTATGTAAGACGACGCGACTTGCATCGCCAGACCGGCACCTGCGGCCAGTACCTGCGTGAATTCAATGCCACGGCGGCGTATGACGAGCATCTGCGCATCCTGTTGTCGCGGATGTACGAATTCAACCGGGCGTGGTTACCGGTGATGGATGCCGGGCGGGTGTTTCTTGGGGAGGTTACTCAGGAGTCGATTGCGGCTTACCTGAGCTCCGGACGTTCGCGGGGGATGAAGACCAGTATTGTCTCGCCGGCTGAGACAGTAATCGCCTGAGCACTCAAATCTCCCGGTAAAAATGCAAAACCTGTGGGAGCTAGCCTGCTAGCGATAGGGCAAGGTCAGTCAAAACTGTTTTGATGATGAAATTGTCATCGCCAGCAGGCTGGCTCCCACAGATTCGGTGCAAATTTTTAGCGCTTCGCACGCCGGAAAAAAATATCAACAGTAGCGTTCGTAAAAACCATCCAAAAACACGCTCCGAAACAGACAAACTTCCTCTGAGCCTACCTTTTCGCAGGTAACGTCGCCGAAGTTGACGCTATCGTAGTTACTAGCGACTTTGCACACAAAAGCATCGAACGTGCAGGTATTTTTAACACTTCAAAATTGTCGGGGAACATCTGCCCGTCATCTCTGTCCGCTACAAAGAGTGATGTCCGTTACGTGCGTCAGGTGAGTGCAAAAACGCGACATTTTTTGTTGATCTCGAGCCCCTCACGCCCTAAAGTTCGCGCCGAACGTCCATGCTGGAAACGATCCATCCGGCTCAAGTACTGACGACGAGACAGCAAGGCCAAGGGAAAGCTGCACTTCCCATGGCCTTTTTGCTTTCGGCGACATGCCTTGGGAAGTAGGCGAACCAAAGTGGGGATACGGAGGGCGTTCATTTGCACCCATTGATTTCACGAGTTTGCCCATAGGAGCTCCCAAGTATGTCGATCCAGGTCGAAGACTATTTCGCGCGCGATACCTTCAAGAAAATGAAGGCGTTCGCCGACACGCAAGAAACCCCGTTCGTGGTGATCGATACCGCGATGATCAGCCAGGCCTATGACGACCTGCGCGCCGGTTTCGAATTCGCCAAGGTCTACTACGCGGTCAAGGCCAACCCGGCCGTGGAAATCATCGACCTGCTCAAAGAGAAAGGCTCGAGCTTCGACATCGCCTCTATCTATGAGCTGGACAAAGTGCTGGATCGCGGCGTCAGCGCCGACCGTATCAGCTACGGCAACACCATCAAGAAATCCAAGGACATCCGCTACTTCTACGAGAAGGGCGTGCGCCTGTTCTCCACCGACTCCGAAGCTGACCTGCGCAACATCGCCAAGGCCGCACCAGGTTCGAAAGTCTACGTGCGCATCCTGACCGAAGGCTCGACCACTGCCGACTGGCCTTTGTCGCGCAAATTCGGCTGCCAGACCGACATGGCCATGGACCTGCTGATCCTCGCCCGCGACCTGGGCCTGGTGCCTTACGGCATCTCGTTCCACGTGGGCTCGCAGCAGCGCGACATCAGTGTCTGGGACGCCGCGATCGCCAAGGTCAAAGTGATCTTCGAGCGCCTGAAAGAAGAAGACGGCATCCACCTGAAGCTGATCAACATGGGCGGTGGCTTCCCGGCCAACTACATCACCCGTACCAACAGCCTGGAAACCTACGCAGAAGAAATCATCCGCTTCCTGAAGGAAGACTTCGGTGATGACCTGCCGGAAATCATCCTCGAACCAGGCCGTTCGTTGATCGCCAACGCCGGTATCCTGGTCAGCGAAGTGGTGCTGGTTGCACGTAAATCCCGTACCGCTGTAGAGCGTTGGGTGTACACGGATGTGGGCAAGTTCTCCGGCCTGATCGAAACTATGGACGAAGCCATCAAGTTCCCGATCTGGACCGAGAAGAAAGGCGAGATGGAAGAAGTGGTCATCGCCGGCCCGACCTGCGACAGCGCCGACATCATGTACGAGAACTACAAGTACGGCCTGCCACTGAACCTGGCCATCGGTGATCGCCTGTACTGGCTGTCGACCGGTGCGTACACCACCAGCTACAGCGCGGTTGAATTCAACGGCTTCCCGCCATTGAAGTCGTTCTACGTTTAAGAGCAGTCGCTAGCTGTAAGTGAAAAGCCCATGACGTGTCATGGGCTTTTTTATGGTTCTTCACGGATTGCCGGGAAAGTCGCTCTTGATCTTCATGAAAAAGAATTCGCTGTCCCGGTAGCCGTAGGCCATACGCTTAATCACCTTGATGCGGTTGTTGATCCCCTCCAGTTGACCGGT
>NZ_JBOIBY010000241.1:0-2393 GCF_050739655.1 Pseudomonas sp. | reverse complement strand
GCCAGCGATGACGGCCTCACAGCTGACTTGATTCTCGCGCATGTACCCAATCCAACGGTGGGAGCGGGCATGCTCGCGAAGGCGGCCTCAAAGCAGACCTGAATTTAGCGGCTGCACTCAATCCCTGTGGGAGCTGGCTTGCCAGCGATGACGGCCTCACAGCTGACTTGATTCTCGCGCATGTACCCAATCCAACTGTGGGAGCGGGCATGCTCGCGAAGGCGGCCTCAAAGTAGACCTGAATTTAGCGGCTGCACTCAATCCCTGTGGGAGCTGACTTGCCAGCGATGACGGCCTCACAGCTGACTTGATTCTCGCGCATGTACCCAATCCAACGGTGGGAGCGGGCATGCTCGCGAAGGTGGCCTTAAAGCCGACCTGACTCTCGCGGGTGTACCCCATCCAACTGTGGGAGCCGGCCTGTCGGGTCGCCGCATCGCAGCGATGGGTGAACGATAACGCTGGCTGTCTGAATAAACGCGTTGCCTGGACGTTTCTCGCGGGCAAGCTCCGCTCCTACAGGAAAAGCCGGCTTTGGCTCTGGCTTTTGATCTGGCTTTTGATCTTTTGCCCCCTCGGCAGGCCGAGCGTAGGTGTTCATCCGGGGGGTAGGCGCGTAGCGCCGTGCGGCGCCGCCGCGCACATCGAGAGGAGGTGCAGCGCAGCAAACCGGAGGCGATGCCCCCGGATGGGCACCGTAGCGAGGGAACACCGAGCCTAGGCGAGGTGCCGTACGAAAGGGGCAAAGCCTTTTGCTTACTTTTCGGCGTTTGGAAAAGTGAGTCGCTGTAAGAGCGAAACCGCCAGCGGCCGTTACCGCAGGAACGGATATGTACCTAAATCCAAAAAATCAGTCGCCTGACAAAACGCCTTCGCGAGCAAGCCCGCTCCCACAGGGATATACGCCATTCCAGGGAAGCGAGAACAAAAAAAAGGCCACCGCAACCCGACGTTGCGATGACCCGAGGGTGACACTCAACCAACACAACACGCAAAAAATCAATGAGCCCCGGCAGCCTTGTTCAGATCGCTCTCCGACCATTCGGTATACACACAAGCGTCCGCCGTAGCCCAACGCACCCGCACCGGGTCACCCGCCTTGAGCGGCATGCCAGCGGCGGACAGTGCCTTGACCGTCATCGACGTACCGCCGGTAGTCACCACACTGCAAGTCTGGCTTTCGCCCAGGAACAACACCTCCACCACCTTGGCCGAGACTTCGTTCCAGCCTGCCGCCAGCGGTTCCCCGGCCGCTTGATCGACACTCAAGGCCAATGCTTTCTCTGGGCGCACCATCAACAGCACATCCTGATCGGTTTGCAGGCCAACGGTCAGGCGGATCGACAGTGGTTGCCCTTCGAACGCAGCCACCGCGTTGCCCTGAGCCTTGAGCTTGAGGAAGTTCGAGTTGCCCAGGAACGAGGCGACGAAGGCATTCGGCGGGTTCTGGTACAGGTCATAGCCGCTGCCCAGGCCAACGATCTTGCCGTGGCTGAAAATCGCAATGCGTTGGGACAGACGCATGGCTTCTTCCTGATCGTGGGTCACGTAGACAATGGTGATACCCAGGCGACGATGCAGTTGGCGCAGTTCGTCCTGCAAATCTTCACGCAGCTTTTTGTCCAGCGCGCCGAGGGGTTCGTCCATCAGCAGGATGCGTGGCTCATAGACCAGCGCCCGGGCGATGGCGACGCGTTGTTGCTGGCCGCCGGAGAGTTGCGAAGGGCGGCGATGGGCAAATTGTTCGAGCTGTACCAACTTGAGCATGGCATCGACCCGGCGATCGCGTTCGGCGGTGGCCAGTTTGCGAATCTGCAAGGGGAAGGCGATGTTGTCGCGCACCGATAGATGCGGGAACAGCGAGTAGCGCTGGAACACCATGCCGATGTCGCGTTTGTGCGGTGGCACGTTGACCAGTGACTGACCGTTGACCAGGATCTCGCCGCTGCTGGGGGTTTCGAAGCCGGCGAGCATCGACAGGGTGGTACTTTTGCCCGAGCCGCTGGAGCCGAGGAAGGTGAGGAATTCACCGTCCTTGATATCCAGCGAGATGTTGTCCACGGCGGCAAAGTCGCCGTAGTGCTTGTTCAGGTTGCGCAGGCTTACCAGCGGCTGGTCGTTTTGCTGCGCGCTATCTTTGATCACTGCACTCATGTCGTACTCCTGTGCGCTCAGGCGCTGATTTCGTTGCGCCGGCGAAGGGCGGCGGCGATGACCATGACCAATACCGAAAGGCCGATCAGCAGCGTCGAAGCGACGGCGATCACCGGTGTCAGGTCCTGGCGCAGGGTGGTCCACATTTTCACGGGAAGGGTTTGCAGGGTCGGGCTGGCCATCATCACGCTCAGCACCACTTCATCCCACGAGACGAGGAAGGCGAAGAGGGCGCCGGC
>NZ_JBOIBY010000240.1:0-3726 GCF_050739655.1 Pseudomonas sp. | reverse complement strand
TATGACGCGAGTGTTCTGAATGGTCGCGGCGTCTACGGGTTTTTCGCGAGCAAGCTCGCTCCTACGGCGATGAGGCTAGTACACACAACATCCTTTTTGATGACTCAGCGCAATCGCTCAAGCATCTGGTAGTACCACATACCCGCCGCCAACATCGGGTTGCCGAGCACATCGCCCATGGGCACGCGGATGTGTTGGCAGGCGGCAAAGGTATCGAACTGCCCCAGTTGCCCTGTGATCGCGCGACCCATGATTTCGCCCATGATGTGGGTCGTGGCGATGCCGTGGCCGGAGTAGCCCTGACAGTACCAGACATTGTCCGACAGCTTGCCCAGCTGCGGAATGCGGTTGATGACGATGCCCATCGCGCAGCTCCACTGATAATCGATGGCCACGCCTTTGAGCGCCGGGAATGTCTGCTCGATGCACGGACGCAGTTCGGCGGCGATGTCCCGTGAATCCTTGCCGCTGTAGTTGGCGCCACCACCGAACAGCAGGCGACCGTCAGCCGTCAGGCGGTAGTAATCGAGCACGAAGCGGCAGTCGTAGACCGCCAGGTCTTCAGGGTTGATCTGCCGGGCCAGATCCCCCAGTGGCGCGGTGGTGACGATGCCGCCCATGGCCGGAAAGATCTTGCCCTTGAGCTTGCCCGGTTCCAGTTTGTGGTAGACGTCGCCGGCCAGCAGCACCTGATTGGCGTCGATTCGCCCGTGGGCTGTTCGTACACCGGGCGTCTGTCCGTGGATGATTTCAAGCACTTCGCTGTTTTCGAAAATCAATGCACCCAGACTTTCCGCCGCCCGCGCTTCACCAAGGCACAGGTTCAGCGGATGCAGGTGCATGTTGCGCATGTTCTTGATGGCGCCGTGGTAGAGATCGCTTTGCAGCAGGTCGCGTACCTGGCTGCGGTCAAGCAGGCTGACTTCGTCGCCCATGCCACGGTGCACCGCCTCATCGAAATCCTTGCGCAATCCGTCCATATGGCTTGGCTTGTAGGCGGCGTGCAGGTGACCGTGCTTGAGGTCGCACTTGATGCCGTATTTTTCCACCCGCTCCTTGATAATGTCGTGCCCGCGCCAGCGCAGGTGCCAGATGAAATCGTCGACTTCTTCGCCAAGGGTACGACGCATCTGTTTGCGCATCGCTTCGTCGCCCGACAGGCTGCCGGTGACCTGGCCACCGTTGCGCCCGGTGGCGCCCCAGCCGATTTTGTTGCTTTCGACGATGGCGACTTTCAGGCCTTTTTCAGCCAGCTCAACCGCGGTGGCGACGCCGGTGAAACCACCGCCGATGATCACCACGTCGACGCGGTGTTGGCCTTGCAGGGTGGGGTAATCGGTGTCCTGGTTGAGGGTGGCGGTGTAGTAGGAGTTTGTGCGTTGTTGAGTCATGTTCGTGTCCGAGCAGAAAGAGGTCGTGAAGCTGGTTGGGACCCTGTGGGAGCGGGCTTGCCCGCGATGAGGCCAGCATGTCCAACATTGGTGGTGGCTGACACACCGCGATCGCGGGCAAGTCGAATCGTCGCACCGCCGCTCCCACAGGTTTTGTGGTGATTGACCTGGCTCACGCCTCAGTCAGATACCAGCGCCAATCCTGCTCACCTACTTCAGCCATGAACTGCCGATATTCGGCACGTTTGACCGCCAGATACACCCCAAGAAATTCCTGCCCCAACGCATCCCGCGCCCACGCTGAATTCTCCAGTGCCGTCAGCGACGTCAGCCAATCCGTCGGCAACAATTGCGTGGCCTGCGCGTAGCCGTTGCCTTGCACCGGTTCGCCCGGATCGAGGTTTTCGTTGATGCCGCGATGGATGCCGGCCAGGATCGCCGCGGCCGCCAGGTACGGGTTGGCGTCGGCGCCACAGATACGGTGTTCGATGTGCCGGCTGTTGGCCGGTCCGCCGGGAACACGCAGGCTGACCGTGCGGTTATCGACGCCCCAGGTCGGCGCCAGCGGTGCATAGCTGTTGGCCTGGAAACGCCGGTAGGAGTTGGCGTTGGGGCAGAACAGCAGCAGTGAATCGAGGAGCGAGGCGAGCATGCCGCCAATGGCCGTGCGCAGCAGCGGGGTGCCGGCCGGGTCTTCGGATGCGAACAAGTTGCGGCCCTCGGCATCGGCAATGCTGACGTGCATGTGCATGCCGGTGCCTGCCAGATGATCGAAGGGTTTGGCCATGAAGGTCGCCTGCATGCCGTGTTTGTGCGCGACAGCTTTCACCAGGCGTTTGTAGCGTACGGCCTGATCCATCGCCTGCAAGGCATCGCCGTGTTCAAGGGTGATTTCCACCTGGCCCGGCGCGTATTCGGAGATCGCCGTACGTGCCGGAATGTCGTGGAGTTTGCACGCCGCATAAAGGTCGGCGAGGAAGGGTTCGATCTGCTCCAGTTCACGCAGGCCATAAACTTGGGTGTGTCTCGGTCGACCACCGTCAGCGTCCAGCGCCGGTTGCGGCCGACCGTGATGATCGCGCTTGGTATCGAGCAGATAGAACTCCAGCTCGCAGGCCATTACCGGGTGATAACCCTGGGCTTTGAGTCCGTCAATGATCTTTATCAGCAGGTGACGCGGATCGGCGATGCTGGCCGGCATGCCTTCCTTCGGGTGCATGCTGACCTGCACGGCGGCGGTGGGAATCTGCCGCCACGGCATGCGCACCAGGCTGCCTTCGAGCGGGTAGGCGCGGCAGTCGATATCGCCGACATCCCAGACCAACCCGGAGTTCTCGACGTCTTCGCCTTGTACGGTCAGGCCGAGGATGGTACTGGGCAGGGGACGTCCGCTTTCATACACCGCCAGCAGTTCTTCGCGGTGCAAGAGCTTGCCGCGCGGCACGCCGTTGGCATCGAGAATGAACAGCTCGAACATCTCGATATCAGGGTTGTTCGCCAGAAAGTTCTTTGCATCTTCAAGGGCTGCGAATTTCATGTTTGTCACTCACGTTGGCGCCCCGCGGGCGCACGGATTCAGGCCAAGGCACGACGACGGACACAAGCCGGGTGCGTGCTGGCAGCGATAGCGAAAAGGAGGGTGCTCTACGCGTTGGGGACGCGATCAGGCGAGCAGGGTGCTATCCGGCGGACGTGCGGAGTGACGCAGTTTGGAACGGCGCAGGGCCATGGGCAGGTTGACGATGCGCTTCATGAGGCAATGCCGTTCGCGGCCAGGCGTGAGCTGGCAAGGGGCGAGGCGTACAGCGAGAGCTGTGGTGACGGCGAATGGCGCATGGCGCAGGTTTCCAGAGGCGGAAATCATCGGTGGCGAGTAGGACAAGCCATCCGGGGTGTCTGGATACTAGGGGTGAAAATCAAGTCTGTAAATATTATTCAACGCCCAGGACGTTCGCCAGCACACAGATTAACTCTACTGTAGGAGCGAGGCTTGCCCGCGAAGAGGCCGGCACTACCAACATCAATGTCGACTGGCCTGACGTCTTCGCGGGCAAGCCACGCTCCCACAGGGTCCTGCGTCGATCACAAAATCCACCAACCCCACCGGCCACTGTAGGAGCGAGGCTTGCCCGCGAAGAGGCCGGCACATCCAACATCGATATCGCCTGACACGACGCCATCGCCAGCAAGCCGGCTCCTACAGGGTCCTGCGTCGATCACAAAATCCACCAACCCCACCGGCCACTGTGGGAGCGAGGCTTGCCCGCGAAGAGGCCGGCACATCCAACATCGATATCGCCTGACACGACGCCATCGCCAGCAAGCCGGCTCCCAC
>NZ_JBOIBY010000239.1:0-6968 GCF_050739655.1 Pseudomonas sp. | reverse complement strand
TTTTGCGAGCCAGACGACTCAAGAACCGCGAAGGATACGTGACGCTTCAGACGCCCGCCAGCAGCGCCTATCGTCCTTTACAAAGTAGTTCAATCGACGCAATGGGTTGTCCCCGCGCGACGCATTGCATAGGCTTGCGCGATTGTTTGCCCGCGCCTGACGCGAGCCGCCTCGAGGAGACTGAAAATGGGCTTGAATAACCAGTGGATGCAACGCGACCTCGCGGTGTTGTGGCATCCCTGCACCCAAATGAAAGACCACGAACAGCTGCCGCTGATCCCGATCAAGCGCGGTGAAGGCGTCTGGTTGGAAGATTTCGAGGGCAAACGCTACCTCGATGCCGTCAGCTCCTGGTGGGTCAACGTGTTCGGTCACGCCAACCCGCGCATCAACCAACGCATCAAGGACCAGGTCGATCAGCTGGAGCACGTGATCCTCGCCGGCTTCAGCCATCAACCGGTGATCGAGCTTTCCGAGCGTCTGGTGAAGATCACGCCCGAAGGCCTGACCCGGTGCTTCTACGCCGATAACGGTTCGTCCTGCATCGAAGTCGCGCTGAAAATGAGCTTTCACTACTGGCTCAACCGCGGTCAGCCGAACAAAAAGCGCTTCGTCACCCTGACCAACAGCTACCACGGCGAAACCATGGCGGCGATGTCGGTGGGCGACGTGCCGCTGTTCACCGAAACCTACAAAGCCCTGCTGATGGACACCATCAAGGTGCCGAGCCCGGACTGCTACCTGCGTCCTGAAGGCGTGAGCTGGGAAGAACATTCGCGCACGATGTTCGCGGCGATGGAACAAGCCCTTGCGCAGCACCATGACAGCGTCGCCGCCGTCATCGTCGAACCGCTGATCCAGGGCGCCGGCGGCATGCGCATGTACCACCCGGTGTACCTCAAGCTGCTGCGCGAAGCCTGTGACCGCTACGGCGTGCACCTGATCCACGACGAGATCGCTGTGGGATTCGGCCGAACCGGAACGATGTTTGCCTGCGAGCAAGCCGGCATACGCCCGGATTTCCTGTGCCTGTCCAAGGCCCTGACCGGCGGTTACCTGCCGCTGGCGGCGTGCATGACCACCGACGAGGTCTACAGCGCCTTCTACGATGACTACCCGACACTGCGCGCCTTCCTGCACTCCCACAGTTACACCGGCAACCCGCTGGCGTGCGCAGCGGCGCTGGCAACGCTGGATATCTTCGAAGAAGACAACGTCATCGAGAACAACAAGGCCCTGGCGCAGCGCATGGCCTCCTCTACCGCGCATCTGGTGGATCACCCGAACGTGTCCGAAGTGCGCCAGACCGGCATGGTGCTGGCCATCGAGATGGTCAAGGACAAGGCGAGTAAAGAAGCTTATCCATGGCAGGAGCGCCGAGGCTTGAAGGTGTTCCAGCACGCATTGGAGCGCGGTGCCTTGCTTCGCCCGTTGGGCAGCGTGGTGTATTTCCTGCCGCCGTACGTGATCACACCGGAGCAGATCGACTTCCTGGCCGAGGTCGCCAGTGAAGGCATCGACATTGCTACCCGTGACAGCGTCAGTGTGGCGGTGCCAAAAGACTTCCATCCCGGTTTCCGCGATCCGGGCTGATGCGGTTTTTTGCTCGTTCCCACGCTCTGCGTGGGAACGCCTCACCGGACGCTCCGCGTTCGCTTTCGGGACGCAGAGCGTCCCAGGCTGCATTCCCACGCAGAGCGTGGGAACGATCAACATCAGAGATCCAGAATGAGACTGTCCCGCTTCTTCATCGACGCCCCCTTGAGCACCGGCGAGCACGAGTTGCCCGAGGCCCAGGCCCACTACATCAGCCGTGTGCTGCGCATGGCTGAAGGCGATGCGTTGCAGTTGTTCGACGGTTCCGGCCAGGAGTTTCTTGGTTCGCTGGTGGAAGTCGGAAAAAAACGCGTGGTGGTGCGGATCGACGAGCAATTTGCCGGTCAGATTGAATCGCCACTGCAGATTCATCTCGGCCAGGGCTTGTCCCGTGGTGAGCGCATGGACTGGGCCATTCAGAAAGCCACCGAGTTGGGTGTCACTGAAATCACACCGATTTTCAGCGATCGTTGCGAGGTACGGCTAAAGGACGAACGCGCCGACAAACGCTTGCTGCACTGGCGCCAGGTGGCGATCAGTGCCTGCGAGCAATGTGGGCGCTCGCGGGTGCCGGTGATTCATCCGCCGCTGTTGCTGGCTGACTGGCTCAAGCAGACACAAGCCGAGTTGAAGCTGGTACTGCATCCGGTGGCCGAGCCATTGGTCAGCCATGCCAAGCCCACGACGCTGGCGTTCCTGATCGGCCCGGAAGGCGGGTTGTCGGATGCCGAAGTGGACCAGGCCAAGGGCGCAGGTTTTCATGCGGCACGCCTTGGGCCGCGGGTGTTGCGCACTGAAACCGCGCCGGTTGTGGCGCTATCGGTAGCTCAGCAGCTTTGGGGCGACTTCTAAGGCCCTATCGCTAGCAGGCTAGCTCCCACAGTGGTTATCGGCCGGGCACAATATCTGCGATCAAGCAGAAATCAATGTGGGAGCTAGCCTGCTAGCGATTGGCCGCGACACGGTCTGAACTACTGCACCGGATCGCTCACCGGCTTGGCGATGATTACCTTGAGTTCGCTGGTCATCGGGAATTCAAGATTCAAACCCTTTGGCGGGATCGGCTGCTCAAACCAGCGTTTGTAGATGCCGTTGATCTCGCCCGAGCTGTACAGGTCGCCCAACGCACCGTTGACCAGCGCCAGGAATTGCGGATCGTCCTTGCGCACCATGCAGCTGTAGATTTCCCGCGATTGTTCTTCCCCGACCACTACCCACTTGTGCGGGTCATGGGCCTTGGCGCGTTCGCCATAAAGCAGCGCATCGTCCATGTAGAACGCCGCGGCGCGGCCCGACTGCAGCATCTGGAACGCCTCGCCGTGATCCTTGGCGCTGATCACGAACATGTCGATCTTGTGATCAACGTTGTAGCTTTTCAGATATCGCTCGTTGGTCGTCCCCGCGGTGGTCACCACGTTCTTGCCGCGCAGGTCGGCGAAGCTCTTGATACCGCTGTCACTGGCGGTCAGCAACTGCCCCTTGACGTAGATGAAGCCATAGGAAAACGCCACCTGCTTCTGCCGTTCGGCAGTCACGCCGGTAGAGCCGCACTCCAGGTCAACCGTACCGTTTTGTACCAGTGGAATGCGCGTTTGCGAGGTCACCAGGTTGTACGTCACCTTCAGATCCGGCAACGCCAGTTGCTGCTGGATGCGCTCGACAATCTTGCCCGCCAGATCCACGGAATAACCCATCGGCTTGCCGGTGTGGTCCCCCACGTAAGAGAACGGCACCGACGCATCGCGGTAGCCCAGGGTGATGCTGTTGGCATTCGCGATTTTACTCAGCGTACCGGTCAGCGGCGCCTCATTGGCATGGACCTGACTGCCGAGCAGCAGCCCCAGGGTACAGCCGAGCAACGTGATTTTTTGCATTGTTATTCTCCGTTGTGGGTAGAGCGATTAGCGGCGGGCAGCTATCACAGTGATTTCCACCAGCACCTCTGGACGGGCCAGTTGCGCCTGCACGGTGGTGCGAGTCGGTGCCTGGCCCGCTGACAGCCAGGCTGACCAGACCTCGTTCATCGCGGCAAAATCTGCGGTGATGTCCTTGAGATAAATAGTCGCGCTTAGCAGATGATCCTTGTCACTGCCGACTTCTGCCAGCAGGGCGTCGATTTTCGCCAGTACCTCACGCGTCTGGCCACTGGCGTCCATGGCCTCGCCCGGCACCTGGCCGGAGAGAAACACGAGGTCGCCGAACGTCACGATGCCGGACAGACGCGGGTTGCTGTGCAAACGTTGAATGGTCATTGCAGTGTCCTCTTCAGAAACAGAAATTCATGCGGCCCGATGGTTGAAACCGTGTAGGTCGATAGAAGGCCGGCGCTGGCCGATCAGCTCGCTGAGCAAGCGCGCACTGCCGCACGCCAGGGTGAAGCCCAACGCACCATGGCCAAGGTTCAGCCACAGGTTGCGATACGCCGTAGCGCCCAACAACGGCACGCCGCTGGGTGTCGCCGGGCGCATGCCGGCCCATTCGACCGCCTCGTCGTAGGCGCCGGCATTGGCAAAGGTGTCGCGGGCCTGACGCTTGATCAGGGCCAAACGCTGCGGATCAATCGAGGGGTCAAAGCCGACAATGTCGACCATCGCCGCGATGCGCAATTGTTCACCGATGCGGGCGTAGACAATCTTGCGATCGTAGTCGGTGATGCTCACATCAGGCGCTCGGTGCTCAGCGTGAATGGGTACGGTCAGGCTGTATCCCTTGAGCGGGTACAGCGGCAATTGCAGACCGGGCAGTGCCAGCGCCGGACTGCGATGACCCGCTGCGATCACCAGTTGTTCCACCGCCAGTACCTCATCGCCCAACTCGATGGCGTTCACCGCACCATCGGTATGACGAATCCCCGTCACCGCTTGCCCCAAGCGAAACTCGCAACGACCGGATGCTTTCAATCGTGCGGCAAGCAGCTGGCAAAAACCGTGGCAGTCGCCGACCTCTTCGTCCGGGGTATAAATCGCCCCGACAAAGGGGGCATCGGCCAGTGCCGGCTCCAGCTGTGCGCACTCGGCAGGCGACAGCACCTGCTGTTGCTGCGGGTCGGCCAGGCCTTTGCGGGCATGGTCAAAGCTTGCGACATTGCGGAAGGTCACCAGCTTGCCGTTGCGCCGCCAGTGGAATCCGGCCAGCCCATCGCCCTCTCGCCAAGTCTGCAAGGTGCTCTGACTCAGCAGCGCCAGACGCAACAGGTGCGCGGCGTTTTCCCGATTGACCGAGCGGCGACAGGCGTTGAGGAACGACGCCATCCAGCGCCACTGCGCCGGATCGAAGCGCGGTCGCAATTTCAACGGGGAATCACTGCGCAGCATCCAGCCGATGGCTTGCATCGGTACCCCGGCATCGGCCAATGGCGCCACGTAGCGATAGGACAATTGGCCGCCGTTGGCGAAGCTCGTTTCAACGCCCAGCGAGTCCCGGGCTTCGACCACCGTCACCTCGAACCCGTCGCGCACCAGCGCATAGGCCGTTGCCAGGCCAATCACACCGCCGCCGATGATGCATACACGCTGAGCCATGTCCGTCCTTAAAACCGTTGTGTAGACGAGGCCGAGGTTAGTGCCAGGTGACAGGCGTTGAACAATGCATAAAGATGCCAAACCCATAAACAAAGGTTATGGACTTGCCATGCGACTGCGACACATCGAGATTTTCCAGGCGATCCGCCAGACCGGTTCGATCAGCGCGGCCGCGCAATTGCTGCACGTCTCCCAGCCTGCGGTAACAAAAGTGCTGCAGCACGCCGAACAGCAACTGGGCTTTGCGTTGTTCCTGCGGGTACGCGGCAAGTTGCAAGCCACGCCCGAAGCCCTGGAACTGGAGCGCGAGGTCGACAAGGTCAGCGAAAGCCTGCAAGGCGTGCGACGTCTGGCGCAGAGCCTGCGCCGCGAGCCGGGCCACAGCCTGCGAATCGGCGCCACCCCGGCGTTGGCCCTGTCGCTGTTGCCGCCAGCCATCCACGAGTGGACCGGGCTTTATCCGGACATCGCCTGTGAATTGTCCAGTGCCCATAGCCGTGAACTCGTGCAGAACCTGCTGATGCGCGAAGTGGATGTCGCCCTGACCTTGCAGCAACCGGATCATCCGGGGCTCAAGGCTCAGGCGCTGGCGTCCGGAGTGCTGGTGGCATTGGCACCAAAGGGTTACTGGCCCTCGTCGGAGGCCGGAACGCCGCTGTCGTTGATGGCCCTGGCCGATGCACCGCTGATTGGTCTGTCCAGCGCCGACCCTCTGGCCGCTCGGCTCGATAGCTACCTGGAAGCGGTCGAACCTGCGCCCCGGGTGCGCATCGCCGTGCAGACTTATTCGTTGGCCCGGGCGATGGTGGAGTCCGGCGCCGGGTTGGCGGTGATCGACCCGTTCACGGCCCTCGGCGCCTCTGCCACGGCGACGACAATCCGCCCCCTGGCTCCGCCGCTGCCCATCACCCTGTACGCAGTGACCCGAGCCAGCGAACCGCAGCCGCACACCTTGAATGATCTGCTGCAGATATTCAGTCGAAGGGCTCAGGAGCAGTTGGATCGATTGATCCCTACTGGCATTTAACGGGAAACACAAAACCATTGTGGGAGCGAGCCTGCTCGCGATGAGGGTGTATCAATCAACATCAATGCTGACTGATATACCGCAATCGCGAGCAGGCTCGCTCCCACAATGGGTGTCACGGTGATCTACAGGACGTAGAAGAAGATCGCCACAAAGTGCAGCAAGCTCCCGGCAATCACGAACAGATGCCAGATACCGTGGGCATGGCGCAGACGATGGTCCAGGGCAAAAAAGATGATGCCCACGGTGTACAAAACCCCACCCGATGCCAGCCACGCAAACCCGGCACCACCGAGCGCGGTCATCAGTGGCTTGACCGCCACCAACACGATCCAGCCCATCACCGCATAAATCACGATCGACAGGATGCGCGCCTCCGAACGCGGCTTGATCTCCTGCAGGATGCCGATCAGCGCCAAGCCCCAGACGATTCCGAACAAGGTCCAGCCCCACGGCCCGCGCAGCGTTACCAGGCAGAATGGTGTATAGCTGCCGGCGATCAACAGGTAGATCGAGAAGTGATCGACCTTCTGCATGATTGCCTTTTTGCGCCCGCGCACGCTGTGGTACACGGTTGATGCGCTGTACAGCACCAGCAAGGTGAAGGCGTAGATCGCCATGCTGACGATCTTCCACGGACTGCCGTCGAGGCTGGCGACAACGATCAGCCATACCCCACCTACAAACGCCGCCACCGCCCCGACCAGATGGGTCCAGGCGTTCAATCTTTCCCCGTGATACATCGTTTACCTACCTCGACTTTTTAACGTAACACTCTTGTCTGGAGCTGCCGAAGGCTGCGATCTTTTGATCCTGAAAAACAA
>NZ_JBOIBY010000238.1:0-2852 GCF_050739655.1 Pseudomonas sp. | reverse complement strand
TCGGGTAGGACTTACGTTGGCGCATGGCGATCCTGACGTTAAGGGTAATTGCGTCCGCTTAAAATACGCGGACACAATCGCCCTTATCGGCCTGACTCGGAAGGTGTGTTCGCCGGCCCCTTACGCTCAAGGCGTCGGCTCGATTGAATGCGGTTTAGATAGCTGTAAATATAGATCTTCAGAAGGATTGCAGGGTGGTAGGCGGGCCTGCCAGTTTCGGCCGGAGTGACGCCTTCAAAACCTAGCTTGGCTAGGTCGACTTCATCGACGAAAACATCGACTACTCGAACCGGATTGGTATCGCTGACGTAGTCGTCGAGACTTTCGGGAAGTAAGGTGCTTTGACCTCGATGTTCACCCTGGATAAACCGTTTCATGGGCAACCCTTGCGATGAGATTCTCAGAAATCATAGCAAGGGTTTACCGGGGCGTTTTTACACACTCTGGGCCGATTGCTGCCTCTTATCCTTTGCTGGAAACTCTCGAATCGCGAGCAAAAGAATGCTCAACACGAATGCAATTGCTTGGTTCGGTCAAAGCAATTGCGTCCCTGGTTAGGGTCGGCGTTACCCATCAATGCGGTCTACACCGATTAGTGATTCAATTCCAAAAATCAAACACGCCTAAAAGTGCACAGGCTCAGCCCGAAGGCGCATGGCCGTTTACGCCCTTGTTGGAGTGCCGATCGCCTGCCGTATCTCGCGCACGTCGCGTGCAGGCGATGCGCCGAATTGCCGTAAATATTCGCGGCTAAACTGTGATGCGCTTTCATAGCCGACAACGAACGCTACGTCAGACGCGCGATGCTCGCCGGCAAGCAAAAGCTGACGAGCTTCCTGCAATCTAAGCTGTTTCTGATATTGGATAGGACTCAGGCCTGTCATCGACAGAAAATGGCGATGCAGGCTTGCCCGGCTCATGCCGCTTGCACCGCACAACGCCTCGATGCGAAGTCGGGTGTTGTAATTGCCCCTGATCCAGGCAACGGCCCGCCGGATGCTACCCAGTGCGCCATCGGGTTGGGCAATCTGACGCAGCAGCCGCCCTTGGGGGCCCTGTAGGAGACGATAGAGCAACTCCCGTTCGACCATTGGGCCGAGAACCGGGATATCGGCAGGCGTGTCGAGCAACGACAATAAGCGGAGTAACGCGTCGCGGAGCGAAGCGGTCATCGGGTTTATCATGATGCCAATCCCCTTTTGTTCGCTTTCACGAACCGGCGGCATGTTCGCCGCCAATTCTGCCAGTATGGCCGGATCCAGTACGAGCGATACCGCAACGTAGGGCTGCCCCCCTTCAGCATCAAGAATCTGTCCGATCAAAGGCAGGTCCAAGGCGCTGATGAGATAGTGTTCACTGTCGTAGCTCAGGAGATTGTCGTTAATCGCAATGCGCTTCGATCCTTGCAGGATGAAGCAGATCATCGAGCGATACAGGCATGGCGCCTTGTCTATTGAGCCTTGTCCGACGCAGAGGTCTACACGCGGGATCCGTGTGGCAGTCAAACCCGGTGGCGCATGGCGCAGGGCTATATCAAGATGCGGTGCAAGATCGTTGTTCATGAACCGATTATGCCTACGTCCCGTCACCACGCAATATGATTGATACAATCAGGCAATAAATTGAGCTTATTGGGCGTGGGTTACAAACCGGTCATGGCCTATCTTGAGCAGGTCAAGAAAGCGCCGAAAGGCGCGCCTAACCTAGTAGAGACAGCCCATGACCAACCAGATCGCACTCATCACTGGCGCCAGCCGCGGCCTTGGCCGCAATATGGCTCTTCACCTCGCCAAGCGCGGTGTTCACATCATCGGCACCTATCGCAGCGGCGCTGCAGAAGCCGAGACGTTGAAGCAGGAGATCAAGGCGCAGGGCGGCAAGGCCGCGATGCTGCCGCTCGACATCACCGACACTACCAGCTATCCGGCTTTTTCAAGCGCTGTGACTGATACGTTGATGACCGAGTTCGGCCGAGAGCGCTTCGACTTCCTCGTCAACAATGCCGGCAATGGTCTGTTTGCGAACTTTACTGACGCGACCGAGGACCAGTTTGGCTCACTGGTCGCCACGCACCTTCGCGGTCCAATTTTTCTGACTCAGAAGCTGTTGCCGCTCGTAGAAGACGGCGGTCGTATCCTGAACGTTTCCTCCGGCTTCGTGCGCTTTACTCTGCCGGGGTACAGCATTTATGCGGCGGTGAAGGCTGCAGTCGAGGTTCTGACCCGTTACATGGCCGTAGAACTTGGTTCGCGCCGAATTCGGGTGAATGCGATTGCCCCAGGTGCCATCGCAACCGATTTTGGTGGTGGTGCAGTGCGCGATAACAAGGATGTGAACGCCTATGTAGCACAGGGCATCGCGCTGGGCCGTGTCGGTCTACCGGACGATATCGGCGGTGCGGTCGCCGCCATCCTGTCCGATGACATGGCCTGGGCTAACGGGACGACTTTTGACATTTCGGGCGGGCAGTTGTTGTAGCCACAGCCGCATTGATTCCATCCCGTCGCCGCCCTATCGACCAACATGCCGAACGCTCAACTTACGCTCATCAGCCATCCGTTGTGCCCGTTCGCTCAGCGAGCGACGATAGTGCAACTGGAAAAGAATGTGCCCTTTGAGAGGGTCGATCTCGCTGCCAAGCCAGATTGGTTCTTGGTACTTTCGCCGATGGGAAAGGTGCCGTTACTCAAGGTGGGTTTCGGGTTCAGCAAGGTATCCCATACCCGCCTAAGTCGCACTTTTTCCTGGGCTGTAAATGATTGCTTCTGGCCGATTCTGTTGAAAAAGTCGGCAATGGTTTCCACGGCAGAAAAGTACGCGCTTGAGATTGAAATCTTTACTTTGAGCAGAGG
>NZ_JBOIBY010000237.1:0-8478 GCF_050739655.1 Pseudomonas sp. | reverse complement strand
AAAATCAAAAGATCGCAGCCTGCGGCAGCTCCTACACTCAGTTCAATTGCAACGTCGAGTTGAACTGGCTGATCGCATCCACCACGTGCCGTGATCCCGCCTGGATCTCCAGAATCACCTCCCCCGCCTCATTCGCCAGCTCCACCCCAAGCCCGGTTCGGCTCAGGCTCGACTGCATGCTGGTCACGGCGCTCAATGACAAATCATGGTTCTTGCGCACCACATCGACAATCTCCAGCGTTGCCTGACTGGTACGCGCCGCCAGGCTGCGCACTTCATCGGCAACGACCGCAAACCCTCGCCCGTGTTCGCCGGCACGGGCCGCTTCGATTGCGGCATTGAGCGCCAGCAAGTTGGTCTGGTCGGCAATGCCACGAATGGTTTGAACGATGGTGCCGATGATATCGGACTGTTTGCTGACCGCGTCGATACTCAGCGCTGCCTGGTTCAAATCACTGGAAATGTCCTGAATGATCTGGACAGTTTGCTGCACCACCTCGGAGCCTTTGCGCGCGCAAGCGTCGTTTTGCACCGAGGTGCTATGGGCCGACTCCGCGGCGGTTTGCAGGGTGGTCATTTGATGGGTGATGTCGGTGGCGAACTTCACCACCTTGTACAGCCGGCCTTTGGCATCAAACAACGGGTTGTAGGAAGCTTCCAGGAACACCGTATGACCATACTTGTCTTTGCGCTCGAAACGATGCGAGTGGTATTCGCCGCGATTGAGCGATGCCCAAAACGCCTTGTAGCTCTCCGACTCGGCTTCGGCACGATGACAGAACAGGCTGTGGTGCTGCCCTACTACTTCTTTGATTGAGTAATGCATGGTTTTCAGAAAGTTTTCGTTGGCCGTGATGACCTTGCCGTCTGGAGTGAATTCGATCACCGCCATGGAGCGCCCGATCGCCGCGAGCCGGCTCTCGTTTTCGTGCTCCTTGTTGACCCTCAGAGAGATATCCGTGGCAACCTTGATCACGCTGCGCACCTGGCGTTCAGGCCCATACACCGGCATGTAGCTGGCTTCGAGCCAGATCTCCTTGCCACTTTTGTTCAAGCGCAAAAAGGTGCCGCTGACCGCTTCACCCCGCGCCAGATCTCGCCACAATTTGGCGTACTCCGCGCTACGGTAAAACGCCTCTTCACAGAAAATCCGGTGATGCTTGCCGCGCACTTCCTCAGCGCTATAACCCATGGCCCTGCAAAAATTTTCATTGGCATCGATCACGATGCCATCGGGGGTGAACTCAATCATTGCCATCGAACGGCCAATGGCAGCCAACTTGGCATTGGCCTCGGAGAGCGCACAGCTGGAACGTTCAATTTCCAGCAGGTCAGCCTTGTTATGCAGGTTAAACATGGTCGTATCACCCTATGCGCGTCTTTTGAATTATTGAAAGTTGCTGGTCTTTCAAATCCACTACTACGTTCCAGGGAACAGGAACGCGCGCCCTCCAAAGGAAGGACATGGTCAGGTAATAAATGATGTTTGATCGAAAGGTCCTTAAGGCGCCGTCCTCATCAAGACATCCCGTTCTTGATAGCCCATGAGCGGGCCTTTCCTAACTTCTTCACAAGAAAACTCCCTTTAACGAACAGCTCCGTATTTGAATGCTTCGGTGGCTTGGGTTGCGCACTCTTGTGGTCTGGTCGTCGGAATGCCCGACATATTCAGTTACAGCCAGCATAGACAGCCTTGATGTCCGGGCAAGGCCATTAGTCGGCCACTATTTGGTCAGTCTTCAGGACAAAAACGGTTCAGCAGATGGATCCAAAACGCTTGGGAAGAAGTGTTTGAGAATGGGAATGAAGACGGAGTTGGGGGGACTTATTGCAGGTTACCTTTAGGCCGATCGCTCCCGTAACGTGCGGGAGCGATCGGTCAGCGCAGGATCAATGCCCGAATACATTGAGCTTTTTCGCTTTTTTATCGGCGCGCTTTTCAATGGCGGTTTTCAGTGGCTTTTTCTTGTCTGCTTTTCTTGAATCCAGACCTTTGGACATGATGTGTACTCCACTCACAAGGAATGTGAGAACAGGTATACACCTATCCTTGGGGACGCGTTCTTTTATAATCGCCGGTTTGCGCACCGACAGTCCGAATCATGCCCGACACTCATTTCACCCAGCTCGACGAGCCTTTATGGCCTTTGATAAACAAGTTTTATCGCGCGCACCAATCATCGATGAAAGCGGTTCGCGACGCGCAACTGTGGGTCGCCAGGCGCGATGAAATCGTGGGGGCACTGTGTTTGCGTCCGGTAGCCGGCGGGCATTGGCTGACCGGGTTGTTTGTCGATCCGGCCTGTCGTGAACAAGGGATTGCCGCCGGATTGATTGCGGCCGCGGTGAAGGATTGCGAACAGCCGGTGTGGTTGTTCTGTCATCCGGATTTGCGGGGGTTTTATGAGGGTCGCGGGTTTCGCTTTGACCCGCAGATGCCATACGCCATGGTTGAGCGATTGAGTCGTTATGCGCGTAGCAAGCCGATGATTGCGATGGGGTTGGAACCTACTAACTAAAATCAAAAGATCGCAGCCTTCGGCAGCTCCTACAGGGACCGGTGTAGGAGCTACCGAAGGCGGCGATCTTGTTAGGGTTCAGTCGTCCGCGTTGGGATCGAGGTCGGGGAACATCACCTCGGTAAACCCGAATTTGCTGAAATCGGTAATGCGCGACGGGTACAAGCGGCCGATCAGGTGATCGCATTCGTGCTGCACCACCCGCGCATGGAAACCCGAGGCAATCCGTACAATCGGCTCGCCCTTGGGATCGAAGCCTTCGTAGCGGATCTGTTGATAGCGGTCCACCGCACCGCGCAAACCAGGCACCGACAGGCAGCCTTCGAATCCTTCTTCCAGCGTTGGGCTCAGAGGCGTAATCAGCGGATTGATCAGGATGGTCTGCGGCACCGCTTCGGCATCCGGATAACGCTCGCTGTGCTCGAAACCAAAGATCACCAATTGCAGGTCCACACCAATCTGCGGCGCAGCCAGGCCAACGCCACCGACGCTTTCCATGGTCTGAAACATATCGTCGATCAGTTGCCACAGTTCCGGGCTGTCGAACATTTCGGCCGGCACCGGCGGGGCGATGCGCAGCAGGCGTTCATCGCCCATTTTCAGAATTTCACGGATCATTTGATGGTTTCGTCAGTAGGTGGTTTCACCGAGTGATCGCGGCCAAGTCCGGACACGTGGTGCTTCTCTTCATGCGCCCCTAAAGGCGCAGCACCGTGCTCGCCGGCGACCCTCTCGCCAGGCTCCTTGCCCTCGCGCGACATGTGTTCGATCACCGCATTCATCTCCGCCCCGAGCAATAGCACCGCAGCAGAAATGTAGAAGTACAGCAACAGCACGATGATCGCGCCGATGCTGCCATACATGGCGTTGTAGTTGGAGAATTCCTTGACGTAGAAACCGAATCCCAGCGAAGCAATGATCCACACCACCACTGCCAGCACCGAACCCGGCGTGATGAAACGGAACTCCTGTTTGACGTCGGGCATGACGTAATAGATCAGCGCGACGGCGACCATCAGCAGGATCACGATCACCGGCCAGCGCGCGATGGACCACAACGTGACGATGAAATATTCGAGCCCGACCTGTTCGGCGATCCAGGTCATCACTTGCGGCCCCAGCACCATCAGCGCAGCGGCGATCAGCAACATGCCGGCGATACCTACGGTGTAGATGATCGACAACGGAAAGCGCTTCCACGCCGGGCGGCCTTCGACTACGTCGTAAGCGGCGTTCATGGCGCTCATCATCAGCCGCACGCCGGCGGATGCGGTCCATAGCGCGATCACGATACCCACCGACAGCAAACCACCCTTGGATTGCTGGAGCTGGTCGATCACCGGGTTCACTTGCTCCAGCGCCTGAGGCGGCAGCACCAGTTCCGATTGCAGGCGCAACCAAGAGAAGAAGTCTGGTAAATGCAGGAAACCGATCAGGGCGATCAGGAACAGGATGAAGGGAAACAACGAAAACAGCATTTGATAGGCCAGCGCCGAGGCATAGGTCGACATCTCGTCGTCGACGAACTCGGTGACCGTACGCACCATCACGCGGTGCAGGGGCAAGCCTCTCATGTCCGGGAAAATCATTCGCGTCTCCATTCGCCGCAAAAATGGGTTGAAGTCATGGCGATTCAGGGGCCGTTTTCATTCATCAAAGTAGCTTAACTCGCGGCTTTGAAACAAATTAATGGCGCAAGTTCAGGCTGACACAAAAACGGCCATCCGGGGATGGCCGCTTCGTGGCTTTATCAAAGGCCATCAAAGGCCAGTTCAAGCTTGGTCGATACCTTTTTTCACAGCATCCTTGGCCTTGCCGACCGCTTGCTGGGCCTCGCCTTTCTTTTCCTGCACTACGCCTTCAGCGCGCATTTTGTCGCTATCGATAGCCTTGCCGACGCCCTGTTTTATGTTGCCAGCCGCTTCGTTGGCCATGCCTTTCACTTTATCGCTCGTGCTACCCATGATGAATCTCCTGCGTATATTCCAATGGGAGGAAAGTCGTTACACAAGGTTGACCGGGGCCGTTTGAGCGGAGTTTCATTTATTTTCAGCACGACATTTCATCGTTCCATGCAGGTTGGGCTTTATGTTTGCCCGGCAACCCCCGAGAATGCGCAACGTATTGGCGCCGCGGCGCTGAAGATCCAACACCCGCAGGAATGTTATGAAACTCGATAAAAAGCAGGCCATTGCCCGCAGAAACCAGGAACTTGGTGGTGCTGTGCTTGGTGTCAACAACTGCCACTTCACCGAACTGAACCGCAACCGCAACATCTGGTGGTTCGATATCCCGGTGACACGCCTGGCCGTTGGTCAGTACGAGTGGATTCACCTGCTGATGCACACCCCGGCGACCGACGAGCTGCTGCATTTGAAAGTGCCGACGGTGTTCCTTCGCGAGAAGCTTGAAGGCCTGGTCATTCGGAACGAAGGCAAGCGCAAGGCTGCTCTGAGCCTGGAATTGAGTGCCGACAAGGACTCGTTCCTGCAGGACATGCGCCCGGCGGGCACCAACGTCAATTTCGCGCCGTTCCGCCAATAAAATCAAAAGATCGCAGCCTTCGGCAGCTCCTACAGGGTGTACGCCATCCAATGTAGGAGCTGCCGCAGGCTGCGATCTTTTGACCTTCAACAAAAAGCCCCGCATCTGCGGGGCTTCTCGATTTACGCGGTCGCTTTCTTCGCGTTGATCTTCTTCAACTCTTCATCGCGCAATTCACGACGCAGGATCTTGCCGACGTTGGTGGTCGGCAGCGCATCGCGGAATTCCACGGAGCGTGGGACTTTGTAACCGGTGACGTTGGCGCGCATGTGCTCCATCACTTGTTCCTTGGTCAGGGTCACGCCCGGCTTGGCGACGATGAAAATCTTGATCGCCTCGCCCGACTTCTCGTCCGGTACGCCGATGGCCGCACATTGCAGCACGCCCGGCAGGGTCGCCAGCACGTCTTCCAGCTCGTTCGGGTACACGTTGAAACCGGACACCAGGATCATGTCTTTCTTGCGATCGACGATGCGCATGTAGCCATCGGGCTGGATCAGCGCGATGTCACCGGTCTTCAACCAGCCTTCGCTGTCGAGGATTTCGTCGGTGGCTTCCTGACGCTGCCAGTAGCCCTTCATGACCTGCGGCCCCTTCACACACAGCTCGCCGATTTCACCCATTGGCTGCTCGACACCGGCATCACTGATGATTTTGCACAGGGTCGATGGCACCGGAATGCCGATGGTGCCGATCTGGATGTTCTGGATCGGGTTGACCGTGGCCACCGGGCTGGTTTCGGTCATGCCGTAACCTTCGCAAATGGCGCAACCGGTGACCGCTTTCCAGCGCTCCGCTGCGGCCAGTTGCAAGGCCATGCCACCGGACAACGTCACTTTCAGCGCCGAGAAGTCCAGCTTGCGGAAACCTTCGTTGTTACACAGGGCAACGAACAGGGTGTTCAGGCCGACGAACCCGCTGAACTTCCACTTCGACAGTTCCTTGACCATCGCCGGCAGGTCGCGCGGGTTACTGATCAGGATGTTGTGGTTGCCGATCAGCATCATCGCCATGCAATGAAAGGTGAAGGCATAGATGTGATACAGCGGCAGCGGCGTGATCAGGATCTCGCAACCTTCATTAAGGTTGGAGCCCATCAGCGCCTTGCACTGCAACATGTTCGCCACCAGGTTACGGTGGGTCAGCATCGCGCCCTTGGCCACGCCCGTGGTACCACCGGTGTATTGCAACACCGCCACATCGCTGCTGGCCGGGCAAGCTTCTTTGACTGGCTGACCATGGCCCTTGCTCAGTACGTCATTGAACTTGATGGCTTTGGGCAGGTGATACGCCGGCACCATCTTCTTCACGTACTTGATGACGCTGTTGATGAGCAGGCGCTTGACCGGCGGCAGCAGGTCGGCGACTTCGGTGATGATGACGTGTTTGACGCCGGTTTTCGGCACCACGGTTTCCGCCAGGTGCGCCATGTTGGCCAGGCAAACCAGGGCCTTGGCACCGGAGTCGTTGAACTGATGTTCCATTTCCCGCGCGGTGTACAACGGGTTGGTATTGACCACGATCAGCCCGGCGCGGATCGCACCGAAAACGGCAACCGGGTACTGCAACACGTTGGGCAGCTGCACGGCGATTCGATCGCCCGGCTGCAAATCGGTATGCTGTTGCAGATAGGCGGCAAAGGCCCCGGACAATTCGTACAGTTCACCGTAGGTGATTGTCTTGCCCAGGTTGCTGAATGCCGGTTTGTTGGCGAAGCGTTGGCAGGATTGCTTCAACACTGCCTGAATATTCGGGTACTCATCTGGATTGATGTCGCTAGCAATCCCAGCTGGGTACTTATCCTTCCAAAAGTCTTCGATCATGGAAGCCCACTCCTCAGCAACGCGAATTCAGCACCGCATTTGATGCGATTATTATTGGTGTTTGATTATTGGTGAATCTGGCTGACAGAAGGCCGAGAAGTCACAAAACGCGCCGAGAGTAGCAGCTTTGCCAAGGGTCGCCTAGAGCCAAAAGCGGCCTCTACAGTCACAATCGTGACTCAAGAATGACAAGCAGTCATTTTAGAGCAAAGATTCCAATATCCTCTGAAAGCCTCGGAAATTGGGGCTTTTCCCAAAAGCATCGCGGGCAAGCCCGCTCCCACAAGGTTCGGTGTTGTTCACAAACGGGTGAACGACTCAAAACCTGTGGGAGCGTGGCTTGCCCGCGATCCGCGCAACGCGCGGCCATTCACCAATCAAGCGATATCGCGCAACTCCCGCCGCAAAATCTTGCCCACCGGCGTCATCGGCAACGACTCACGCAGAACAATGTGCTTGGGCACTTTGTAAGCCGTGAAGTTTTCCTTGCAGTACGCCTTGAGCTCTTCAAGGCTGACCCCCGCCTCCCGCGCTACCACGAACAACTTCACCGCCTCGCCCGAACGCTCGTCCGGTACGCCGATGACGGCACAGTTGGCGACTTTCGGATGGGCCATGACCACGTCTTCAATCTCGTTCGGGTACACGTTGAAACCCGAGACGATGATCATGTCTTTCTTGCGGTCGACGATGCGCACGAAACCGTCTGGATCGATCACGGCAATGTCGCCGGACTTGAACCAACCCTCGGCATCCAGCACTTCGGCGGTGGCTTCAGGTTTCTGCCAGTACCCCTTCATGATCTGCGGCCCCTTGATGCACAGCTCGCCGCGTTCGCCCAGCGGCTGCTCGACACCCTCATCATTAATCACTTTGAGCGTGGTGCCCGGCACCGGCAGGCCGACCGTGCCAATGCGCGACTGGTCGCCATAGGGGTTGGTGCAGGCCACTGGCGAGGTTTCGGTCAGGCCGTAGCCTTCGGTGATGCGGCAACCGGTCAACTGCTCCCAGCGCTCGGCGGTGGCTTTGACCAGCGCAGTGCCGCCGGAGTTGGTGAGTTTGAGACTGGAGAAATCCAGGGTCTTGAAATCCGGATGATCCATCAGCGCCACGAACAGCGTGTTGAGCCCCAGCAGCGCCGAGAACCGCCATTTCTTCAGCTCTTTGATAAAGCCGCCAATGTCCCGCGGATTGGTGATCAGTATGTTGTGGTTGCCCGTCACCATCATGCACATGCAGTTCGCCGTGAAGGCATAGATATGGTACAGCGGCAGCGGCGCGATCATGACCTCCTGACCTTCGCGCAACAGCGGCTGACCGTCGCTGGCCGACTGGCTGAGGCAGGCCCGTGCCTGTTGCATGTTCGCCACCAGGTTGCCATGGGTCAGCATCGCGCCCTTGGCCAGGCCCGTGGTGCCGCCGGTGTATTGCAGCACGGCGATGTCGTCGAGACCGACGCTCAGCGGCTTGATGCCCAGGCCCCGGCCCATGCGCAGCGCACTCTTGAAGGAAACAGCCTGGGGCAAGGAATAGGCCGGGACCATCTTCTTGACCTTGCTCACCATCGTGTTGACCAGCCAACCCTTGGCGGT
>NZ_JBOIBY010000236.1:0-2107 GCF_050739655.1 Pseudomonas sp. | reverse complement strand
ATCGAAGGCACGAGCGATTTCGAGACCGGTGTGTACGCCCACGGCCCGCAGGCTGAGGCTCTCGCGGAACAGTACGTGGAGCTGATCCGGACCTGGGACCGGGACCACCGTTCTGGTCCGGGGGCGCGCATCGAGGTGTATCCCGCGGCAACCCCGGATGCGGACCTTCCCCCGGGGCGGGTCATCGACAAGAAGCACACCCGAGTCCTCATCACCTGGCCCGGACGGCGGACATTCTGACCAATAGCGAGAGTTCTCGAATACGGCACCTTAACCCAAGGAGGAACCTGTGACTATTCAAATGGATGAGATGGCAGTAATTCCGGACGGCCCGGTGGTGGACTCGGAGTTCGATCTCGATGTCAGCATTGTTGAATCCGGTCCGGTTGTCGACGAGCTGATGCGGCTCACCGACGATGGCTGCGGCCAAACCTGCGAAAGCGCCTGCAATAGCTGCTAGTGTAGATAGATATGTTTAGCTTTACATTGGTCACGCAGTGTGGAATAATCTGCCCATGGCACTTTCAGCAGAGGATCGCGCGGAGCTTCAGGCGGCGGTCGGATCAGGTTCGTATGATGGATCGGTGTCGGCGCGGGCGCAGATGGTGCTCTGGTATGACCAGGGCTACCGGAAAATGGAGATCGCCGCGATGTCGGGGGCGTCGCGGCCGACGGTGGATAAATGGCTGGCGCGCTATGAGCGGTTCGGCTTGGAAGGTCTGGTGAGTATGACCTCGCCGGGTGGGCCGCGTCAGATCCCGGACCGGATTCGCGCGAAGGTGCTCGCGTTGACGAGGGCGACGCCTCCGTCGTCGCTGGGGATTTCACATTGGTCTTCGACGGAGATGTCTCGGTATATCAAGAAGACTGAGGGTGTGTATGTGTCGCAGACGTGGGTGTCGCGGCTGTGGCGGGAGAACGGCTTGGCGCCGTGGCGGCAGGGGACGTTCAAGATTTCCCGGGATCCGCATTTTGAGGATAAAGTCCGTGATGTCGTCGGTCTGTATCTGGATCCTCCGGAGGGAGAGGTGGTCGTGTCGGTGGACGCGAAGTCGGGTATCCAGGCGCTGGACCGCACGCAGCCGCTGCTGCCGATCGACTTCGGCAAGACGCAGAAGCGTACTTTCGATTACGCGCGGATGGGGACCACGGATCTGTACGCCGCCCTCGATATCCGGACGGGTAGAGTGATCTCTTCTTTGTCGCAGACTCACGCGACTCCGGATTTCCTCCGGCTGATGAAGAAGGTCGTCGCTGCCTACCCCGGCCAGAAGGTCCATGTGGTCCTCGACAACGCTTCCGTGCACTTGTCGGATGATACCGAGAAATGGCTTGTCAAGCAGAAAGGGCAAGTCGTCTTTCACTTCACCCCCACCGGGGCGTCGTGGATGAATCAGATCGAGATCTGGAATGGCATTATTGCCCGGAAGCTGATCCGATGTGGAACGTTCAGGTCAGTGAAAGCTCTGAACCGTGAGATTGAGGCGTTCGTCAAACACTGGAACAGTGATTGCAAGCCCTTCGAGTGGAAAGCTACCGCGGAGGAGATCATTGGCAAGGTCCGCGTTGTCACGGCCCGCATGGAGGCTCTTCTGCGCGCCACCGAGATCGACGACGTAGCCCGCCGAGCAGCGTAAAATAAAACAGATCTATCTACACTAGTGTCACGAAATGCGTATCCATTTACGCCACGAAGATCGGCGATCTGGCCCTTGAACTGCGTAGACGATCGTGTCGTACGTAAACTAGATCAGATCTAGCGACACTAGTACTACAGGGCTAGATTATCGGTGTGTGTAGGCGGAGGTGTCGTCGGACGTGGGCTCGGCGTGCTTGGGCTTGGTGTTGGCGGCGCCATGTTGACCAGTGCAGGCCGTGGCTTATGGCGTGTTCGCCGCGGTGGGTGAGGTTGAGGAGTCGACGGATTTCGGCGAGGGTCAGCGCGATGAGACGTCGATGGAGGGGTGGCGCGGTTTCAGGTTCGGTCGGTTCGTCGGGTGGACTGTCTGGTTGGCTTAGCGGTGTGGCTTGGTGGCGCCCCTTTTTTTGGTTTCGTGTGCGGTGACGGCGAGGAAGGTGTGGGCGAGCATGGCGAGGGTGATATGTC
>NZ_JBOIBY010000235.1:0-3532 GCF_050739655.1 Pseudomonas sp. | reverse complement strand
GGGTCACCAGTTGCTCGTCCGGGGTTGCCGCCTTCCAGCGTCGCTGCGCCTTGAGCGTCTTCTCATGCTCCTTGTTGAGATCGTCACTCAACTTGTTGATGCGCTGATCTTTGGCATCTGCATTGGCGCGGGCGTCACGGATGGCGGAGCGGAGCTCGTGGCGCGACATGTGCTCCACGTCATCGAGCGTCAGGCCCTTGGTTTCGCCCTCGGTGGCCAGTTTGGTGAACTGCTCGTCAGGCAGTGACAGAAGCTCGATCAGGCGGCTTTGGCTCTTGGTGGCCGCCATCAAATCCCTCGCATGCGAGGGATTTGGCAGGCAGGCTACCCTGCGGGCTGCCTCAATCATTCGGCGGGCCTGCTCTTGGCCAAGGCCAAGTCGATCCAGTAGCCCATACCATTCGCCATGTACCGCGCATTCGCGAGCCACCACCAGGTAGCGCCCTGCGCGCAGGAAGGCTTCGCAGCCACGACGTAGTTCACCGCGAATGGCGGCCTCGTAATGGTCCGGGTGCCACGGCAGGCCGTCGCCGAACTGGTCCACAACCTCGTTCTGGTGCTCACCGAGCGTTACCAGTTCCTGCGTGCGTTCGGCAAGCTTGTCGGCGTCGAGCTGGGGGCCGACCACTTCGGCCTGAGCAACGGGCTTGGCGCCGCGCTTGCTGGGTTGCTTCTCTGTCATGTCGATCCTCGTCATCAGTTGGGGCTACGGCTGTAGCGATTGCGGAAGTCGTCCAGCGCCCGCTCTTCGCGAGCCACCTCGGTCTGGTGCGCCAGGGCGATCTGGACAATTCGGGGGGAAAGGCGCCAGTTGTCCTGGTCTTGGGGCGTGCGCTCGGCCAGGCCGTCTTCACCCAGACGCTGTAGGTTGCGCAGCGTGGTGCTGGGCGATTCACCGATCCCGTCGGCGATCTGTTTCAAGCGAAGGCCATTGCGGCTATGGCCGGACAGGGCGAACAACAGGCGGGCGAAGATGCTCTGCTCGCTCACGGGAGCACCTCCGTGCGGGAGGAATCGCCGTTGGTAGGATGCGAGGTGCCAACCAACACACCCAAACCAACGGAGATTCCAAATGCAATCGGAACGAATTTTTGAACAAGCCGTGCAACTTGCCGCAGCGTTTGTTTCAAACGGCGACATACGCCTGAGCGGGAACACCCGCGAGGATTCCGATGCGCAGGCGATGCTTGCCGATCTGATCCCGTCGCTGTATCAGACCCTGCTGCGGGCGCGCGAGCAGGCTGTGCGGCGTACTGAGAAGTAAGCGGGGTGTAGACGATCCGGCCACCTTGCCCGGTGGCCGGATCGAGCCGCCGATAGGTGGTGGTGCCGGGGGTGCTCATGCGGCCGCTCCCTGCTGGCGACGGGCCAACTCCTTCCTGACGCGCTCAAAGCGACGCTCGGCGGCATTGACGGCGCCCGCCCACGGCAGGGTGTCGGACAGGGGGGCATCGGAGCTTGCGACCTTCCGCCAGTTGGCCGTCGCGGTGTTGTACTGGTCGCGCGCCGAGGCGAGCAGCAGCTCCAGTTCGCGGATGGACAGTTCGTCCAGGGGCTGGCCGGGGGTGTTCATGCCGCCTCCTTCAGGCCAGCAGCCTTCAGGATGCTGGCGCGCATGGCGCGACCCTTGGGGCCGGCCCAAGTGCCGTAGATCGCCTGGCGCGCTGCGCTGGGGTGGATGCTGCGCTGGCGGCACCAGGCGGCCAGCGTGGTGTTCTGGAGCAGGAGGGCGGCACGTACCTTGATCATCAAGTCGTGCCCGGGGGGCAAAGGCTGAACCATGTCGTATCCTTGCGGTGACGTTTAAACCGGACGGGATAAGTCTTGTGCATTCAAATGCACAAGTCAAGGGATTTGTGTGCATCTAGATACTCACGCAGGAACGCGCATGAAAGAGCTCCGCGAGGCTTTGGGCTGGTCGCAGGCTCAGGCGGCGGCGCTAGTTGGCGTCCGCCGCGAGATGTGGGCTAAGTACGAAGCGGGCTCGGAGCCAGGGGCGAAGGTGCTAGGGGCCCTGACAGCCGCCGGATGGGATGTTCTCTACATCCTGTCAGGTCACCGTAGCGGGATCTCGGTTGATGACTCATCAACGGGATTGCTCAGCCCTCGAGAGGCCGCTCTTGTTGACAACTACAGAAACAGTCCGGAGGACGCGAAGGCGGCCCTAGACAAGACGAGCGCTGCGTTCGCGCAACCGAGGTCGCTGATCAAGCAAGCAAGGCTTCAATCGAATAAGTAGACCGGCCAGCACATGTCGAAATGGACAACACAGCCAAGGAGGAAGTTCATGAGTAGTCGAGCCAAGTTGACGATCATCCGTACCCAGAGTTGCTATCCGGTTTTTCGGGGATTCATAGGCTTTGCAGCTTTTGTTGGTTACATCGCTGCTGCATTGATATTGCTAGCTGCGCTCCTGGCGGGCAACAGTGTTGACAGGGGTAGCGGGATAGGCGCATTGGCAGTTGGAGTCATTGCGTCCTTTGTCATGGTGCTTCTAACAATCGCATTGAAAGAGGCCAGCTTGATGCTTGCTGATATCGCTGATTGCGCCATATGGGAAGCATCACCCATGACCAACTCTGATTCACCGATCGAAACAGAGAGTCCTGATAGCCATTCGGAAGATTCGCGATGGGAGGAGACGCTCGGGGGCCTTATGAGAAAGGACTCTCGGGGCGACACCAACCGTCCGTGAACAGCACTTTCCTCACCGCCCTGATCGCAGCCGGTGCCGCACTGCTCGGGTCAGCTGTCGCGCAGTTCGGGCCGCTGCTCCAGCAATGGCTTTCCAGGCGTCATGAACGTCGCGCCTTGCTGCGGCAGCGGTACGAGCAAATGGCCACGCTGGCTTCGGATCTTTCCATCCACATGGCGCGAGTAGTAGAGACCTCAGTTCAAGCAGGGCCTCGATCGGAAGGGTCGGAGCTGGCACAAGCTGCCACTCAAATGCAGACACTGGCGTTGCTGTACTTTCCGGAATTGAAGGCGTCGGTTGACGAACTGCAGAGGGCGTCCATTGCGCTGGAATCTGCATTCTTCCGATCCAGTGTCGAAGATGCCAAGGCTGCGCTGGAACCTTTCCTTCAAGCCAAACGTGCGGCTTTCCAGGCGATCGAGCAGCACGCCGAGCGCTACGCTCGGCGCTAGTCGGATCGCCCTTCCTGGGCACTAGAACGATTCCGGCTGGGCGATGGCCCGCGTCGCCCACATGAGCCCGGTCTGCAGCTCCGTCCTGGCGATAGCCAGGGCGCGCTTGTCGATGCCCGGGATATCGCCCAGGGCTTCGAGCAGGCGGCCGATCTCGGTCCCTTTGTCCTTGATCGCGTTGATACCGTCGATCTCCGCTTGGGCGAGTTCCCGATAGCCTTTGATCTTGCGGTGCTGGTTGTCCATGACGCCTCCTGGTTGAAGGCCCACTCTCCCGCGCGCGCGGGGAGAATTCCTCGAAACCAGTTTCAAAGACGCTGCCCTAACGGATAGGGAGACTGGCGCCATCGATTTGTTGCGCCCGGTGGTGCAACGGGCCGGCGGC
>NZ_JBOIBY010000234.1:0-7586 GCF_050739655.1 Pseudomonas sp. | reverse complement strand
GGAGAGAAATTGTTAGTGTGTAAGGCAGAAGAAACCATGCATCAAACAGTTTTGCTGCGGCGGAATATATGCCGACTTCTCGTAATCCAAGCATATGCCTGATCATTATTTGGTCTATTCGCATATATATTAATATAGCTACTGAGGATACGACCATGGGCCAGCAACTAACAAGCATTTCTTTTGCATCTTGGGTGTTGAATTTGAAGAAGAACGTCAAAAAATTTGTTCGAGCGAAAACGACTATAAGAAATATCGCTAGTATTGCCTGCTCTAATGCGGTTATTACAACAAACCAAATTAAATTTGATTTATAGAATATGAGTAGTAGCTTGGTGCACGATGTGATTATTAATGAAGTTGACTTGCATAGTGAGGAGTATTTTGCTTGTATTTGAGATTGAAAATAAAAATCAATTACTAGAAATGATGTGAAAAAAGTGCTGCCAGCGATTATAAGTGCATATAATTTTGTTTCGTTATCTTCTTGGATATTGTAGATGGTTGTTGCTGTAAGTGCGTAGCATATTGCGGCTGTTATAGTCATGATCCAGAAAGCGGTGCCCATTAACTCTTGCTTTCGATCAGGTTTTTGTACAAGGTCTCTAGTCAGTACTGAGTCCATTCCCATTCTAGACACTCCAATTAAGAGTGCAGAAATAGTAAGGACATAGCTCAGTGCGCCAAACTGATCTGGACCTAAATATCGAGCTATATAAATACCTACAAATACCCCTGAGAAAAGCCTCAGCAATTGCTCGGTCATCATCCAGGTGCTGTTGCCAAGATACCGACGAAAATTCGGATTTAATGTTAAGTTCATTAGTTTTCGCAAGCGAAATGCTCTACGGTGAATGCCATGAAAATTATGTGTGACATTAAAATTGAATTTTTGGGTTTTGAGGCGGGTTTTAGCGCTTGATGGCTGTTTGGCCTTTAATGAGAAAAGGCCAAGCCTATTTGACGGTTAACTAGATAGTTTTTCTATGAGCGAATTTTTTATTTTTTCACATGCTTTCCCATCGCCGTATGGGTTATGGGCAAAGCTCATCGTTCGGTACGCAACTGTGTCATTCAGTAGGCGATTCAATTCAATGACAATATTGGTAGTTTCGGTGCCAACTAGTTTCACAGTGCCTGCCGAGACTGCCTCAGGACGCTCTGTTGTATCGCGCATCACCAGTACCGGCTTACCCAAAGATGGCGCTTCCTCTTGAATGCCGCCCGAGTCGGTCAAAATGATGTGCGAGCGGGTCATCATGTAAACAAACGGGAGGTAATCCAATGGCTCGATCAAATGGACATTGTCGATGCCGGAAAGCAACCGGTTGACGGGTTCACGAACATTAGGATTGAGGTGCACCGGATAAACGATATCGACCTCTGGGTTTTGTTGCGCGACTTCAATCAGCGCATTACAGATTCGCTCAAACCCGTCACCGAAGCTTTCTCGACGATGCCCGGTTACGAGAATCAATTTCCGGGAAGGGTCGAGAAATGCGCCAGGTGCGGCGGCTTTTTGATTGAGTTCCTGGTCCTTATCAAGTCGCGCCACTACGTCCAGTAATGCATCAATTACGGTGTTCCCTGTAACGATGATGCTTTCGGGTTTGACGCCTTCGCGTAGCAGGTTCGATTGCGAGGTTTCAGTTGGAGCGAAATGCAGAGTGGCCAGTGCACCAGTCAGCTTGCGGTTGCCTTCCTCAGGCCAGGGTGAATACAGATTGCCGGTACGCAGGCCCGCTTCAACGTGAGCGACCGGAATTTGCTGGTAGTACGCTGCGAGGCTCGCGGCGAAGGTGGTCGCGGTATCTCCGTGCACTAAAACGACATCTGGTTTGAAGTCCGCAAATACGTTCTTCAAACCTTGCATGATGGCCGTGCTGACGTCCGTAAGATCCTGGCCAGGTTTCATGATGTTCAGATCGAAATCTGGCTGGATGGCGAACAGGTCAAGCACCTGGTCGAGCATCTCCCGGTGTTGGCCTGTAACGCAGACCTTTGCATCGAAGCGTTCGTCAGACGCAAGTGCAAGAACCAGTGGAGCCATCTTGATAGCTTCGGGGCGGGTGCCAAAGACGCAGAGGGTTTTCATTAGATGCAGGCCATCATATAGGTGTTTGTTAGTGTCGAGAGTTGCACGGGTTAGGTGCGGTAACGGGAGGGCGACACGCTTCAGTAAATGTTCTTCGATAGCAGCGTGAACGGAGTCTTGATCAATATCTTGATGTCCAGCCACAACGACCAATTATTGATATATGCAAGATCCAGCTCTACACGCTTCTCCATCTTGTCGATAGTTTCCGTCTCACCTCGGTAACCGCTGATCTGTGCTAGGCCGGTAATACCGGGTTTGATTCGATGTCGAGCCATATAGGCATCGATTTTTCCGGTGTAGTAATCGTTGTGTGCCACGGCATGAGGGCGCGGGCCAACCAGCGACATGCGGCCTTGGAGGGCATTAAAGAGCTGCGGTAATTCATCAATGGAAGTGCGGCGGATGAATTGGCCGACGCGGGTGATGCGTGGGTCTTTGCGGCTGGCCTGCTTTACCTCTTGGTCATCGTGCACACGCATCGAGCGAAACTTCCAGACCTTGATGATCTTGCCGTTCCAGCCATGGCGTTTCTGTTTGAACAGGATCGGGCCAGGGGATGAGCATTTGACGGCGATGGCGGTGGCCAACAGTACCGGGCTAAGGAGAATGATCGCGATGAGTGCGACGGTCCGGTCCATTATCGCTTTAGAGGCGGCGGCGGTGGGGTAGGACGTCAGTGGGCTCTCGTTCAAGTGAATGGCGGGAAGGCCTTCTATATCACTTACGGAGTGGTTGAGCAGGATCAGGCTTTGCAGATCCGGGGTCCAGATGACGTCGACGCTGGAGTCCAGCAGGTCGATGTACAGGCCTTCGATCTGTTCGGCTTCTGTCAGCGGCAATGCGATGTAGAGGCGCCGAATCTGGTGGGTTGCGATCAGGTCCCGCAGGTGGGCAAGGCTGCCAATCACCGGGTACAGGCCATTGCTGGGCGAGGGGTGGTCGTCCGCGGCTACCAGGCCAACCAGTGGTTCGTTTCTATTGCGAACCAATTTGTCCGCAAGTTCTTGGGCCAGGTCGCCGGTGCCGATAATCAGCGAGGTGCGGGCGGCTTGCAGCTTTTGCTGGTAACGCCGGGAAAGGTTTTGCAGCGGCACATAGAGACAGGCTTGGAGTGCGAAACCGGCAATCGCGAGAATGATGATGACTTCGCGGGAAAAAAGCTGACTGGTTTTGGTGATAAACGCCACGACGGTCAAGCCGGAGAGTAGCACCAGCCAGCCAGCCAACAATCGGCCTAGTCCTACCAGATAGCCATGGTGTTTATGGTAGACCTGCATCATGGAGTAGGAGGGTACCGAGCCGAGCAGTATGAATGCCGCGAGTATGCGGTAGTGGGCTTCGACTTCCCCGGTCTTCATGGTTGCCAGTGCACAGAGCAGGAGGATGAGTGCGGAGATTGCGGCAAGCCATTGGGTCCAGAACGTAAGACCGCGACCGGCTGGTAGCGTGGTGTTGCGCTTGCGAATCAAAATAATCTCCCTTGCATCGATTTGGACATACCATCCTGGGTATGCCTGCTGTCTGGAATGTTCACTCCATGCAGCTTTAGTTGCTGTTTGAGCCTTGGGCACAAACCGGTCTGTGTCGTGGCGTTTCCCTTATCCGTGACAGGGAACGCACTCGCCTTGGCCAATATCAAGGTTTTGGGCACGCTACCGCCCCAGGATTGACCGTTGGTTTCCTGAGAACGTGCGCCGTGGGTGCGACGAATGAGCCGATGCGCGAGCGCTGGCAGTTTATTTTGGGGATGAGGGAGTCAATCGGGCAGGCCGAGCCATGGCTCAGCAGAGGACTATGCGTCTGTTCCTTGACTGCTGCACAACGGGGGCTGTGCAAGGCATCCTGCCGGAATGAAGTGGTTAGCCTCAGCCGAGGGTGCATTCTACTGAGTTCGTAGGAAAAGTGAAGACGGATTTGTAGGTTGGATCCACTAAAAGCGGCGTTTTTATTGGGCGAGGACCGGGTTCGGCCAGATTTGCTGTGGTTCGGGCAGGGTTCGACATTGCAAGCAGTTTCAGCGCTCACAAGTCAGTCATTGATTTTTATTTTTGTTGTTTTAGGTGAGCAAAACGATAGGGGGTGATCAGGTTTTTTCTATTGCGTCGATCGGGACGCTGAGGGTGTGTTCGCGGTGCAGGAGCTGGAGCAGGATCACGATGCGTTCGGCACCGTCGCGGGCCAGGAAAATCGCTTCCAGTTCCTTATAGCTGCCGCGGTTGATGCGCACCCTGTCGCCGGGTTCGAATGCTGTGGGCTCTACGGGTGCCTCGTTGAGTTGCTGTTGCAATTGCTCGATGAGATCGTCAGCGACCGCAATCGGTAGTTTACCGAACGTCACCAGTTGGTTGACTCCGCGGGTAGAGCGGATCGGGTGCCAATTATCGTTGAGTTGGTCGAGCTGGATAAACAGGTAGCCGGGGAAGAGAGACTCCACTGACGTGCTGCGGCGACCGCGCTGAATACGTTCGATCCGTTGGGTTGGTCGGTAGCAAGTGAAGCTCTGGCGAATCAGGTTTTCCTCGGCGCGGGCGTCTTGCCGGGGTTTGCACTGGATCAGGTACCAGCGTGGGGGAGGATGCGGGCGAGGCATGCTAAGGGCTCTCATGGGTGAATCAGGGCAGCGGTGCTGCCCTGATGTCGGGTGTCACTTTTTGTCCGAGGCGTATTCGTATTGATAGTAGCTGTAACTGCCGTAGCCGTAGGCTGAAGCTTTGCGTTCCACGGCGTTGAAAATCGCACCCTTGACTACGATGCCGTTCTGTTCGAAGCGGCGTTTGGTCACTGCGATCTCTTTGGCAGCGTTTACGCCGAAACGGGTCACGATCAGGTTCGTGCCGGACTGGCGGCCTACCAGGGCTGCGTCGGTCACTGCGAGGATTGGCGGGGTATCGATGATCACCAGGTCGTACTGGCTGCTGACTTGCTCCAGGAAGCGAGTGAAGTTGCTGTGCATCAGCAATTCCGACGGGTTAGGTGGGATTTGCCCGCGGGTGATGACGTGCAGGTTGTCCACTTCGGTGGAGTGGGTTGCCTTGTTCAAGTCAATTTTGCCGGCGAGCAGGTCGGATAATCCGTTGCTCACGTCCATGCGGAACATTTTGTTCAGGTAGCCTTTACGCATGTCGGCGTCGACCAGCAGTACCTTTTGTCCGGTCTGGGCAATGATCGCGGCCAGGTTGCACGAGACGAAGGATTTACCCACGGCCGGGCTTGGGCCGGAAATCATCAGGATGTTGTTCTTCGCTTCAAGGGTCGCGAAGTGCAGGCTGGTACGCAGGCTGCGCAATGATTCAACAGCGAGGTCGGCGGGGTTGTTCACGGCTAGCAACAGGGAGCCGGTAGACGCGCGGTTGTTGCCCTTTAATGTGCCTTCAATCAAGGATTGACCCTTGCTGAGAGGGATTGAGGCATAAACCGGGATGCCGAGTTGCTCGATGACCTCTGGGTCTTCGACGCCACGATTCAACGCTTTACGAACCAGTACGTAGGCCACGGCAATCAGGCCGCCGAGCAGCGTTGCGATCAAAACGATCAGCATTTTTTTCGGTTTGACCGGTTTTTCGATGTTCGCATCCGCCGAGTCGATCACGCGAACGTTACCTACCGTACCGGCTCGGACAATATCCAGCTCCTGGGTTTTGTTCAGCAACTGCGTGTAGATGTCGGTGGTGACTTGCATGTCACGGGTCAGGCGCAGTAATTCCTGCTGGGTTTCTGGCAGGTTCTTGACCTTTTTTTCCAGTCCGCGTTTCTGCTGATCCAGCTGACCCATTTGGGTCATCAGTGCCTGGTAGGACGGATGTTCGCGGGTGAAACGGTGTTCCATCTCGGCTTGCTTGAGCTTCAACTCGGAAATCAGGGTTTCCAGGGCTACGATCTGATCGAGTACAGCTTTGGTTTCGATAGTAATGTCTACGGAGCGGGCACTGCTCTGGTAGGCATTCAACTGACCTTCGGCCTTCTCAAGTTGCTTTCGTACATCCGGCAACTGGGAGCGCAGAAAGTCCAGGCTTTGTGCGGCTTCGGCGGAGTTGCGCTGGACGTTTTGCAGTACGTAGAGGCGGTTGATCTCATCCAGTACCTTGTTGGCCAGATCGGGATCTTCGCTTTCCAGCGACAATGCGATGATGCCGGATTCCTTGCCACGTTCAGCGGCCGACACATCTTCCTGGTATTGCAGAATGGTGTTTAGACGACGCTGTTTGGCGACAGTGAAAAGCGCGCCCGCATTGGCGTTCAGGGCGG
The DNA here is from genome assembly GCF_050739655.1 of Pseudomonas sp. Taxonomy (GTDB): domain Bacteria; phylum Pseudomonadota; class Gammaproteobacteria; order Pseudomonadales; family Pseudomonadaceae; genus Aquipseudomonas. Next base: position 1,243 of record NZ_JBOIBY010000234.1, on the reverse strand, counting down.
AGACTTGTAGTTTGAAGCCATTCTGCTCGAGCTTCTCACCCGCCTGACCATGGAGGAGGGCTTCGTCATCGTCATTCAGCAGAGTAAAGGCACCATTTCCCTCAGAGCGTAGTGTCAACCCCTTGCCAAGGTAAGCATCCGGCACTTCCAGTTGGAAGATATCGAGCTTTTCTCCACCCCAAGTGAAGCTGTTGAGACCGAGCAGTGGCGAGGCCACCTGGTTTTCACTCACCGGCTCAAAGCGTCGGCTCAGAAAATGGCCAATCAGCGGGAAATAGTTCGGCTTAACAATAATGTCGAGTTTCAGGTTCTCCACAGCCTTGCCCAGTACCGCGCGGGATTTAAGCAGCTCAATCTCGGTCACCGCCGGAGAGGTGCCGCCGAACATTTCACTCATTTCCCCCATGCCGCCCAGCGCAGCCATGCCGCCTTTTTTCTCTTCAACCTGAACCAGCGCATTCGCCTGGTATACCGGTGTCGACAACAGTGCATACGCAACACCCACCGCGCAAAAGAACGCAGTGATGCCAACAATGATCCACTTGCTATCGATGAAGGTGCCGAAGAGTGCGAGCAGATCGATGGCGTCATCGTCGTCGCGGTGTTCCTGGATGGGGAGGCTGTTTGGGCTTTGCATGCGGGGTACTTTTACAAGAGGTGATTATAGTTTTTGCGACCAGCTGTCGACGCCTTGCGTCATCAGTTGGTAGACGTGTTCGAAGGCGACCTTCTGTTGGCGATAGGGGTCGGGGATTTCCTGGTTGTTCTGCCACTTGCCCAGCAGGAACGTTTTGCCCTGTGCTTCCGGTGCCATTTGCACGATGCGTTTAACGTGGCCTGTTTCCATGGTGAGGATCAGGTCGGCCTGTTGCAGCAGTTCGCGGGTCAGTTGCCGGCCTTTGTGGTCCGGGTGGTCGCCATTGTGTTCGCGCAAGACTTCCAGCGCGGTGCTGTCCATGGGTTTGTCCACGAGGGCGTGGATGCCCGCTGAACTCACATCAATGCCGCGTTCGGCCAGCCTGCTTTTGAGCAGGGCCTCGACGGTGGGGCTTCGGCAGATGTTGCCGATGCAAACGACCAGGATTTTATTGAACATAGGGGCTGCGCAAGTTGCGATTTCAAGTGTGAAAACCGCACAGGCAGGAGGAAGGAGGGGGGTGCTTGGATTCCATTCCAGCATAACTGCACGGCTATCTCCGGTGGCTTACTGCTACCGGGGCCATTTTAAAAGCGTGCACTCTAG
>NZ_JBOIBY010000233.1:0-3199 GCF_050739655.1 Pseudomonas sp. | reverse complement strand
GGGTCACCAGTTGCTCGTCCGGGGTTGCCGCCTTCCAGCGTCGCTGCGCCTTGAGCGTCTTCTCATGCTCCTTGTTGAGATCGTCACTCAACTTGTTGATGCGCTGATCTTTGGCATCTGCATTGGCCCGGGTCTCGCGCAGTGCCAAGCGCAGTTGGCTGGCGCTCATGCGCTCGACGTCATCCAGCGTGATCCCAGCCACCGACTCGCCAGATTCCAGCGCTTCCAGATCGTCGTCGTCCAGGATCGCCAGTTCCAGTACCTTCGCCTGGGTGCCGGCCGCTTTCAAAAGCGACATCGTGTCGCTTTTGGAGAACTTCAGCGCGATCCCCATCAGGCGCTGTGCCGCGCGCGGGTGCAGCTGGCGTCCGGCGCACTGCTCATAGAAGTCACCGTGGGGCGTCTGCTCTTTGATCAGCAGCAAGCCTCGGCCCATCTCCAGGATGTCCTCGATCGACCTGCGCTGCCGGTACTCGACCATGCTCCACAGCGATTCGGTATCCAGGGCGCCGGCATAGCCGATGCTGGTGGCCAGCGCCTTGATCTGGCCCTCGGCCTGGGCCAGCACCTGAAGCTCCTGGTGCCGCTCGACCAGCTTGTCTGAGTCGATCTGCGGGCCGACTACTTCGGCCGCTGCAACGGGCTTGGCGCCGCGCTTGCTGGGTTGCTTCTCTGTCATGTCGATCCTCGTCATCAGTTGGGGCTACGGCTGTAGCGATTGCGGAAGTCATCCAGCGCCCGCTCTTCGCGGCTGACCTCGGTCTGGTGCGCCAAGGCGATCTGGACGATTCGCGGGGAAAGACGCCAGTTGTCCTGGTCGTGGGGCGAGCGCTCGGCCAGGCCGTCTTCAGCCAGGCGCTGCAGGTTGCGCAGCGTGGTGCTGGGCGATTCACTGATCCCGTCGGCAATTTGTTTCAGCCGCAGACCATTGCGGCTGTGGCCGGACAGGGCGAACAACAGACGGGCGAAGATGCTCTGCTCGCTCATGCGGCCGCTCCCTGCTGGCGGCGAGCCAGCTCCTTCCTGACGCGCTCGAAGCGGCGCTCGGCGGCGTTGACGGCACCTGCCCAAGGCAGGGTGTCGGAAAGGGGAGCGTCGGAGCTTGCGACCTTCCGCCAGTTGGCCGCCGCGGTGTTGTACTGGTCGCGCGCCGAGGCGAGCAACAGCTCCAGTTCGCGGATGGACAACGTGTCCAGGGACTGGCCGGGGGTGTTCATGCCGCCTCCTTCAGGCCCGCCGCCTTCAGGATGCTGGCGCGGATGGCGCGGCCCTTGGGGCCAGCCCAAGTTCCGTAGATCGCTTGGCGCGCGGCGCTGGGGTTGATGCCGCGCTGGCGGCACCAGGCGGCCAGCGTCGTGTTCTTGAGCAGGAGGGCAGCACGGACCTTGATCATCAAGTCGTGCCCGGGAGGCAAAGGCTGAACCATGTCGTATCCTTGCGGTGACGTTTAAACCGGACGGGATAAGATTGGTGCAGAAATCTGCACCTGTCAATAGGCATGAGTGAGGAAATCATCACCATAGGCGCGCGCCTTCGCGACGAGCGGGGGCGCCTAGGGCTCAGCCAGACCTCCCTAGGGGAGATCGTTGGTGCGTCAAAGCGCACGGTTATTGATTGGGAAAAGGGCGCCACATCGCCAACTGCGGCCCAGTTGGCGGTATTTGCCTCAGTTGGAGCTGATGCGCTCTACATCCTTACCGGGCAACGCGCCGGCGGGATTTCTATCCAACCTCCGACATCAGCGTTAAGCCGTCGTGAATCGGCCCTCCTAGACAACTATCGAAACAGTCCGGAGGACGCCAAGGCGGCATTGGACAAGACGAGCGCTGCGTTCGCGCAACCAGCGCAGCTAGGAAAGTCAAGCGCGCGGAGGATTGCTCGATAGCCTGCGCAGTGAATCGATGAAGAGTTGCAAGTAGTCCGTTGCTTAGATCACAAATGGAGAAAAATCATGAGGAAGCTATATCTGATCGTCGCCGTGCTGCTGCTCTTAACGGGAGCCAAGGCATCCATCGGCAATGATTTCAACGCCCAATATTTGCCAAAGCTGGAGATTGGAAAAACCACTCTTCAGGAGGCGATCAGTCTATTGGGTACACCGCCTGCTCAATCGAACGTGGGGGTGAGCGGGGCTACGGGGTATACATGGCAACGAGTTGATTCGAAGGTCGGATTTTGGTCAGGGAAAGTTGCTGTTTCGTCAAAGCAGGTCGTTTTGGTTTTTAGCCCTGACGGGACGTTCCAAAGGATCTTTCAGATGAAGGGATTTCAGCTAGACCCAGAAGCGCATGAGCGGCTTTTTGTTCGGCCAGCAGCCGAACACAGGGCAATCTTGAATAGCAGTCAGCCTTCGTTTTAGTGAACAGCACCTTCCTCACCGCCCTAATTGCAGCTGGCGCCGCACTGCTTGGCTCAGCCGTCGCGCAGTTCGGGCCGCTGCTCCAGCAATGGCTTTCCAGGCGTCATGAGCGGCGCGCCTTGCTGCGGCAGCGGTACGAGCAAATAGCCAATTTGGCTTCGGATCTTCCCATTCTTCTTGCGCGTGTAGTTGAAGCCGCAGGTCAAGACGGAGCTCGTCCGGCAGGATCGGAGCTGGCGCAAGCCGCCACGCAAATGCAGACACTTGCGTTGTTGTATTTCCCGGAATTGAAGGCGACAACGGCGGAGCTGCAGCGTTCCGCCATTGAGATGGAGGCCGCATTCTTCCAGCCCCATGCTGAAGTCGCCAGGGCTGCGCTTGAACCTTTCCTTCAGGCCAAGCGTGCGGCTTCCCAGGCGATCGAACAGCATGCCGAGCGCTACGCTCGGCGCTAGTCGAATTGCCCTTTCAGGGCGCTAGAGCGATTCCGGCTGGGCGATGGCCCGCGTCGCCCACATGAGCCCGGTCTGCAGCTCCGTCCTGGCGATAGCCAAGGCGCGCTTGTCGATGCCCAGGATGTCGCCCAATGCGTCGAGCAGGCGGCCGATTTCGGTCCCTTTGTCCTTGATCGCGTTGATGCCGTCGATCTCCGCTTGGGCGAGTTCCCGATAACCTTTGATCTTGCGGTGCTGGTTGTCCATGACACCTCCAGATTGAAGGCCCACTCTCCCGCGCGCGCGGGGAGAATTCCTCGAAACCAGTTTCAAAGACGCTGCCCTAACGGATAGGGAGACTGGCGCCATCGATTTGTTGCGCCCGGTGGTGCAACGGGCCGGCGGC